>DASPUH010000147.1:0-37504 GCA_035622975.1 Candidatus Sulfotelmatobacter sp.
ACCACCGGCGGCGAGCCGGCTTCCTTGAGCCGGCCCTCCCGTAGAAGGGACCAGCCGGACTCCGCCGGCAGGTTGATGTCGAGCAGCAGGAGCGCCGGCCGAAGGCCCCGGTCCAGCTGCTGGCGGCAGGACTCGATCGTGCCTGCCGTGACGACCCGGTAGCCTCGCGCCTCCAGCTGGCGCTTGACGAGGTCCACGAAGGCCTCGTCGTCGTCCACCAACAGCAGGGGACCGGATGCGGCCGCCATGTCAGGCACCCGCGCGCACCTCCACCTGGCAGATGTCGGACCAGGGTGACCAAAGCTCGTGGACCTGGACCTGCTGCCGCTGGGCGAGGGACGCGACCTGGGGCAGGATCTGGGCGCCGAAGGTCAACCCGCCGACGGTCACCCGGGGGGCGCCACCTGAGGCCACCAGCGCGATGGCCTGCTCGACGAGGCGCATCTCCCGGACGATCGCGCGACGGGTCTCGCCGCGATCCAGTTCGGATCCGGCGGGACGTGCAGCCACGTCGGACGGGTCATCCATGTCTTGACGGTAGTCGCGGCCCCAAGAAAGGACGGCCCCCCGCACGCCTCAAGCGCTCAACGATCGCTCAAGCCCGGGGCGCGCGGGTCGCCGGGATGACGCCCGTATGATTGGCGGGTGGGAGAGATGGTCGCTCGGGGCGCGCCATGAGCGACTCGCGTCAGCAGCTCCCCGGGGTCAAGCCCGGCGACCGCCGCGTCCTCATCGAGCGCCCCCAGCACAAGTACTTCCGTTACCAGGCACCGGGGGTCATCCAGGCGCGCCTGGCGGCCGAGGAGCCTGGCACGCCGGTGGGGAGGGCGGCGGCCTCCGCGCGGCGCATCCTCTTCGGCCGGCCCCTGTCGAGTGAGGAGGAGATCGTCGAGCGCCTGCCCAAGTGGAAGGCCTTGCCCGTCTTCTCATCCGACGTCATGTCGTCGGTCGCCTACGCCACCGAAGCCAGCCTCTACACGCTGCTGGGGGTGGGGACGATCGCCTTCGGTTGGCTGCTGCCGATCTCCTTCGCCATCGTCGGCGTGCTGGCCCTGGTGACACTGTCCTATCGCCAGACGATCCGGGCCTATCCCAACGGCGGGGGCAGCTACATCGTGGCCCACGCCAACCTGGGGGTCGTGCCGGGCCTCGTCGCGGCCGCCGCGCTGCTGACGGACTACGTCCTGACCGTGGCGGTGAGCGTGTCGAGCGGCGTCCAGGCCCTTTACTCGCTGTTCCCGCCGCTCCTACCGGTCGCCGTGCCGGCCATCGTCCTGGCCATCCTCATCGTGATGGTGGTGAACCTGCGAGGGCTGCGCGAGAGCGGCACGATCTTCGCCGCGCCGACCTACATCTTCCTGGGTAGCGCCCTGTTGATGATCACGCTCGGCGTGCTGCGCACGATCCTCGGCCAGCCGCCGACGGTGACCGACGTCGTGCCGGCCCAAGTCCCGGTTGAGACGTTCGGCGTACTCCTCCTGTTGCGCGCTTTCGCCGACGGCTGCTCGGCCATGACCGGCACGGAGGCGGTCGCCAACGGCGTGCCGGCCTTCAAGCCCCCGGAGTGGCGGAACGCCCGCACCACGATGCTCACGATGTCGCTCCTGCTGGGCACGATGTTCCTGGGGACCTCCTTCCTGGCCCACGTCTCCGGCGCGCTGCCTGCGGCCAGCGGGGAGTCCGTCCTTTCCCAGATCGGGCGGGCCGTGTACGGCACCGGGCCGCTGTGGTTCATCCTGCAGCTGTCGACGATGGGCATCCTGGTCCTAGCGGCCCAGACCAGCTTCGCGGACTTCCCCCGTGTGGCCTCGATCCTGGCCAAGGACGGCTACTTCCCGCGGCAGTTCGCGTTCCGCGGCGAGCGCCTCGCCTTCAACGCCGGCATCGTGGCCCTCGCGGTGGTGTCCATCGCCCTCGTGGTGGCGTTCTCCGGGAAGGTCGAAGCGCTCATCCCCCTGTACGCCGTGGGCGTCTTCACCGCGTTCACCCTCTCGCAGGCCGGCATGGTGCGCCATTGGTTCCGGGAACGAGGGTCAGGATGGCGCCGCAGCGCCTTCTTCAACGGCCTGGGGGCGACGACCACGGCGGTGGTCGTGGTCATCTTCGCCGTCGCGAAGTTCGCCCTTGGCGCCTGGATCATCTTCGTCGTCGTGCCCGTCCTCGTCGTGGTCATGCTGGCGATCCACCACGCCTATGTGCTGGAGGCACAGGGCCTGGACGTCAGCTCCGACGTGGTCATCCCGCACCCCACCCGCTCACAGCGGATCGTCGTTGCCGCGCCGGCCCTCACGCGTGCCGTGGTGCAGGCGATCCGGGTGGGCATGACGATGGCGCGCGAGGTCGACGTGGTGCACGTAACGACCGATCTCGCCGACGGCGAACGGTTCCGTGAGCGGATCGAGCGGCAGGTGCCGGATGCGCCCGTGGTGATCGTCGAATCCCCGTATCGCTCGCTGGTCAAGCCGTTCGTGCGCTACCTCGAGGTGTCGCAGGCCGAGCATCCGAAGGGCGTCACGATCGTCCTCATCCCCGAGTACGTCGCCCCGCACTGGTGGGGCCGTTTCCTGTACAACCAGAATTCGCGACGGATCCGCGCCGCCCTCGTGGGGCGGCAGGACATCGTGGTCCTCGACGTGCCCTACCGCCGCGAGGGACCGGAGCAGGCCGCACCCCGTCGCTAGCCCCCCTACAACAGCCAGCTGATCAGCACCGTGGCGATGCCCAGGTACAGCAGGTTGCCCAGCAGGTCGGAGAACATCGTGTCGAAGACGCCGGCGATGGTGGCCGGATCGATGCCGATGCGGCGCAGGGTCATCGGCAGGAGGACGCCGGTCGTGGACGCGACGACGGCGATGTTCAGGAAGAGGGCCGTCCCGGCGATGACGCCGAGGGCCAGGTTGCCCTTCCACACCAGCGCGATCACGAAGAGGGCCGTCCCGAAGATGACGCCCTTGATCAGGCCGACGCCCCACTCCCGCAGGAGCACCGATAGCGTGTCCTTGGGGGAGACGTCCCCCAGGGCCAGCGAGCGGATCACGATCGTCGCCGTCTGGATGCCGGCGTTGCCCGCCTGACCCGTGATCACGGGGATGAAGACGGCCAGGACGGCTGCCTTCTCGATGGTCGGCTCGAAGAAGCTGATGACGACCGCGGAACCCAGCGACCAGACCATGTTGAAGGCCAACCACGGCACACGCCGGCGCGCCGACTCGAGCATCGGGCTGGTGGCCCGCTCGGTGACGCCGACGCCGGCCATGCGGTACATGTCCTCGGTCGCCTCCTGGTCCAGCACGTCGGCGACATCGTCGGCGGTGATGACCCCGATGAGGCGGCCCTCCAGATCCACAACCGGCACGGCCAGGAAGTGGTGCTCGCGGAAGGCGGCCGCGACGTCGCGCTGATCGTCGGTGCCCATCACACGCACTGGGTCGGGGGCCATGAGATCGCCGATGGTCGTGGCCGGGTCGACCATGATCAGGCGATAGAGGGGCGCCACGCCCAGGAGCTGCCGTGACGCATCGGTGACATAGATGTAGCTGCGGAACTCGCTGCCACGGTCCTTCGTGCGGTCGCGCACGGCCTGGATCGCCTCTGCGGCAGTGGCCTCGGGCCGGACGGCCACGAAGTCGCTGGTCATGCGGCCGCCGGCCGTGTCGGGCAGGAAGGCCAGCAGGGCCTGCACGTCGCCCGCGCGGTCCATCTCGACGAGGATCGGCCTGGCCCGCGCCGGTGCGATCGCCTTGATGGCGGCGATCACGTCGGCCGCTTCGTCAGCCGGCAATTCATCGACGACGTCGGCGACCTGCGCGTCCGTCAGCCCCATCAGGACCACCGCCGCGTCCGCCGCGTCCAGCTGGCGCAGCAGGCCGGCGAGCGTGCCGGCCCCCAGGCCCGCATATAGAGCGATGACCTGCCCGGGCTCCAGGTCGCGGAGCACGCCGGCGAGCTGAGCTCGCGGCCAGGACGCTGCGATCTGGCCGGCCCGCTCGACGTCGCCGCCGGCGAGCGTGCCCAGGAACGCAGCCTCCGTCGCCGCCCGCGGGACCCGCTCATGGCTGGCTCGTTGAGTCGTCATCGCCTCCCTCGTGGCGCTCGCGTCGGGCTCGCATGCGGGTGGGTCGGACGGGAGGGTGCCATACCCGACTCGCCTCTGCGAGCCGTTCGGATCGTTTAGCCATCCTTGAGCGCTCGAAGGGCCCGTCGCCGGGTCGCCGCTTGGGGCCATGGGCAAACTCGATCCGTGAACGCGAGCGCGGTCCCACGTAGGCGGCGGTCGCGCCTGCTCGGGCGGGGCCGCGCGCCGTGACCATCGCCGGCATCCTGACCCTGGCCACCGTTATGCTGACGGTACTGGCCCTCACGCCACCCGTCGGCGGCTACATCCACGCCGCGATGGAGGGCCACCACAACGTCCTGTCGCCGTTCCTGCGGCCGGTCGAGCGCACCATCTACCGGGTGGCGAGGATCGATCCCGGGGAGATGCAGTCGTGGAAGGCGTACACGGCCTCGCTGCTCGTGTTCACCTTCGTCTCGATCGCCGCGCTGTACCTCATCCAGCGCCTGCAGGGCAGCCTGCCCCTGAACCCCACCGGCGCCGGGGCGGTCGCGCCGGAGCTTGCCTACAACACGGCCGTCAGCTTCTCCACGACGACCGACTGGCAGAACTACGCCGGCGAGACGGGAGTCTCGCAGCTGACTCAGATGATGGGCCTGACCGTGCAGAACTTCCTCGCCGCCGCGGGGGGGCTCGCCGCCGCCGCGGCCGTCGCCCGCGGCCTGGGTTCGCGGCTGCACCTGCTGGGCAACTTCTGGGTCGACCTGACCCGGGCGACGCTCTACGTGCTCCTGCCGATCTCGTTCGTGGGGGCCGTGCTCCTGGTGGCGCAGGGGGTGCCGGAGACGCTGGCCGGCCCGCAGACCGTGACCACCCTGCAGGGCGCCAGCCAGACCCTGATCCTCGGCCCCATCGCGTCCCAGGACGTGATCAAGACCCTGGGGTCCAACGGGGGCGGGTACCTGAACGCCAACGGCGCACACCCCTACCTCAACCCGACCGGCCTGTCCGACTGGCTGGACCTGGTCCTCAACCTGCTGATCCCCTTCGCCCTCACCTATACGTTCGGCCGCTACGTGAAGGACGCTCGCCAGGGCTGGGTGCTGTTCGCCGTGATGGCCAGCATCCTCGTGGCGGCGTCGCTGGGGGCGATGGCCCTGGAGGGAGCCGGCAACCCGCGCCTACCCGCCTCGGTCGACCAGGTCGCCGCGGGCAACATGGAAGGCAAGGAGGTCCGCATCGGCGCCGAGGTCGGCGGCCTGTCGGCGGCGCAGATGGCGGCCACCACGACCGGGGCGCCCCCGGTGACCTACGCCAGCCTGAGCCCAGCGTCGGGGGGCATCGCGATGGCCCTCATGCTCACCGGCGAGGTGGCCCCCGGGGGCGTCGGCAGCGGCATCACGGGAATCCTCGTGTACGTCATCCTGTCGGTGTTCCTGGGCGGCCTGATGGTGGGGCGGACGCCCGAATACCTGGGCAAGCGCGTCGAGAGCTATGAGATGCGCATGCTCGTGCTGGCCGTCCTGGTGCCGGCCATCGCCGTCCTCGGACTGGTGAGCCTGTCGGTCAGCGTGCCGGCCGGCCAGGCCGGCCCGGCCAACCCTCCGCCCCACGGCTTCTCCGAGGTCCTCTACGCGTTCGCGTCCATGAACGGCAACAACGGCTCGGCCTTCGCCAGCTTCACCGGGGACACGGTCTTCTACAACGTCGTAGGGTCGTTCGCCATGCTGGCCGGACGCTTCGGCACCCTCATCCCGATGCTGGCCATCGCCGGGTCGATGGGCCCCAAACGGCAGGTCCCGCGGTCGCTGGGAACGCTGCCCACCGGGTCGGCCATGTTCGGCGCCTTCCTGGGCGGGACGATCATCATCGTCGGCGCGCTGTCCTATCTGGCCGCGCTGGCCCTGGGACCGATCGCCGAGCACCTGGCGATGCTGGCCGGCCACACCACGCCCTGAGCGGCCCGGCGGGCGCCGGAGAAACCGATGACGCCACCCGTCGCCGGGTGGCGTCATCTCGACGGGGCAGGCCGTCGAGGCGGATCGAGCGGGACCGGGAGGAGGGTTCACCCGGGCCGCGTCCGCCGGTTCAGGGAGTGACGATGACGGTCGCCCGGGCGTGCTCCACGATGTGCCAGCCGACGCTGCCCCGGAGCAGCCGGGCCAGGCCACGGCCGGGGGCGGGGCGACCGACCACGATCGTGTCGTACCCCTCGCTCTCCGCGATCGACTCGACGAGCCGGGCGGGATGGCCGGTCTTCTGGATCAGGCGGGGCCGGATGCCCCGCGCCTCGAGCTGCGACTTGGCTTCGGCCAACTGGTCCCGATGGACGCTCTGGTCATCCCACGGGTTCACGGTTTCTCCGCCCCGCAGGGGAACGAGCGGGACGACGCTGATGACGCCGACTTCGGCATTCGTGGCGCGGGCCAGCCGGGCCGCCGTCGCGATGACTTCCTGGCCGACTTCGCCGCCGTCGTAGGCGACAAGGATCTTGCTCATGGATGAGAAGGTGTGGTCCTCCGTGCGGGTGGTCGCCCCGTCGAACGGGACGTTGTCATCCGCCAGCTTCTGCGTCGGGCCCAAGAGGGAACGGCCGTCGTGGCCCCCGCTGACGGTCAACGATCACTCAACTCGGCGTCAGCCCGGACCAGCCTCCGCTCGCGGCGTCTCGCGGAACCGGTAGCCCACGCCCGGTTCGGCCTGGATGAGGTCACCGGCCTCGCCCGTCGGGTCGGCCGCGGCCAGCTTGCGTCGCAGGCGGCTGACGTAGACGTGCAGGTAGTGCGACTCGTCCGAATAGGCCGTGCCCCACACGGCCCGCAGGAGCCGGCCCCGCGTCAAGAGGCGGCCCGGCTGGCTGAGCATCACCTTGAGCAGCTCGTACTCGCGCGGCGTCAGCGCCACCGGCCGGCCGGCCACTGTCACCGCGTGACGGCCCAGGTCGAGCTCGATGGGACCGCTCACCAGGCGGCCCTCGGCGTCGGCGGCCGGACCGGCGGCGCGGCGCAGGAGGGCGGCGACGCGGGCGCGGAGCTCGGCCGACCCGAACGGCTTGGTCACGTAGTCGTCGGCGCCGGCCTCCAGGGCCCGGACCTTGTCGGCCTCCCCACCGCGGGCGGATAGCACCAGGATGGGCGTCGTGGCGTCGCGCCGCACGCGCCGGATGACGGCCTGGCCGTCGGCGTCCGGCAGGCCCAGGTCCAGCACTATGAGGTCCGGACGGCGGGCATCCCAGGCCCGCAGGGCCTCCCGTGCGGAGCCGGCCTCGGCGACCTGGTAGCCGTGGGCCTCCAGGTAGGACTGGATCAGGTGCCGCGTGGGGGCGTCATCGTCGACGATGAGGAGGGCCGCACCGCCGGGGCGGTGGTCGGCCGTCACGAGCGGGCCTCCGTGGGTGACCGTGGCTCGTCGGGCGGAAGGGCGGCCGCGGGCAGGTCGAGCGTGACCGCCAGCCCGCCGAGCGGACTCGACGCCGCGACGACGTGGCCGCCCATGGCCTCCACCATGCCCTTGACCACGCTGAGGCCGATGCCCAGTCCCCGTCGCGATGGCCCGCCCTTCTGCCGCACCCGGTAGAACTTCTCGAACAGGCGCGGCAGCGCCTCCGGAGGGACCCCGGGGCCGCCGTCCTCTACCGTGAGCGTGACGCGCCCCGGATCGCCGAGCCTGCCGGTCACCGCGACCGGCACGTCCGGGCCGCCATGGTGGACCGCGTTCTCCAGCAGGTTCGTGAGGGCCTCGTCCAGGTACACCGCGTCTACCAGCACGGGCGGCAGGTCGTCCGGGATGGTGACCGTGAGGCGCGAGTCCAGGAGCCCGGCCAGCCGTTCGACGACCGGCCGCACGACCTCGTCGACCGGCAGCACCTCCAGCTCCGGGCGCAGCACGCCGGCCTCCAGGCGGCTCATGTCCAGGACGTTGTGGACGATGCGATCCAGCCGCTGGGCCTCGTTGTCGATGGTCTGGGCGGTCTGCTGGCGCTGCTCCGCGCTCCACTCCAGGGCAGGATCCAACAGCGCGCCGGCCGCGGCGCGGATCGTCGCCAGCGGCGTCCGCAGGTCGTGCGACACGGAGTCCAGCAGGGCCGTCTTGAGGGCCTCGCTCTGCTTGGCCACCTCAGCTGCCGTCGCCTCGCGGGCCAGGGCCTCCCGGTTGAGGGCGAGGCCGAGCTGGTCCGCGGCGAGGGCCAGGAGCCGCGTCTCCTCGCGCGACGGATCGCCTGCCTCGCGCGCCCGCGCCCCCCACAGGTAGCCGGCGGGCTTGCCGTCGGCCAGCACCGCCACGCGGTAGAGACAGGCGGGGCTCGGGTGCGGTGCGGCAGCCCCGGGCGACAGGTGGGCCCGGACCCATCGCGCCGGCTCGTCCCCGGGGCGGCGCGTGAGCGTGGAGGCCATGGCTGACACCGGCGGGGCCGAGCCCGCGGCGGAATCGGCGACCACCCGCTCGCGGGCCCCGTCGAGCGTGCTCAGCCACGCGCGGTCCAGGCCCGCGTCGCTGACCAGCCCTGCCAACACGGCGGGTGCCGCCGCGGCGACCTGGTCGGTCGTGGCCAGGGTACGGCTGATGTGGAAGAGAGCCTGTGATTCCCGGGCCCGCCGCGCGGCATCCGCCGCGCGCTCCGCCTGGAGGGCCGCCAGCTGTCCGATGGCGACGGCGACGACCAGGAACAGCACGAGGTTGAGCCACTCGCCCGGTTCGCCGACGGTGAAGGTGTAGAGCGGCTGGATGAACAGGAAGTCGTAGAGCAGGAAGGCGGCCACGGAGCAGGCCACCGCCGCCCACGTGCCCCCCAGGATGGCCACCGCCACGACCGCCACGAGGTACAGGGCGGAGGCATTCGGGGCGTGGAGGGGCGCGCCCTGGAGCCACGCGACCAGGGCGGTCGCCACGGCGAGTGACAGGGCCGCCGAGGCCACGGTCACGGTGGCTCGACGACGGCCGGCGGTCCACGAGCCGGTCAACCTGGGCACGCGCTCATGGTAGGCCGCCGGCGGGGGCGTGCTGGGGGCATCATTGCCCTCCAGGCAAGCAACGGACAGGTTCGCCCCGGGGGCCCCGGTCCGGATGGCCCTGCTGACGCCTTGCGGTGCATCAGCACGCCGCGAATCGGGTCCTCAGGGGCATCAACGGGCCCTCGAAGCGCGCCAGCGGCCCGTTCGGGGGTCCGGGCTCGTGCCCCGGTCGCTTGTTTGCCTCCCAGGCAACCCGGCATGGGGATGGCGCGCGGGCTAGCGTGCCGGTTCAGTCCGTTCGGCCGACCGGCCCCGGGACCACCGGCCGACTCGGGACGCGCGCCCCGACGGTCACTCCACCCTGAGACCGGCGAGGTCAGGGGCGGCGACCGGGTAGCGCGGCTTCAGATCAGCCAGCGTCTGGCCCACGACCTCGGCCACGGCCAGGTCGCGGAACCACTTGTGGTCGGCCGGGATGATGTACCACGGCGCGGCCTTGGTGGAGCAGCGTGAGAGCGCGTCCTCGTAGGCGGCCTGGTAGGCCGGCCACAGCTTGCGTTCGGCGAGGTCGCCCTTCTGGAACTTCCAGACCTTGGTCGGGTCGTCCAGGCGGGCCTGCAGGCGGCGGCGCTGCTCGTCCGGCGAGATGTGCAGGAAGAACTTGATGATCGTGGCGCCGTTGTCGGCGAGGAGGGCCTCGAAGTCGTTGATCTCCCCATAGCGCCGGCGCCAGACGGCGCGCGGCACGAGGTCGTGCACGCGCACCACCAGGACGTCCTCGTAATGCGAGCGGTTGAAGATGCCGATCGTGCCGCGGCCGGGAGCGACCCGATGCACCCGCCACAGGTAGTCGTGGGCCATCTCCTCCGCGGTCGGGACCTTGAAGCTCGTCACGGTGCAGCCCTGCGGGTTGAACGCCGACATGACGTGGCTGACCGCCCCGTCCTTGCCGGCCGTGTCGACGCCCTGCAGGACGATGAGGATGGCGCGCTTGCCCTCCGCCCAGATGCGCTCCTGGAGCGCGGTCAAGCGGTCCAGGCCCGCCTGGATGACCGGCCCCGCCTCGTCCTTGGTGTGCCCGAATGTCTCTGTCGGGTCGTGCCCCGCGAGCCGCACCTTGGCGCCGGGCGACACGCGGAGCTGGTCGCGGAGTGCGCTGCCGGTGAGCGGCCTGGCCATCGAAACCCAGTCTAGCGTCGCACCCGGCGCTTACGAGGGCCTTACGCGGTGCGGTCGATGCGCTGACGTGGCGGGATGAACCTTCGATGCGTCAACCCCTGACCAGGAGGTGAACGTGTCGAACCAGAACCTGCGACCGGTCCGCCTCGCGGCGTGCCTGGTCACGGCGGCGGTCGTGCTGGCCGCCTGCGGTGGCTCGGCAGGCTCGGGGCCGGTCGGCGACGCGGGGGCGGCGGCCGGCGTGACGGTCCCGACGTGGCCTGCCACCGCGGCTCCCGACTGGTCGGTCCTGCCGGACGGCTCCGCCGTCCCGCCGGCTGCCACGTCGCAGCCGACCTCGACGGCCCTTGCGGCCGGCGGTGGGACCGGCGGCAGCGCCGGCGCCGGCTCATCGTCCAACGCCTCGAGCGGCCTGTCGGCCGCCACCGAGGCCCAGCTGGAGCAGATGCTCCAGCAAGCCAACCAGGCCCTCGATGCCGCGAACGCCGCCGCAAGCGACGACGCAGGCCAGAGCGGCCAGGATGAAGGAGCGATCCCGTGATCAACGTCCAGACCCTCCGCTCGAAGGCGACCGCAGTCGCCGTCGGCGGGCTTGCCGCCCTCACGCTGACGAGCAGCGTCTTCGCCGCCTCGCCGGCTCCGGTCGCGACGGCGCCGACCTTCAAGCCGGACACCGTCTGCGCCGCGCAACGGGCTGCGGCCAAAGCGAACCCCTCGGTCCCCAACTTCATCGCGCTTGGCAACTGCGAGATCAACCGGCGCTACGTCACCCTTGATCGTCTGCAGGGCGCCGTCATCGTGGCGCCGTTCCTGACCTCGGCTGATCGCACGGCGCTGGAGAACGAGATCGGCAGCACGCGCACCGGCCTGCAGGGCCTCAAGGCGACCATCGACGCCGACACGACGTTGGACGCCCTCAAGACCGACCTGCCCAAGATCGCCACCGACTACCGGGTCTACCTGCTGGTCGTCCCGCAGGTCCACCTGACCCGCGGCGCCGACGCCGAGACGGCCGCCAGCGACCGCCTGACGAGCCTCGCCGGCCGGCTCCAGGACCTGATCACGTTCGCTCAGTCGCAGGGCCGTGACGTCACGGCGGCCAAGGCTGCCCTGGCGGCCATGGACACGGACATCGGCGACGCGCAAGGTCAGCTGGCCGGACTGTCCGGCAAGATCCTGGCGCTCACGCCGCCCGATTGGAACGACGGCACCGCCGCGCCCATCCTCAACGGCGCGCGGGCCAGCGAGAAGTCGGCGCACGACGAGCTGGTCGCCGCCCGCAACGAGGCCAAGGCCGTCATCGCCGCGCTGAAGTAGTCCCATCCGCCGGGCGGGGGCCCGGCCACCAGGCGGCGACCTCGCGCCGCATCCGGGAGCCCGGTCCGCTCAGGCGGGCCGGGCTCCTGCTGTACGCTGCGGCGCATGCCAGCGCGCGGGCGCACGGTCCTGCAGGGCGATCGGGCCAAGGCGTATCGGCCGCTGCCGGCGCGCGCACGGCGGTCCGCCCTGGCCGCCTTCCTCGCGGCCTATGACCGCGGCGACGCCTTCCTGGCCCATGAGCTGCTGGAGCCGGCGTGGATGGGCACTGCGGTCATGCCGGAGCGCGACCTCTACCAGGGGCTCATCAAGCTCGCCGCCTCGGACGTCCACGCCGTGCGCGGCAATCCGGTAGGCGAGGTCAAGAATCTGCGTGGCGCGCGGGCCCGCCTGGCCGCCGCGGCGAGTGCCGTGGCCCGGGGTGGCCCGGATGGCGGCCTGGACCTGGAGGAGCTGCTCCAGTCGATCGATCGGCGTCTCGCGGCCCTTACGGCCGGCCAGGCTCCGCCGCCGCCTGACGACGGGCCCGTGGTGACGCTGCCGCGCCGCGCCTCAGCGAGCTGAGGTCTCCCAGGGGACCCATTGCGCGCCGTCCCACCAGCGATGCCACGTCCGGCCGTCCAGGCCGGTAGCGAAGACGTCCAGGCGGTCAGGGCCGGCGCTGCTCGCGGCTGGCTCACCGGTCAGCTGCCCGCCGAGCGACTCCCAGGCGTGCCACCGCTCGCCGTCCCAGTAGCGGTCCCAGAGCTCGCCGTCGGGGAACACCGCGAAGACCTCCATCCGGTCCGGGGCCCAGGTCGTGACCGCCGGCGCGGAGGCGAGCGTGCCGCCCAGGTCCTCCGCCGGAGACCAGGCACGGCCGTCCCACCACGAGTGACGAAGCCGCCCGTCGTCGCCGACCCAGAAGAGGTCCAGCCGGTCAGCCGACCAGGCGCACGCGGCCAGGCCGTGACCGCGTTCGGGCTCGCCGGCGCTGCTCATGCGACGGCCTTCGCAGCCTGCCCGAACAGCGTGCCCATCACCCGGGCCGTCGTCGGGAAGGCGTGGATCGTGTCGGCCAGGACCGCCAGCGGCACGTGCGTCTTGACCGCGAGGACGGCCTCGTGGATCGCCTCGGTGCTGCCCGGCGGACCCGCGATCGCGGCGCCCACGAGGGTGCGCGCGGCCCGGTCGACGATGATCGAGACATGCCCGAATTCAGTCTCCGACACATAGCCCTTGGCCGTCGTCGCGATGGGCTGGGTGAACTCGAGGGCGTCCAGCCCGCTCGCCGTGGCCTGGTCGAGCGTGAGCCCCGTGAAGGCGGCTTCGGGATCGGTGTACGTGCAGCGTGGGATGGCCGTGTAGTCGGGTCGGACGTCGTCGCCCAGGGCCATCCGGACGGCCATCTCGCCCTGGTAGTGGCTGATGTGGGTGTGCAACTCGGGGCCCGCCGGGTCGCCCACCAGCCACAGGCCGTCGGCGATGCGGAGGCGGCCATCCGGCTTGAGCGTGGTGGGATCCAGGCCGACCGTGTCCAGGTGCAGGTCGGCGAGAGGGAAGGCCCGCCCGATGGCGACCAGGATGCGGTGGCCTTCCACCGCCGTGCCGTCCCCCAGCTCGACGCGATGGGCGCCGTCCGCCCCGCCGCCTTTGACGGCCCGGGTCGCGCGGACGCCGGTGCGGACCTTGACGCCGTCACGCTCGAGGCCGGCCTGGACGGCGGCCGAGTTGCGGGGGTGGTCGCGTGCCAGGAGGCGGGGGTTGGACTCGACGATCGTCACCGGCACGCCGTACCGTGCGAAGACCTGGCCCAGCTCCACCCCGGTCGGGCCGCCGCCCATGATGAGCAGGCTCCGCGGCAGCTCCCGGGTGGCGGTGAGCTCCACGTTGGTCCAGGGATCCGTGGCCGCCAGGCCTTCGATGCCTGGGTCGCGGGTGGTCGAACCGACGGCCAGGACGACATCGCGAGCGGTGAGCATCCGTGTACCACCGTCCGGCCGCTCCACTGAGATGGCGCCCCGACCGGTCAGCCGGGCGTTCCCCCGGATCACGGTCGCCCCGGCCATCTCCAACGCGTGGACGTGGCCGCTGTCGTCGGGAGCCGTGCGGGGCGGCTCGCGGTTGATCATGTAATCGCGACGCGCCGACGCCCGGCGCCACGGATAGGTATCCCCGACGGCGTGGACGGCTGCAGCGTGGAGCAGCGTCTTGGAGGGCATGCAGGCCCAGAAGGGGCATGCGCCGCCGGCGAGGTACCGCTCGACCACGGCCACCGTCTGGCCGCGTTCGAGGGCAAGGTTGGCCGCAGCCTCGCCGGCGGGGCCCGCGCCCACGATCACGAAGTCGAACCGCTCCATCCGTGCTCCGATCGGTGTCTGTGTTACTGTGTAATCCAGTAATCAATCCCTGGCCCCCCGCCGGGGCCCGGACCAGGAAGCGAGAGTACCGCGCCGACGCCTGGCGCAGGAGTGGATGGACATGGACAAGGACGAGCTGGTCGGGTGGCTGGTCGGACGGCTGCCCGGTGACTGGTTCACGGGGGCTCCGGAGGTGCGGGTCGATCGCGATGAGATCCTCATCGTGGGCCCGATCGCGGCCCCGGAGCTGGCCAAGGACGCCAGCGAGGTGACGCGGGCGGCCGCGATGTCGTCACGGGTCGAGGCGTTCCGCGAGGAGACCCGCGGGGCGCGGATGGAGATCGCGGAGGCGGCGCAGCACCGTTTCCGCCGCACCGTCTCGTGGGGCGTCAGCGTCAACGGGGAGGAGCATCTCTTCACGACGCTGGGCGCGCCGGTGATGACGCGGCTTCGCCAGCCCGAGCGGCAGACGCTGGACACGCTGGTCGCGGCCGGCGTTGCCCACAGCCGCAGCGAGGCCCTGGCGTGGTGCGTCAAGCTCGTCGGCGAGCACGCCAGCGAGTGGATCGAGGACCTGCGGTCGGCGCTCGGCGAGGTGGAGAAGCGCCGCGGTGAGGGCCCCCGCCTGAACTAGGGCCTCCGCACCGGGCGGGGCGTGGCGGCAGGGACCAGCCTCGCGTCGCCCCGGTAGAATCGACCCCAGGTGCCTGCCGGCGGGTGTGAGAGCCGCGGCATCGCGACGACATGGGGAGATGATCGTGGCCCAGCGTCTGCTCGTCCTGGTGGGCACCCGCAAGGGCGCCTTCGTGCTGGAACCGTCGGCCGATCGCAGCTCGTTCGCCGTGCACGGCCCCTTCTGCAACGGGTGGCCGGTCCAGCACATGACGCTGGACCCCATGGATGGCGCCCTGCTCGCCGCAGCCGGCAGCCCCTGGTACGGGCAGGCCGTGTGGCGCAGCGAGGACCTGGGTGCCACCTGGACCCACTCGAGCGAGGGGCTGACCTACGGCGAGGAGGGGCCGGCGATGCGGGCGGTGTGGCACGTCACGCCTGCCAACGGCGCCCTCTACGCGGGCGTGGAGCCGGCCGGCCTGTTCCGCTCCGATGACGGCGGTCGGACGTGGCAGCACATCAAGGGCCTCACCGAGCACCCGTCGCGGGCCTCGTGGCAGCCCGGCAACGGCGGCCTGATCCTCCACACGATCCTGCCTCACCCCGACGATCCGCAGCGCATGTGGGTCGCCATCTCCGCCGTCGGCTGCTTCGCCACGGAGGACGGTGGCCTGACGTGGGAGGCACGCAACAAGGGCGTGCGGGCCGACTTCCTGCCCGGTCCGGCGCCGGAGACGGGGCAGTGCGTCCACAAGATGGCCCTGGCCACCGGCGACCCGGAGCGGTTGTACCAGCAGAACCATTGCGGTACCTACCGCAGCGATGACGCGGGCCGCACCTGGATCTGCCTCGACGAGGGCTTGCCTTCCACCTTCGGCTTCCCGCTCGTGACCAGCCCCGTCGACGGCGACACGTTCTTCACCGTGCCGCTCAACGGCGACGACCGGGGCCGCTTCATGCCTGAGGCCCGGATGGCCGTATGGCGGACGGCCGATCGCGGGGCCACGTGGCAGGCGCTCCGCAACGGCCTGCCGCAGCGCGACGCCTACCTGGGCGTGCTGCGCGACGCGATGGCGCGGGACACGCTCGATCCCTTCGGCCTGTATGTGGGCACCAGCGCGGGCCAGCTGTTCGCCAGCGCGGACGAGGGCGCGTCGTGGCGCCTGGCGCTCGACTTCCTGCCGCCGATCTCGTCGGTCGAAGCCGTCCTCGTCGACGCCTGAGCCGGTCATCGCCATGACGGACGTGGTGCTGCCGCGCTCGCTGGCGGCGCTCTTCCCCGGCATGCCCCACCGCCTGACGCTGGACGGCGATCCGCCGACCGTGGGCGACCTGATCGCCGTCCTCGACGCCCGCTGGCCGGGCGTGCGCGATCGCCTTTGCGAGTCGGGAGCGGCTCTCCGGCCGTTCATCAACGTCTACGTCGACGGCGAGCCGGCCATGTTCGCCACACCCGTCCCGGGTGGCTCCACGGTCCACGTCCTGCCCGCGGTGGCGGGTGGCTGAGCGGCGCTACCCCGTCCGCGTCATCGGCCATGCGTGGATCCCCATGGACGACGGGGTCCATCTGGGCGCCACCATCTACCTCCCGGACGCGCCGGGCGACGGTCCGTTCCCGGCCCTCCTGGAGTCGATCCCCTACCGCAAGGACGACTGGACCCTCTCGCGCGACCGGCAGCTGCACGGCCACTTCGCGTCGCGCGGCTACGCCAGCGTGCGCCTGGATGTACGCGGCAGCGGCTCGTCCGGGGGCATCGCGGAGGACGAGTACACCGAGCGCGAGATCCGGGACAACCTCCAGGTGCTGGGCTGGCTGGCGGCCCAGCCGTGGTGCACCGGTGCGGCCGGCATGTTCGGCATCAGCTGGGGCGGCTTCAGCGCGCTCCAGGCGGCCATGCGGCGACCGCCCGAACTGCGGGCCATCGTGCCGGTCCACTTCAGCCACGACCGCTACACGACCGACGTGCACTACTACGGCGGCACGCTCCACGTCGGCGAGTCGGTCTACTGGCCGACCGAGATGGTCGCCGAGAACGCCCTGCCGCCGGATCCTGAACGGTTCGGGCCGGGGTGGCGGGACGCCTGGCTGGCGCGACTGCGCGCCACCCCGCAGTGGCCCCTGACGTGGCTCCACCATCAGCGCCGCGACGCGTACTGGCGGCATGGGTCGGCGTGCGACGACTGGGCCGCCGTGACGACTCCCGTCCTCGCCATCGGCGGCCTGCACGACGCCTACCGGGACGCCGTGCTTGCGGTGCTGGAGCGCGCAGGCGGACCGCGCCGCGGCCTCATCGGCCCGTGGGGCCACAGGTGGCCGCACACGGGGTGGCCCGCGCCGTCGGTCGACGGGCTGGGCGAGATGGATCGCTGGTGGGACCGCTGGCTGCGCGGTGAGCGCAACGGTGCTGACGAGGAGCCGATGCTGCGCGTCTACGTGCAGGATCCGGTGCCGGTCGAGCCCTTCCCGGAGCGCATCGCCGGCCGCTGGTGGGTGGCCGACCGCTGGCCGCTCGACTCGCCGGCGGCGCTCATGGCCCTGGGGCCCGGCGAGGCGCTTGCCGGGCCCGGCGAAGGTGCGGCGGCACCTGATGGGACCGCCGCCTGGCACGGCCCGCTGACGCTCGGCCGGGGAGCACCGTTCTGGTGCGGCAGCGGCTCACCGCAGGGCGTGCCGGGCGACCAGCGCGACGACGATGCGGCCTCGCTGTGCTACACCTCGCCGCCGCTGGTGGAGGACCTCGTCATCGTCGGACGGGCGCGCGTCCGCCTGCTCGTCAGCGCCGACCAGCCGGTGGCCCAGGTCGCGGTCCGATTGTGCGACGTCGCGCCGGACGGGACGTCCGCGCTCATCGCGCGGGGCGCGCTGAACCTGACCCACCGCGCGGGCCATGATCACCCTGCGGCGCTCGTGCCCCGGGAGGTCGTGCCCGTCGCCGTGCGTCTCGCCACGGCCTCCGCGACCGTGCGCGCCGGCCACCGCCTGCGCGTCGCCATCGCCGGTGCCGCCTGGCCGATGGCATGGCCTGCGCCGCACCGCTTCACGCTCACCGTCCACCACGACGCGGAACGTCCAGCGGTTTTGGAGCTGCCGCCGGCGCGCGGCATGCTTCCCGACCCGCACCCCATCGCCGAGCCACCTGATGAGCCCGACCCGACCGGCCTGCCCGTCTCGATCGATCTCCCGGCGCGTTCGCCGGCCTGGTCGGTGGCGCAGGCGCCCGACGGCACCGTCGCCATCGCCAGCGAGGCGTACGAGGCGACGCGGTTTCCCGAGCGCGGCGGCCTGGAGTGGCACGGGGAGGCACGCTACCGGGTGGCGCTCCACCCGGCCCGCCCGGACAGCTGCGTGGCCGAGGGCGCGGTGACGTACCGCATCGTCTACCCGGACGGGCCGACGGTCGAGGCGCGGGGGTCCATCCGCTTGACCGCCGACGAAGGGGCGATCCGCCTGACGATCGCGCTGGACGCGGACGAGGACGGGCGCCGCGTCCACGAGGGCCGCTGGTCGGAGGCGATCCCGCGCGACCTGCTCTGAGGCGCGCCGCGCGACCGGCCGCGCGACTACCCTTTCGCCGGGGTGGGACGGGCAGGAGCGGGCTGGGACAGGAGGGCGCGTGACGAAGGGCATCCTTGAGCGGCTGGCAGAGGGCCCTGTCCTCGGCGATGGCGGGTACCTGCTGGAGCTGGAGAAGCGCGGCTACGTGCGGGCCGGACCCTTCACGCCGGAGGTCAGCCTGACCCATCCGGAGGCCCTCGCCGAGCTGCACCGCGAGTTCCTCCTGGCCGGGGCGGAGGTCCTCCAGGCGCTGACCTTCTACGCCAGCGAGGAGAAGCTGGCCACCGTGGGCCTGGCCGGCCAGGTGGACGAACTGAACCGCGCCGCGGTCCGCATCGCCCGGCAGGTCGCCGACGAGGGCGACGCGCTCGTGGCCGGCAACCTGGCTTTGACCTGGGCCTACGACCCGGCCGACGGGGCCTCCCCGGACCGGGTCCGCGCGCTCTTCGACCAGCAGTTGCAGGTGCAGGTGGATGAGGGCATCGACTTCGTCATCGGCGAGACGTTCACCTGGCTGGGTGAGGCGCTCCTGGCAGCCGAGCGGGCCCGCGCGACCGGGCTGCCGGTGATGATCACGATGGCCTTCGAGCAGGCGCCACACGCCTACGAGGGGGACGACGCGGCATCCTGCGCCAGGAAGCTGGCGGATGCGGGCGTCGACATCGTGGGCCTCAACTGCCTGCGCGGCCCGGCGCAGACCCTGCCGCTGCTGGCGGAGATGCGGGCGGCCGTGCCGGGCCACCACCTGGCGGCCCAGCCGGTGGCCTACCGCACGACCGACGAGGCACCCGACTTCACGGCCCTGCCCGCATTCCCGGTGGGCCTGGATCCCTACCAGCTCACGCGGGCCGAGATGGGCCGCTTCGCCCGGGACGCCCGCGAGGCGGGCGCCGACTACATCGGTTCGTGCTGCGGATCGGTGGCGGTCCATGTCCGCGAGATGGCTCGGGCCCTGGGCAAGCTGCCGCCGGAGGACCGCGCCTGGCGGGTCGACTACGGCAAGCCCATGTCGGCCTACGAGTACTACGGCCACCAGGACCGGGTGTGAGGCGCGACTGGCGCGTCATCGTCGTCGGCCTGGGCGGGATCGGCAGCGGCGCGGCCTACTGGCTGGCTCGCCGGTTCGGCCCGGACGTGCTGGGCCTGGAACAGTTCGAGCTGGGCCATGCCAACGGCGCAAGCCAGGACCACAGCAGGATCATCCGCTACAGCTACCACACGGCGGCGTACGTGCGCCTGGCGCTCGGTGCCTACGACGCCTGGCGAACGGTGGAGGCCGAGTCGAGCGAGACGCTCGTCATCCGTACGGGCGGCCTGGACCTGTGGCCGCCGGGTGCGGCCATCCCCATGTCCGACTACCAGGCCAGCCTGGCCGCGGTCGGCGTGCCGTTCGAGGAGCTCGATGCGCACGAGGTGAGGCGCCGCTGGCCGGTCTTCCGCCTTGACGCTGGCACACGGGCCATCTTCCAAGCGGACGGCGGCCTCGTCGCGGCGGCGCGCGGCAATGCCGCCCATCAGCGCCTTGCCCGGGAGCATGGGGCGCTGCTCCGCGAGCACCAGCGGGTGACGGCCGTCCTGCCGCAGGCCGACGGCACGATCGAGGTGGAGCTCGCCGGCGAGGCGAGCCTGCGCGCCCAGGACGTGGTGCTGGCGACCGACGCATGGACCGCGGACCTCCTCCGGCCGCTCGGCGTGGACCTGCCGCTGACCGTCACGCAGGAGCAGGTGACCTACTTCGCCTGCCCCGACCCCGCCCTCTTCACCCCGCAGCGCTTCCCCGTCTGGATCTGGATGGACGATCCGTCGTTCTACGGCTTGCCCGTCTTCGGCGAGGCGGGACCCAAGGTTGGCCAGGACGTGGGCGGCCGCGTCGTGACGACGGCCACGCGCGACTTCGCGCCGGACGAGGCGGCGTACGCGCGAGTCCGGGACTTCCTGGCGGCGCACCTGCCGGCCGCGCTGGGGCCGCCCATCCGCACGCGGACCTGCCTGTACACGTTGACGCCGGACCGCGACTTCGTGCTGGACCAGCTGCCGGGCGCGCCCCACGTGCTGGTCATGCTGGGCGCCGCCCACGCCTTCAAGTTCGCCTCGTACCTGGGCCGGGTCGCGGCCGAGCTGGTGGCGGACGGCCGCACGGACGCCGAGCTGGCGCCGTTCGCCATCGACCGCCCCATCCTGCGGGAGTCGCGCCCGGCCACGAACTTCATGGTCTGAGGGCTCCGGAAGCACGCGATTCGCACGTTGACCCGCACGATGCGGTATGCCACGCTGCCGCCCGTCCCGGGAGACCCGCCTGAGGAGGAGAGGATGCCCCGTCGCCGTGCCCTGAGTCTCGTCGCGTCGCTCGCGCTGGCCCTCGCCGCCTTCGCCCCGCTCGGGGTCGCGCCGGCGCGAGGCGCCACGTCGCCCCTCATCCTGCGCCTCGGGACCACGCAGGACCTGGACTCGATGAACCCCTTCCAGACGGCCCTCATCGTGGGCTACGAGGCGTTCACCCTCAACTACGACCTGCTGGTCAACTTCGGTCAGGACATGGGCCCGGCACCGGGCTTCGCCGCCTCCTGGGACGTGTCACCGGACGGCCTGACCTACACCTTCCACCTGCGCCCGGGAATGCTCTGGTCAGACGGCCAGCCGGCCACCTCGGCGGACGTCGTGTTCACCATGAACTACGTGCTGAAGAACCCCAAGCCGCCGCTGGGCCTGGGCTACCTGGACCCGTACCTCACCGAAGCCGGGATCACCAACGTCGCCGCACCGGACGCGAACACGGTCGTGGTGACGCTCAAGGCGCCGTACCCGCGGCTGCTCCAGTCGTACGTGCCGATCCTGCCGCAGCACATCTGGGGCAAGGTCAGCCAGGAGGCGGCCGGCACGACCTTCACCGATGCGCCGACAGCGACCTCGCCGGTGGTCGGCAGCGGCCCCTACCAGGCGGTCGAGTGGAAGGTCGGCCAGTACATCCGCTTCGTGCGCAACCCGCATTACTGGGGCCCGACCGGCGCCGCCGATGAGGTCATCATCCAGATCTTCAAGAGCTCGGACACGATGGTCCAGGCCCTCAAGCAAGGCGCCATCGACTACGCGTACCAGCCCACCGCCGACGAATTCAACAGCCTCAAGGGCCTGCCCAACATCGTGACCGTGGCGGGCGAGGGCAACGGCTTCGAGGAACTGGGCTTCAACTGCTACGACAAGCCCATCCCGGGCGGGGGGGCCTCCACCCTGGCGCTGCAGGACCCGGCCTTCCGCGACGCCCTGGGCTATGCCATCGACAAGCAGCTGCTGGTGACCCAGGTCGTCAAGGGTTACGGCACCGTGGGCACCACCATGGTGCCGCCGTTCGACGTCAAGTGGCACACCGAGCCCAACGACATCCGCACCTTCGACCTCAGCCTGGCCGACCAGAAACTGACCGCGGCGGGTTACGTCAAGAACGACGCTGGCCAGCGCCTGGACAAGCAGGGCAAGGTGCTCAACCTGAGCCTGGTCTACCCCAGCGACTCCAACGGCAGCTCGGACTACGCCAACGACGCCCAGTTCATCAAGCAGTGGTTCGGCCAGCTGGGCATCACCGTCACCATCCAGAAGTTCGACAGCGACACCCTGACCCAGAAGGAGCTGCCGCCCGAGGCCGGCGGGAAGGCGAACTTCGACATGTTCATCTGGGGTTGGGGCGGCGATCCGGATCCGCAGTCGCTGCTCAAGATCTTCACCACCTCGGAGATCGGCAGCTCCAGCGACAGCCTGTGGTCGAACGCCCAGTACGACCAGCTCTACCAGGAAGAGACCGCGGCGACCGACGACACGACGCGCAAGCAGTACATGGACCAGATGCAGCAGCTCATGTACGACCAGGCGCCGTACCACATCCTGTACTACGACGCGGTCCTCGTGGCCTACCGCACCGACCGCTTCACCGGCTGGTCCAACCAGCCGCCGTCCAACGGGACGCCGCTGTTCGGCTATGGGTCGTTCACCTACACGACGCTGACCGACGCGACCGCCCCCACCCCCAGCCCGACGGCCAATGCCAGCGCGGTCCCGACACCCAGCGGTGGAGCGACGCCGACCCCGACGCCGAGTGCAACCCCGGCGCCGGCCGCCTCCGGCGACATGACGCCCATCATCCTCGGCGGCGGGGCCCTCGTGATCATCATCGCCATCGCCCTGGTCTACTCGCGGATGCGCTTCGCCGGGGGTGGCCGCCGCGGCGGCGGTGAGGAGGACGAGTGACGGGCCCGGCTGCCGGCTGAGCGTCTGACGACCGCGCGGCCCATGGGCATCCGGGCGCCATGAGCGGGCGCTACCTGGCCCGCAAGCTGGTGCAGGCGGCGATCACGATCGCCCTCATCGTGGCCGTCAACTTCTTCCTGTTCCGGGCCATGCCCGGCGGGCCTGAGCGGGCCATCGGCCACAATCCCAACGTCAGCGCGGCCTCCATCGCCGCCCTGCGTGAGCGCTGGGGCCTGGACAAGCCGCTGTTCCCCGACCAGTTCGTGGACTACGTCGTCGCGTCATTGCACGGCGACTTCGGCTACAGCATCAAGTACCAGGGGCAGCCGGTCTCGGACGTGATCGCGCAGCAGATCTGGCCGACCGTCCTGCTGGTCGGGCTGGGGACGATCCTGTCCGTCATCCTGGGCCTGGCGCTGGGGGCGGCGGCCGGCTGGCGACGGGGCCGCTGGCCGGATTACGCCGGCACGGCCGTGTCCCAGGCACTCTATGCCATGCCCTCGTTCTGGCTGGGCATGATCCTGCTGGTCGTCTTCGCCACGGGCCTGGGCTGGTTCCCGTCGTTCGGCATGAGCACCGCCGGGGCCGTCTACAGCAGCTGGATCGACAACGTCATCGACGTGGGCAGCCACCTCGTGCTGCCGCTGGCCACCTTCACGCTGGGCTACATGGGCGAGTACTCGCTGATCATGCGGTCGTCGCTCATCGAGACGCTGGGCGAGGACTACATCACGACCGCCCGGGCCAAGGGCCTGGAAGGCAGCCGCATCCTGCGTGAGCACGCCCTGCCCAATGCGATGCTGCCGACGGTCACCATCATCGCCCTCAACGTGGGCTACATCGTGGCCGGCGCGCTGACCATCGAGTACGTCTTCTCCTGGCCGGGGCTGGGCACGATGACCGTCGATGCCCTCGGAGCGCGGGACTACCCCATCCTCCAGGCGCTCTTCCTCCTGCTCAGCGTGTGCGTCGTGCTGGCCAACCTGCTGGCCGACATCATCTACGGCTTCCTGGATCCGCGGGTCAAGGTGTGAGGCCATGACGACCGCCGGCGCGACCCTCTCTTCCGGTCAGTTGCGAGCCGAGCGCTGGCGCCTGCGCGTCGCGGGCTGGCGCTCCTTCTGGCGCCGCTACCGTCGCAAGCGAGCCGGGGTCCTGGGGCTGGCGGTCCTCGTCGTCTTCGGCACGATGGCCCTCTTCCCCGGGCTCCTGGCCGGCCCGTTCCAGGACGTGACGGCGGGCACCGCGGACACGCTGGTAGGTCCCAGCGCGGCCCACCTGCTGGGCACCGACGAGCTGGGCCGCGACATCCTCAACCTGACCGTCTACGGCGCACGCACGTCACTCACGATCGGCCTGGTGGCCACGTTCATGACCATCTTCCTGGGCGCCGTGGTGGGCATCGCCGCGGGCTACATCGGCGGGGCGGTGGACACCGTGCTGATGCGCATCACCGACTTCTTCCTGATCCTGCCCACCTTCGTCCTGGCCCTGATCCTGGCCCCCATCGTGCTCGACAGCATCAAGGGCACGCCGCTCGCCTCGGGCGACTTCTTCGGCGTCAGCGTCCAGCTGGTGGTGATCATCCTCATCATCGCCATCACCAGCTGGGCCTCGACCGCCCGCATCCTGCGCTCCCAGACGCTGTCGCTCAAGGAACGGGCCTTCGTGGACCGCGCCCGCGTCATCGGCTCCAGCTCGACCCACATCATGTGGCGCCACATCCTGCCCAACTGCCTGGCCCTCATCGTGGCCAACGCGGTGCTGACCGTGACGATCTCCATCCTGACCGAGTCGACGCTCTCGTTCGTCGGGCTGGGCGACCCGTCCCAGCCCTCGTGGGGCCAGATGCTCGAATCGGCGCAGGCCGTGGGTGCACCTGGACTGGGGGCCTGGTGGTACACGTTCGCGCCGGGCGTCTCGATCGTGCTGGTGATGCTGGCCTTCACCCTCGTGGGCAACGCCCTGGACGAGATCCTCAACCCCAAGCTCAGCGTGCGCCAGTGAGGGCCGGCGGGTGACCATCGCCGGGCGACGCCAGTGGCCGCTGCCCAAGCAGGCCGACCCGCACGCGCCGCTGCTCGTGGTGGAGGACCTGCGGACCTACTTCAGGCTGGGCCGCGAAGACGTCAAGGCGGTCGATGGCGTGACCTTCACGCTGCGCGACGGCGAGGCCCTGGGCCTGGCCGGCGAGTCGGGCTGTGGCAAGACCACGACGGCGCTGTCGCTGGTGCGGCTGCTGCCGGGCAACGCGAGGATCGTCAGTGGCAGCGTCAAGCTGTTCGGCATCGACCTCGTGCCCAAGTCGGAACGGGCGCTGCGGCGCTACCGCTGGCGCGAGATCTCGATCGTCTTCCAGGGCGCCATGAACGCCCTGAACCCCGTGCGCCGCATCGGCGAGCAGATCGCCGAGCCGCTGGAGGTTCGCCTGGACCAGCCGCACGCCACCGCGCTCAAGCGGGCCGGCGAGCTGCTGGAGCTGGTGGGCATCCCGCGCAAGCGGGCACGCGCCTACCCGCACGAGCTGTCGGGCGGCATGCGCCAGCGGGCCATGATCGCCATGGCCCTGGCCTGCGACCCGGCGGTCGTCATCGGTGACGAACCCACGACCGCCCTGGACGTGATGGTCCAGGCCCAGATCCTGGAGCTGCTGGAACGCCTCCGGCGCGACCTGGGGCTGTCGCTCATCCTCATCACCCACGACCTGTCGGTCATCGCCGAGACGTGCGACCGGGTGCTGATCATGTATGCCGGCAAGGTCGCCGAGGAGGGGCCGGTCGACGTCGTCTTCCGGCGGCCACGGCATCCCTACACGCGCAAGCTGCTGGGCGCCTTCCCCAACATCCACGCCGATCGGCGCGACCTGGAGGTCATCCCGGGCAGCCCGCCCGACCTGCGGGACCCGCCACCGGGTTGCCGGTTCCATCCGCGCTGCCCGGCGGTGATGGACGTCTGCCGCTCGGAGGTGCCACCCGAGGTCGGCTTCGCCGACGGGGTGCGCGTGGCCTGCCACCTCTTCCCGCCGGGGGCGGCCGGCGGGGTCGCGGTCACGTCGGCCGACGTGGCGCGGGCCGAGCGGCCGTCGCCATGAGCGAGGATCTGGTCCGCCTGGAGCGGCTCCAGGTGCATTTCCCGGTCCGCGGTGGGTTGCTCGACTCCATCCGGCGCCGGCCGGCCGGGTGGGTCCGGGCGGTCGACGGGATCGACCTGACGATCAGGCCCGGCGAGGTCCTGGGCCTGGTGGGCGAGTCCGGTTCGGGCAAGACCACGACGGGGCGCGTCATCGTGAAGCTCACCCGCCAGACCGGGGGGCGCATCTTCTTCGAGGGCCAGGACGTGTCCGCGCTGTGGGGCGTGCGCGCCTTGCGCACCTACCGGCGGCGCGTCCAGCTGATCTTCCAGGACCCGTACGAGACGCTGAACCCGAAGCAGACGATCTTCGACTTCGTGGCCGAGCCACTCGTCGTCAACGGCCTGGCCCCCTCGCTGGCGGACCGGGAGCGACGTGTCTTCGAGGCCATCGAGTCGGCCGGTCTGCGGCCGGCGCGGGAGTTCGCCTTCCGCTACCCCCACGAGCTGTCCGGCGGCCAGCGCCAGCGGGTGGTCATCGCCGGGGCCCTGGTCATGGGTCCTGAGCTGGTGGTGGCCGACGAGCCGGTCTCGATGCTCGACGTCTCCATCCGCACCGAGTTGCTGCACCTGATGCTGGACCTGCGCGGTGAGCGCAACCTGACCTACCTGTTCATCACCCACGACCTGTCGCTGGCGTGGGTCATCGCCGACCGCATCGCCGTGATGTACCTGGGCAAGATCATGGAGATCGGCCCGGCGCCGGCCGTCATCGGCCAGCCGCACCATCCGTACACGGCCGCTTTGGTGAGCGTCTCGCCGACGCCCGAGCCGCCGTCCCGCGGCACCCGCGCCAAACGGACGATCCTCGTCGGCGAGACGCCCGACGCGGCCCACGTGCCGCCGGGCTGCCGCTTCCACCCGCGCTGCCCGCTGGCCTTCGACCGCTGCCGCACCCAGGAACCGCCTCTCTTCGACGTGGGGGGCGGGCAGCAGGCGGCCTGCTGGCTGGCCGAGGGCGGCAAGCCCCTGCCTGTGCTGCCGGGCGGCCTCGTGTCCGCGGCAGCGGAGCCTCCGGCCACACCAGTGCCGGAGGCCGCCCTGGGCGGTTGAGTCGGGCGTCCCGCGTATGTGACTTCGGCTTCGCTCGCGGGTCCCCGAACCTGGTCCCGGGCCTCGATGACGCGGGCCCGGCGCTGCTCACTGGCGGCTTCTTGCATCCAGCGGCGGCAACGACGGAGCAAGGCGCCGAAACAGCCGTGGATGGCTCAGTCCGATGGCGTTCGTGTCGCCACCCGCAACGATCGGCGCTGGGATGGCGGCTCGTCCGTCGGTGTCGC
Source organism: Candidatus Sulfotelmatobacter sp. (assembly GCA_035622975.1). Taxonomy (GTDB): domain Bacteria; phylum Chloroflexota; class Limnocylindria; order Limnocylindrales; family CSP1-4; genus DASPUH01. Next base: position 26,658 of record DASPUH010000147.1, read on the forward strand.
CGCCTGGCGCAAGGGGGCTACGTCCCAAGGCCAGGAGCGGCTGGGCGGAACGCCCGGCGGCCGGGAACCGCAGCGGCCGGGAGCCCACGCAGCGGTCGGGAACCGCGGCGGCCGGGAACCCACGCGGCGCCGCCCAACCTAGGCCGGGGCCGCCTCACCGCTGGCGGCGCCGCCGGGCAGCGCGTCCTCGATGCGCCGCAGGCTGCGCACCGGCGACAGCAGCACGGACAGGAAGACGAAGCAGCCCAGGATCGCGCCGACCCAGATCGTCTCGTGGACGCCGATGGCGGATCCCAGGATGCCGCCGAGGGCGGAGCCGATGGGGATGGTGCCCCACACGAGGAAGCGCATCGTGGCGTTCATCCGGCCCATCAGCTCGTTGGGTGTGATGGCCTGCCGCAGGCTCACCTGGTTGACGTTGTAGATGACGGAGGACCCGCCGCCGAACGCGCCACTCACGGCGATGAAGACCGGGGCGAGCGGGCCGTTCGGGGCGAGTGGGACGAGCAGGGCGAAGATGCCACCGATGAAGATCGAGGCGATGATCGTGCGACCGACCCCGAAGCGTGCAGCGATCGCCGTGGCGGTGAAACCGCCGAGCAGGGCACCGAGCGCGGCGAAGAAGCCGATCAGGCCGATGACACCCGGGGTCAGGCCCAGGTCACGGACCTCGTACAGCAGCAGCAGCGTGAACATGATGTTGCCGAACAGGTTGGCCGTGCCCGTACACAGGGCGATGTTGGCCAGGAACCGGTGCCGGGTCACGAACCGCAGGCCGGCCCCGATCTCCGCCGCGAAGCCGCGCAGCCGCTGCGGCGCGGAACCGGCCGGCGGGCGGGCCGGGAGAAGGGCCTCCGGACGCTGGATGCGCAGCACGAAGAAGGCCGAGCAGAGGTAACTCAGCGCGTCGATGAAGATCGTCACGGGCGCCGCCACGAGCTGGACCAGGGCCCCGGCCAGCGGCTGCCCCGTCACCTGTGCCGCCGACGCGCTGATCTGGAGCTTGGCGTTGCCCTCGATCAGCTCGTCGTCCGCCACGAGGGCGGGCAGGTACGACTGGTACGCGCCGTCGAAGAAGACGGTCAGCAGCCCAGTGGCGAATCCGACGACATAGAGCTGCCAGATGCTGAGGACGCCGACGAGGTAGGCGAGCGGGATGCTGCCAAGGGTGGCGACACGCCCGAGGTCGGCGGCGATGAGGACCGGTCGCCGCCTGAGGCGGTCGATCCATGCGCCCGCCGGCAGGGTGAACAGCAGGAAGGGCAGGAATTCGACGGTCGCCAGGGCGCCGACCTGTGCGGCGCCGGCGTTGAGGAAGACGATCGCGGTGTAGGGCACGGCGAAGGCGCTGATCTGCGTGCCGAACTGGCTGATGGTCTCGCCGATCCACAGGCGGCGGAAGTCGACCTGCCGCAGCAGGCCCAGGTGCCAGCGATCAGGCCCGACGGGGGCAGGCAGGGGCGCCAGCGCCTCGACGCCGGGCACGTCCGGATCCGGTTCCTGGGCAGACGGAAGGATGGTCACAGGTGTCCCCGTGGCGGGTGGGAAGTCGTGATGCTACCGGGCAGGCCCGCGCCCGACAAGCGCCGGGCGCAACGGGTGCCGCTCAGAGCGGGGTGGCCAGCAGCAGCCCGTCGCCGACCGGCAGGATCGTGGCGCGCCAGTGCGGGTCGCCCAGGACGGCGGCGTTGAAGTCGCGCAGCGCCGCCGTCTGCCCGTCGGTCGCCACCTCGCCGGCCACCCGTCCACTCCACAGGACATTGTCGACGGCCACCAGCGCGTGCGGCGCGAGCCGCGGTCGGAGGGCGGCCAGGTAGGCGGCGTACTCATGCTTCAGCGCATCGATGAAGGCGAGGTCGAACGGCCCCCGGAGCGCGGGCTCGTCCGATCCGAACGCCTCCATGGCCGGTCGGGAGATGACCGTGATCTGCTCGTCGGACACCCCCGCATCGCGCCACCAGGCGCGCGCCCGGGCCGTCCGCGACGTGTCTGGGTCGATCGTCACGATCCTCCCGCCGGGCGGCTGAGCCAGGGCCATCCAGAGGGTCGAGTAGCCGAACGCGGTGCCGACCTCGACGATCCGCGGCCGGCCCGTCGCCAGCACGCCCAGCACCCGCGCCGCGGCGCGATCGAGGATAGGGACGCGTGGCTCCACGGCCCAGGCCGCGGCTTCCATGGCCTCGAAAACGGGGTGGATCGGCGCGGCGGTCGCCTCGATGTAGGCGGCGTCGATCGCGTCGGGCGTGTAGCCGTCCAGTTGCATCCGATGCTCCTCGTCAGTGGCGCGCCAGCCACCGCGCCAGGCTCGGTCCCCGGGCGGGGCGGCCGGTGCGGTCGGCCCGCGCATCGATGCCGGCGAACGCCTGCTGGCTGTAGCGCACGCCGAGCCAGCGCAGCGGTTCCGGCTCCCAGTCGCGCGAATGGTGACCGACGAGGGGCAGCTCGGTGAGCGGCGAGGGACGCCCGGTGATGAGGTCGGCCAGCGCCCGCCCGGCGATGTTGGTGGCGGCCACGCCGTGGCCGATGTAGCCGCGGGCACTGGCGACGCCCGAGGCGCGGTCGTGGGTGATGGCCGGCATCCAGTCGCGCGGCATGCCCAGCGGCCCACCCCAGGCGTGCGTGAAACGGATGTCGCGGAGCACCGGGAACCACGCTCGCATCATGTCCTGCAGCAGCCCGTGGGTCGGAGCGTGCCGGTCGAAGCGCGGCTTGATGACCGAGCCGAAGTGGTACGGTGCGCCGCGCCCGCCGAACAGGATGCGGCCGTCCTCTGTCCGCGCGAGATAGTCGATGCTCAGGCGGTACGAGGCGACGCACTGGCGCGCCTGCCAGCCGATCGCCGCCCACTGCGCCTCGCTGAGCGGTTCGCTGAGCACGATCAGCGAGTAGACCGGGATGAGCTGGCGGTGCAGGCGGCGCAGGCCGGTCAGGTAGGCCTCGCCGGCCAGCACGATCGTGTCCGCCCGGACCGTGCCATGGTCCGTGCGCAGGGCCGCCCGGCCGGGCGTGGCGGGGTCCTCTCCCCGGGCGTGGTAGGCCGTGACGGCCGTGCGTTCATGGATCCTTGCGCCGCGCTGTTCCACCAGGCGGGCGAGGTTCCGCACGAGACGCCCGGGGTGGATGACCGCCGAATCCGCCGTGGCCAGGCCGGCCACGGCGCCCGCGACGTCGACGCGCGCCCGGGTCTGAGCCGCGTCGAGGACCTCGTAGCGGTCACCGAAGCCGAAGCGGACGTAGGTCTGGTAGCTCGCCTGCAGGTCCGGCAGCTGCTGGGCGCCGCGGGCCACGAAGAGCGCCCCGCCCCGCACGTACCCGCCGTCCAGGCCTTCCTCCGTACAGACGCGGCCGACCTCGTCGACCGCGTCGTAGGTGGCCTGCTGGGTGGCCCGCGCGGCGCTCGTGCCGAATCGCCGCGCCAGCATCGGCAGGCTGATGTTGAGGTCGGGGACGCACCAGCTGCCGTTCCGTCCCGACGCGCCGAACCCGGCGATGTCGCGCTCCAGGAGGACGATGCGCAGGCCCGGCTGGCGACGCTGCAGCTCATAGGCCGTCCACAGCCCGGTCAGGCCGGCGCCCAGGATGGCCACGTCGGCCTCGGCGTCGCCGTCAAGCGGTGGCCGGGGCGTGAGGTCGTCGCCGCAGGTCTCCAGCCAGAAGCTGATGGCCCGGTAGTCGGGAGGGCTGCCTGGTGCCCCGATCGTGACGCCCCCGTTCACGCCGGAAGGACGGGTCCGGCCACTGGTCGCGCCAGCTCGGCGCCCTTGTTGCGCGGGCTGTTGACCGCCGTCGAGACGGGGTAGGCCTCAAGCTCGCCGGCCGCCGAGGCGTGCAGCAGCGCCTGGAGGAGGGCCGAGTCGCAGAAGGTCGGGTCCAACCAGCGGTCCCAGGCGTCGTGCGGCAGGACCACCGGCATGCGGTCGTGGAGGGCCGCCATGGCCTCGTTGGCAGCGGTCGTGATGATCGTGCAGGAGTGCAGCCAGGCGTCGTTGGCCTCGTCCTTCCAGGCCGACCACAGCCCGGCGAAGGCCAGCGGCGAGCCGTCGGGATGGTGGATGAGGTACGGCTGACGGGTCTTCTCGTCCACGCGTCGCCACTCGTAGAACGCGTCGGCAGGGACGATGCAGCGCTTGTTGACGAGGCTGCGGCGGAAGGCGGGGCTGGTGGCCACCGTCTCGGCCCGCGCGTTGATGAGGCGGTTGCCGATCTTGACGTCCCTGGCCCATGACGGCACCAGGCCCCAGCGGTACTGGTCGACCACCCGCGCGCGGTCGGAGCCGGGCTGCACGATGACGGACACATCCTGCGTGGGCGCCACGTTGAAGTGACCGCCCGCGTCGTCCACCCGTCCGGTGGCACCCCGCGGGGCGGGCGTCGCGTCGAAGAGCTCGGCCAGCTCCGCGGTGGGCCGTTGTTGGGTGAACCGTCCGCACATGGAGCCGATGGTGGCACATCGGCCGGTGGCCCACGACGTGCAGCGGCGCGCGGGCTCGGCCACACTGCCGCCCGTGACCGTCGTGGGTTGGGACCTGGAGCCGGACCTCCTCTTCCTCAACCACGGGTCGTTCGGGGCGTGCCCGCGTGTCGTCATGGAGGCGCAGCAGGCCTGGCGGGAGCGTCTGGAGCGACAACCCGTCCGCTTCCTGGCTCGCGAGCTGGAACCCGCGCTCGACGAAGCGCGGGCCGTGCTGGGTGGCTTCGTGGGCGCCGAGCCGGACGACCTCGCGTTCGTGCCCAACGCGACGCACGGCGTCAACACCGTTCTGCGCTCGCTGCGCTTCGGGCCCGGCGACGAACTGCTGACCGACGATCATGTCTACAACGCCTCGCTCAACGCGCTGGGAGCCGCCGCCGCACGGGACGGCGCCAGGGTGGTCGTGGCCCGGGTGCCGTTCCCCACGGCGGGGCCCGATGAGGTGCTGGCGGCCCTCCTGGCGGCGGCCACACCGCGCACGAGGCTCGCGCTGGTGGCCCACGTGACGAGCCCCACGGCGCTCGTCTTCCCGGTCGCTGGGATCGCCGCCGCTCTGGCGGCGCGCGGCATCCGGGTGCTCGTGGACGGGGCGCACGCGCCGGGCATGCTGCCGCTCGACCTCACGGCCCTGGAGGCGGCGGGCGTGGACTACTACACCGGCAACGGCCACAAGTGGCTGTGCGCGCCCAAGGGCAGCGGCTTCCTGTGGGTCCGGCGCGACCACCAGCCCGGCATCCGGCCGCTGGCGATCTCCCACGGCGCCAACTCGCCGCGCCGCGACCGCAGTCGCTTCCGGCTGGAGTTCGACTGGACCGGCACGGCCGACCCGACCCCATACCTGTCGATCCCCGCCGCGGTCGAGGCCATGGGCGGCCTCCTTCCCGGCGGCTGGCCAGCCCTCATGGCGGCCAACCACGACGCGGTCTTGGCGGCTCGCCAGGTGATCCTGGATCGCCTCGGCGTGGCCGCGCCGGCGCCGTCTTCGATGCTGGGCTCGATGGCCTCGATCATCCTCCCCCCGCCTGGGCCAACCGCCGCCCCCCTGGCGCCGAACCTGGGCACCTCGCCGCTCGACGACGATCCGCTGCAGGTCGAGCTGCGCGACCGATGGCGGATCGAGGTGCCCATCCTGCCGTGGGGCGAGCGGCGGCTCGTCCGGATCTCAGCCCAGGTCTACGTCCCGGCGGGTGCCTGGGCGACGCTGGCGCAGGCGCTCGCGGAGGTCCTCGCCCTCCCCGCGGACCCTAGTGGTGGAAGGCCGGGCGGCGTGGGCGGTGGTGCACCGGCTGGGTCGCCAGCTCGGCCATCACCCGCTCCAGGTCGGCCAGGAACAGCTCGCCGAGGTCGGCGCTGAAGCCGTTGCGGATCACGACGCGCAGCACCGCCACGTCACTCACGTCGGGCGGCAGGGTATACGCGGGGACCTGCCAACCGCGGCTGCGCAGCTCGCGCGACAGGTCGAACACGTCATACGGCACCGCGCCGTCCGCGACCCGGAAGGCGAAGACAGGGATGGCGCTGCCGGGCAGCGTCTGGAAGGGCCCCAGGGCGTCGATGCGCTCGGCCATCCGGCGCGCCGTGTCCATCGACGCCTGCTGGATCCGCCTGAAGCCCTCGCGACCGAGGCGGATGAGGTTGTAGTACTGGGCCACGATCTGGGCCCCGGGGCGCGAGAAGTTGAGGGCGAAGGTGGGCATCTCGCCGCCCAGATAGTTGACCCGGAAGACAAGGTCGTCGGGCAACGCCTCGGGGTTACGCCACAGGATCCAGCCCACGCCCGGGAAGACCAGCCCGTACTTGTGGCCGGAGGCGTTGATCGACTGCACGCGCGGGAGGCGGAAGTCCCACGCCAGGTCGGGCGTGAGGAAGGGCGCCACGAAGCCACCCGACGCGCCATCGACGTGGAGCGGCACGTCAAGGCCGGTGCGCGCCTGCAGGTCGTCAAGGGCCGCGGCGATCTCCGCCACCGGTTCGTACGCCCCGTCATACGTGACGCCCATGATCGCCACGACCCCGATGGTGTCCTCGTCGCAGGCCGCGGCCGCGGCGGCTCCGCTGAGCTGGTGGTGCTCCGGGGTCCACGACACGAGCCGCGGCTCCACCTCGAAGTAGCGGCAGAACTTCTCCCAGCAGACCTGGACGCCGGCGCTCATCACCAGGTTGGGCCGCTCGATCGACCGACCGGCCGCCCGCTGTCGCTGCTGCCAGCGCCGCTTGAGGGCCAGCCCGCCCAGCATCGCCGCCTCGCTCGAACCGGTCGTGGAGCAGCCGGTGGCCTCCTCGTGGTCCGGCGAGTGCCACAACTGGCTGAGCATGTTCACGCAGCGCAGCTCGAGCTCGGCCGTCTGCGGGTACTCGTCCTTGTCGATCATGTTCTTGTCGAACGTCTCGGCCATCAGCCGCGAAGCCTGGGGCTCCATCCAGGTGCTCACGAACGTGGCCAGGTTGAGCCGCGCATTGCCGTCCAGCATCAGCTCGTCGTGCACGATCTGGTACGCCTCGTCGGGATCCATGCCGTGCTCCGGGATGCGGTAGCGCGGTACCTCGGTCGTCTCGCCAGGCAGGGCGTACAGCGGTCGGCGGGTGATCGTGCGATGGGCGTCATCGCCCCGTACCTTGCGGGAGAGGGTCACGGGTGGGCCTCCTCGTTCGCGGCAGCGGTATCCGCCAAACGAGTCAGTCGCTGCTCGCCGTCCGGCAGATCGACGATCAGGTGGCCGCCGGCGAGGCGGACCTGCGCGGTGCCCGGCTGGCCGTCGACCGCGATGTGATCGGCGTCCGTCCAGTGATAGCGCATCGTCCGTGGCTGGTCGGCGCGCTGGGCCAGCGCGCGAAGCGGACCGGGAAGCGCATCGAGGGCCCCCAGGGAGCTCAGGTCGGCGCCCATCGTCAGGGTCCCGTCGGCGCGGAACTCGATCGTAGCGCTGAGGCCGCTGCCCATGTCAGCGCCTCGCCAGCGGCCGATGATGGCCTGCTGGAGCGGCGTACCGTCCGCAGGTCCAGCCACGACCTCGGCCGCCGCTGCAGCGGCGGCGGCGGCGATGGGATCGGACACGCCGGCCGCCTGGGACGCGGCGGCCGATTCCAGATTGACCAACCGCCCGGCACCCGCGAGGTAGTAGGCGGTCAGCGCCTCGCCCTGGGTGATGGCACGGTAAAGATGGCCGTCGATCTGGAACCGCCGGCCCATCTGGCCGATCGCCAGCTCGTGGGTCACATAGGTCGAGTTCCCCTCGCCCGAGTGCTCGGTGAGGCTCAGCACGGCCGGACCGGTGGCGTGGTCGACGGTCCCCGCCGCCACCTCGTGGCTGAACGAGCCGCGGCGCCCGACCCAGAAGAAGACCAGGCCGATGAGCGCGACGACGACCGCGCCGATGAGGGTCGGGCCCGCGCCTGATGGCGCCACGGTCGTGTTGCCGGCCAGCGCGAGGGCGGCGATGACGATGGCCACGATGATCAGGCCCAGACCCACGAGGAGGTTCGCGCCCCGACCGACGGCCGCCTGCAGGCCGAGCCGCCGGGCCTGGTCCGGCGCCAGGTGACCGGCCCGGTTGGCGTCGAGGTCGGCCGGGGAGAACCACTGCTTGAAGCGCTCGGGATCCGATGCCATGGCCAGGCCTCCTGTCAGGTGAGCGTCTTGCGCATCGACACGTCCGTCTCCACGTACCCGGACGTGCGGTAGAGGTTGCGGGCGACCTCGTTGTCGCCGAAGACGTGGAGCCGGAGGCTGTCGTAGCCGAGCGCGCGGACGACCGGCTCCAGGGCCAGCAGCGCCGCGCGGCCGTAGCCGCGGCCTCGTGCCCCGGGCACGATGGCGATGTCCAGGATGAAGGCCGCACCACGGCCGATCTCGCTGGCCGGGCCGAACCACAGATGGCCTACGACCTCCCCGTCGTCCGCGACGATCGACCGGAACTCGTGGCCGGGCGTTCCAGGCCCCTGCGGCAGGATGTTGGCCAACTCGGCGGCGGCGCGCGCCTCGACACCCTCGGCCGGCCAGGTGCCGACGCGGACCATGTCGGCGGCGTAACCCCTGATGGAGGCGTCGCGCCACGCCGGCCAAGCGTCGGGCGGCATGGGCACGAGCGTCACCATCGGCGAGAGCATACGGTGCGATCGGTCTCGCCGGCCTCGTTGACGCTCGGGCGGCAATCCCGATAGAATCAGTCGGGATTAGGCAAGGAGGCCCATGGCCCTCACCAAACGGGAGCAGGTCGACAACGACCGCTCGCGGTTCGACTTCCATGACGAGATCGTCTACCTGGCCCAGACCAAGCGCGGCCTGACGCGCGAGACGGTCGAGGAGATCAGCGCCTTCAAGGACGAACCGGCGTGGATGCGCAACTTCCGCCTGCGCGCGTACGACCACTTCCTGAAGCGCCCGATGCCGACGTGGGGCGGCGATCTCAGCCACATCGACTTTGACAAGATCATGTACTACCGCAAGCCCTCCGAGCGCGAAGAGAAGTCGTGGGACGACGTGCCGGAGGCGATCAAGGCGACGTTCGAGAAGCTGGGCATCCCCGAGGCCGAACGCAAGTTCCTGGCCGGTGTCGGAGCCCAGTACGACTCCGAGGTCGTCTACCACTCGGTGCGCGAGGAGCTGGTCAAGCTGGGCGTGGTCTTCATGGGCACCGACCAGGCCCTCAAGGAATACCCCGAGATCTTCCAGAAGTACTTCGGGACGGTCGTGCCGCCGGAGGACAACAAATTCTCCGCGCTGAACAGCGCGGTGTGGTCCGGCGGGTCGTTCGTGTACGTGCCCAAGGGAGTGGAAGTTCCGCTTCCCCTGCAGGCGTACTTCCGCATCAACGGCGAGAATACCGGCCAGTTCGAGCGCACGTTGATCGTCGTAGACGAAGGCGCGAAAGTACACTACATCGAAGGTTGTACGGCTCCGCTTTACGCCACGGATTCCCTGCACGTCGCGGTTGTCGAGGTCATCGCGCTGGCCCGCTCCAAGGTACGATACACGACCATCCAGAATTGGTCCAATGACGTGTATAATCTCGTGACGAAACGCGCCCACGCGCATGAAAATGCCAACGTGGAGTGGATCGACGCCAACACCGGTTGCCTGACGGGCGATGCACTCGTCGCCAAGAACAACGACCTGATACCCATCTCGGCCGTCGCAGCCGGTGACCACGTGTACTCGCTGACGCCGGAGTTCGATGTCGCCCGGAGTCGTGTCATCGCGACGAGGGCGAACGGACCGGCTCCTGTCTTCGACCTGTTCCTGCAGAACCATCGCCACATCCGGGCCACTCCGAACCATCCCTTCCTCGTGGCACGGAAGGTCGGCCGCTCGCGGCGGATCGGGTGGCTGCCGCTCGCCTCGATCGTCGAAGGCGACGAGCTGGCTGTGGCGGGGCAGCTGCCTGACCATGGGACGCCGCATCGGATCGCGGTCCCGGCGCCGCGTCCGCGCCTGCGCACGCCGTTCCGCGCTCCCGAGGCGTCGTCGGACGAGCTCATGTGGCTGTTGGGCTTCTTCATCGGTGACGGCTATTTCGATGGGGCCAATCGGGTAGACATCGCCGTCCCGGACTCGGACCCGGCCTGCCAGCGGGTTCTCGACCTGACGCGCGAGCTCTTTGGCCTTGAGTTGAAGCGACATCGGGGGGTCGTGCTGCGGGCCGCATCGGGCGCGTGGGTGGATTGGCTCCGCGCGGCTGGACTGGCGGGCGACGCCCACACCAAACGGGTGCCGGAATGGGCCTTCCGCCTGCCGATAAGCCAGAGGCGGGCGTTCGTGGATGGCTACATCGCGGCGGACGGGCACGAACGGCCGGGTCATCGCAACATCTCCGTCACGAGCGCAAGCCGGGAGCTGCTGGAACAGATCCGGCAGTTGGCCATTGCGGCCGGCTTGAATCCACTCAAGATCTCGAGGTGGACGAGGCGCGAGAAGAAGCCGCTCGGCAAGGTGGAACGGGAGTACACGCACTATGCGTTGTATTTCTCTGATGAGCAGCTCGACGGCCCGGTACATTTCGTGCCGGTGAGCGGCATGACCTACGCTGGGGAGCACCCCACGTTCGACATCGAGGTGGAAGGCACGGCGAATTTCATCGCCAATGGCATATTCGCCCACAACAGCCGCCTGACGATGAAGTATCCGAGTATCTATCTGCGTGGCCGGAATGCCACGGCCGACATCATCTCGGTGGCCGTGGCCGGCAAGGGCCAGCACCAGGACACCGGGGCGAAGGCCGTGCACCTCGCGCCCGACACCCGCAGCCGCATCGTCAGCAAGTCGGTCAGCAAGGACGGCGGCCGGGCCTCGTATCGCGGCCACCTCAAGGTCTCGCCGGGCTCGACCGGCGTCGTCGCCAGCGTCCGCTGCGACGCCCTGATGCTGGACGACCAGAGC
>DASPUH010000148.1:0-21125 GCA_035622975.1 Candidatus Sulfotelmatobacter sp.
CGCTGCCATGCTGGTCGTAGGGCTTGCCGACCTCGGCCTCGCGCTGCGACGCAGACCATCGCCGGAGGTACGCGTCGCGCCGGCCGCGGAGGCGCCTGGATCGATGCCTGTCAGCACGCCGGACGCGCAAGCCTGAGGCCATGCGCCGCGGAGTTGCCCGCCGCGCGGCAGCCGCAAGCCGGTTAGTGTGCCGACGGATCCAGCACCTGCCCCAGGAAGACGACCGCGCCCGTCTGGAGGTCGCGGATCGCGAACAGGAACGGCCGATCGACATGCACCGTGACCGGTTCGCCGCCCGGGCCGCTGACGTCGCCCATCACCACGGCGGTCGCCGCGGCCGCCTCGGTGCCCTTCTCGTCGACGTCGATGTTCGCCTCGTGGATGACCGTCGTGATGTTGAGCCGCTCCTGGGTCGTGATCCCGGAGAAGTCCGCCTGGAACGAGAACGCGAGCGGCATCCCGAGCTGGGCGAGGACCGTCGCCAGATCCTGTTTGGAGGCGAAGCTGAACTTGGGCAGGCTCAGCGTCACGGGTCGCGACTCCAGCGCGGACACGGTGGCGGCGAGACGTTCGGGCGACAGGCTCGCGGTGAACGCGGCCAGGTCGTCCGGGACGACGATCATCATGGCCAGCTGGTTGCCGATGTACGGCAGCTCGACCGCCTGCCAGCCGCTTCCCGCGGCGTAGCTCATGGAGCCCACGCGCAACATCGTGGGCACCTGGATCTTCGTGCCGTCACCGAGCGTGAAGGTGGCGGGCCGCGTCTCCTCCTCGGGGAACGATGCCAGCCAGGGGGCCTTGAGGTAGATGGCGTTGACGAGGACCAGGCGCGTCGCTGCGGTGATGTTCCCCTGCACCAGGAGCTGCTGGATCCGCTGCTCCGTCTGGTCGGCCACCCAGCCATTGATCAGCGAGCGCGCCGCCTCCGGGTCCGCCTTGAAGTCCACGGTCCGCAAGCCGGCCCCGAAGCCGCGGGCGAGGGCATCCAGGTACGCCGCCTCGATCGCCAGGTCACGCTGGCCGAACGGCGCATTTGCGATCCTGAGCACGACCTGGTGCGCGTTCCCCTGCTGATCCTCGAAGGTCCCGTTCCTTGCGGCCAGGGCCTGGTCGAGCGCATCGATCGGACCGACCTCCCCCGCCGCCACGAGGCCGTGGAGGACGGCGTCCATCTGGTCGGCCGTCGGGCCCCTGGCCCCCAGCCGCGCCATCGAGAGCGCGAGGGCGATGCTCGCCGGCGAGATGACGACGTTCGTGGTGGCTTGCGCACCGGCCGTCGCCCGCAGCAGGTCCAGACCGAAGGCATCGATGGCCGACGCGGCCGTCGTTGCGTCGGCCGGATCCGCCGTCGCGCGCGCCACATCCGCCAGCAGCAGCCCGATGGTGGGCGACGGTTCCGGCTGGGTCGGCGTGGGGGCCGGCGTGACGCTCGGGCTGGCGGTCGCCGCCGGAGTCGATGCGGCCGGGGTCGCGGACGGGCTCGACCCGCCAGTGCAAGCGACCGAGATGACGAGGACCAGCGCCATCCCCGTGGCCATGGCACGCGCGAGCCCGACACCAGCGTGTGGTCTCAGGGTCTGCACCATCAGGTCATCCTCGGCCGCCGCATCACGCGGCGCCAGTGCCGAACGGACGGATCCGCCAGGCGGCCTCCCGGCGCTGCGATACCGCCGGCCTACGTCAGGTCGGTCGGAAGGCGCCCCACACGGCATGGGCAGCGCTCAGGACGAGCACCAGCACGACCACCGCCCCGAAGAGCATCACCGGCGCCATAGATGGCTGCCTTTCGCGCAGGTCGATCGCGAGGCGGCGACCCGCGGCGACACCGGTCGCTGCGTGGGTCTCTGTCGCGGCCACCCACGACTGGCCATATGGTCTGCCGATCCGGACGCGAGCACAGGTGCCGAACGGGGCCGCGCGTGGGGGCATTCGGTCACCTCGTTCGACGCAGGCGGGCCATCCCCTGTGTGACACTGGGACCGATGCAGGTCAGGCTGATCGCGTTCGGCAAGCTCGAGATCCAGGGCAAGGAGTACACCCGCGACGTCGTCATCGACGCGGGCCGGGTGCGCCGGCGTCACAAGGGACCGTCAAAGGGTCTCCGCGATCAGTACGGCCACACACCACTCACGAACGGCGAGGCGATCCCCTGGGGCGGGCGGCGGCTGATCGTCGGCACCGGTGCTGAGGGCGGTATGCCCGTCGCTCCGGACGTATATGCGGAAGCCGCGCGACGCGGTATCGCCCTGGATGTCATGCCCACGAGGGACGCCTGTCGGTCACTTCGCGACTTTCGGCCCGAAGACGTCCGCGCCGTCCTGCACATCACCTGCTAGCTACCGTCGGAGGATCGCCCATGCCCGTCACCGTGTTCCCGGATCTGGCTGCCGAGGCCCCGATCCCGGACCGCGGCATCCTGAGCCGGACGCTCTCCGACGAGGCGGACGTCGAGCTCGTGCTGTTCGCCTTCGCGCCCGGCGAGCGACTTTCCGAGCACACCTCCGCCCGTCCCGCCATCATCCACATCCTGGCGGGGGAGGCGGATCTGACCGTGGGCACGGCGGCGTACGAGGGCACAGCCGGCACGTGGCTCCGCATGCCCGCCGACACCAGGCACAGCGTGGTCGCCCGCACCGGTCTCGTGATGGCCCTGTACCTGCTCCCGCGTGCCGCTGGCTGACCTCGCGGCCCTCACGATGCCGACGCTTCTCATGCTCGGCGATCGCGACGTCCTCACCGTCGAGCACGCCGCAGCGATGCTGCGGGCGATCCCGCACGCCGAGCTGGCCGTCATCCCCGGCGCGAGCCACGCGCTCCTCTTCGAGAAGCCGGATCTCGCCAACCGCCTGATCCTGGACTTCCTCTCCGAAGGCCTGAGGCGCTCCTGAGTCAGCCGGTCAGGCCCTCGTTGATCATCTTCAGCGATGGGTCGGGCCCGCGGAAGCCGACGAGGTACTCCAGGCGGATGGGGGCGAAGCACTCGTAGAAGACGACATCGTCTTCGCCGAGCTGGCGGAACGCATGGATCCAGTTCGACGGGATGACCAGCAGCGAGCCGGGCCCCACCTCCGCCTCCTCGTCGCCCACCCTGGCCCACAGCCGGCCCTGCTCCACGAGCATGATCTGCTCCGCCTCGTGGGTGTGGTCGGGGATCGTCACCCCGCCGCGGTAGACGATGCGGGTGAGCATGGTCTTCTCGCCCGAGACCGCCTGGCGGTAGACGCCGGGGATGTACTCGACGGTCGGGAACTCGTCCCACGTCGCGATCTGGCGCATGCGCGTCGTCCTCCTCAGTCGCCCGCAGCGCGCGCCTTCGCGTCCAGGCCGCGAAGGATCGCCTCCGGGGTCACCGGCAGCTCGTCGATCCGCACGCCGGTGGCGTGGTAGATGGCGTTCACGATGGCGGGGATGGGCGAGTTGGCGGTCATCTCGCCCACGCCCTTGACGCCGTACGGTCCATTGGAGGACGGGTACTCCAGCACGACGCACTCGATCTCCGGCATCTCGTGCGCGCCGGGCATGACGTACTCGCTGAAGTCCCTGGCGGCGTGCTCGGGGTCGGGATAGTAGGGCTGGGTCGTCTCGTACAGGGCGTGCGACATGCCCATCCACGCTCCGCCGACGATCTGGCCCCTGACCAGGGCGGGATTGACCTGCTGGCCGATCTCGTAGGCGCTCTTGATGCTGAGGACAGTCACCTGGCCCGTTTCCGTGTCGACCTCCACCTCCGCCACCGTGCAGGCATGGGCCTCGGTGGAGTCGGGATCCATCGCCCCGGTCTCGGGATCGACCGGGCTCTTGGGCTTCATCCAGGCCCCCCGCCCGGCGATCGTCCTGCCGTACTTGAACTGGGCTGCCGCGGCGATATCGGCGATCTTCAGGGAGCGGTCTGGCGCGCCGCGGACCATGAGGTTGCCCTGGCCGTCGAAGACGAGGTCGCTGCGAGCGGCCTCGAATTCGTCGACCGCCACGTCCAGGAGAGCCTCGCGGGCCTCCACCGCGGCGGCGATGACGGCATTGCCGACGCGATGGGTGGCGCGGCTGGCGAACGTGCCCATGTCGTGCGGGCCTGTGTCCGTGTCGGCCGTGTCGACGACGACGTCCTCCATGCGCACGCCCAGGGTCTCGGCGGCGATCTGGCCGATGACCGTGCGCAGGCCCTGGCCCAGATCCGTGGCCGACAGGGACACGACGAACGAGCCGCTGGTCGTGGCGTGGATCAGGGCCTGCGACGGGTCGCCGCCCAGGTTCATGCCGGTCGGGTAGTTGACGGCCGAGATGCCCGTGCCGCGCAGCTTTGCCACCTCAGGTGCCTCGGTCCGGTCGCGGGTCGGAGGTCATCGTGCGGAACGCCTCCGGCAGCTCGTGGCCCACGAGCCTGGCCGCCGCCTGCATCGTCTCGATGAGCGTGGCGTCCTCCACGAGCTTGCGATGGGGCTTCATGTCGCCGTTGTGGTACGCATTGATGAACCGGACCGCCCAGGGGTCGAGCCCGACGACCTCGGCGATCTTGTCCATCTGGACCTCGAGGGCGAACGAAGCCATGGTGATCCCGAAGCCACGCATGGCGCTCGTGGGCTGGCGGTTGGTGAAGACGCAGTAGGCGTCGATCGAGACGTTCGGGATGGCATACGGCCCGGCCGCGTTGGCGGCGTGCTTGGTCAGGGCGTACGGCGTCTGGCGGCTGTAGGCCCCCGAGTCGGCGTAGCTGGTCACCTTGCGGGCGATGAGCCGGCCGTCGGCCATGACGCCATCCTTCATGTAGATGCGCCAGGCGCTGCGTGTCGACGAGACCTGCATCTCCTCCTGGCGGCTGAAGGCGTACTTCACCGGCCGGTTCGTCTTCATCGCCGCCAGCGTGGCCAGCGGCTCGACGATGACGTCGACCTTGCCGCCGAAGCCGCCGCCGACCGTGCCGCCGACGAAGTGCAGCTGGTTGCCGGGGACCTGCAGGATGATCGAGGTGTTGTCCAGGCTGAAGTAGAGCGCCTGGGTGTTGGTGTAGACGGTGAAGCGCCCGTTCGCCTCCGGAACCGCGATGGCGGCCGTCGTCTCGGTCGGCGCGTGCTCGATCGGCTTGGTGTCGTAGCGGCCCTCGACGATGTGATCGGCCTGCGCGAAGGCCGCCTCCACGTCACCGAAGCGGACTCGCCGGCAGGGATGGCCCTCGTACATGAAGGTGTTGTTGCCCCAGTGGGTCACGATGGGGGCACCCGGTTTGAGGGCCTCCTCCACGTCGAAGACCGCGGGCAGTTCCAGCAGGTCCAGCTTCACCCGCGCCACGGCATCCAGGGCGGCCTGCTCGGACTCGGCGACGATGGCGACGATGGGCTCGCCCTTGTAGCGGACGCGGTCGACCGCCAGGACGAACTCCTCCTCGGGCTCGACGCCGATCAGCCCTAGGATCGTATAGACGTTGTGGGGCACGTCGGCGTGCGTGAGCGCCCGCACGAACCCCGGCACCCGCTCGGCCTCGGACAGGTCCACGCCGCGGATCCGTGCATGGTGGACGGGGCTGCGCACGACCTTGAGATGGAGGAGGCCGGGGAACGCCCGGTCGGTCGTGAAGACGGTGCGCCCCGTGACGTGGCCGAGCGCATCGGAGCGCGCCACGGAACGACCGACGACGTGGCGGGCGGGGCTCATCGTCGCGCCTCGTCGCCGAGGGGGCCGGCCCGCGCGGCAGCCTCGACGGCGGCGGTGATCGGCGCGTAGCCGGTGCAGCGACAGACGTTGCCGGCCAGGGCGTCGATGATCGCGTCGCGCGTCGGGTGCGGGTCGCGGTCCAGGAGCGCCCGGGCGACCAGCAGCATGCCGGGTGTGCAGTAGCCGCACTGGAAGGCGCCCTCGGCGATGAAGGCCTGCTGGAGGGGATCGGCTGCGTCGGCAGGCAGGGCCGTCTGGAGCGTGTCCACGTGCCGGCCGGCCACTTCTTCGATAGGCAGGAGGCACGACATCATGGGCTCGCCGTCGACGAGGACCGTACAGCTCCCGCAGCCACCCTGGCGGCAGCCTTCCTTGACGGCGGTCTGGCCGAGCTGGTAGCGCAGGACGGCCTGCAAGGTGGTCATGGGTTTGACCATGACCTCCACCTCGCGCTCGCCCAGCTGGAAGGTGACGATCGTCGAGGCCATCTACAGGGACTCCAGCGCCCGTCGCACGAAGACGCCGACCATCCGCCGCCGGTACCACTCGGTGGCGATGCCGTCGGTGAACGGCTGGCACTCGGCCGCCGCGGCCTGCGCCGCCCGCCCGATCGTCGTGGCGTCCAGGATCGCGCCGGTGAGCGCCGCCTCTGCGTTCGTGGCCCGGATGGGGTGCGGCCCGGCCGCGCCGAGGGCGAGGCGGGCCACGCCGACGCGGCCACCGCGCCGTTCGAGGGCCACGGCGACCGTCACGACGGCCGGCGTGTTGGCGTGCTTGCGGCCGTACTTGATGAAGGCCGTCTCGCGGGCCGCCGTGGGGACGGTGATCTCCACGAGCAGCTCGTCCGGCGCCAGGACGGTGGTCATGAAGCCGGTGAAGAAGTCGGCCAGGGGGAGGTCGCGCTCGCCGCGCGGGCCGGCCAGGCGCACGCGCGCGTCGAGGGCCAGGAGGGCCACCGCCACGTCGCCGCCGGGCGGCGGGGTGAAGAGGTTGCCGCCGACCGTGCCCATGTTGCGGATGGACCAGCTCGCCGTGTGGCGGGCGGCCTCGCTGAGCAGCGGCACGGCGTCCTGCGCGAGCAGCCGGGAGAGCGTCGCCGCCGCGCCGATGGCCAGGACGTCGCCGCGCCGCTCCACGCGGTCCATGCCGGCATGGCGCAGGCTCATGACGCGCTCCGGGAGCGAGATGCCCTCGTTGATCAGCGGCATGGCCACGGTCCCCCCGGCCATCACCAGCAGCTCCGGCCCGTGGCGCTCGAGCAGGCCGACCGCCTCGGGCACGGAACGGGGCATGAGGTACTCGCGCACGCTCATCGGACGGCGACCCGCTCCGCTGCGGCAGGTTGCAGGCGCCGGCCCAGGCGGGCCAGTCCCTCGTTCACGAGCGAGCGGGCGAACCCTTCCAGGAACCGCGAATCGAGGCGCGCCAGCGGTCCGCCGACGACGCCTGTGCCGCTGTAGTCGACGACGGTCCCACCGTCCTCGCCGCGGAGGTGGAAGACGGCCCGGCCCCCGATGGTCCCGACCCGGCCCACCAGGTGACCCTCCAGCTCGCCCGAGGTCGGGGCCTCAGCGTTGACGAGCCGGACGACCGTGTCGTACGTGCCGACCACGGCCGGCAGGCGGATGGCGATGCGGCCGCGGTACTCGTCGGCCGACACCTGGTGGATCTCCTGGCAGCCTGGGATGACCTCCAGCAGCGCCCCGGGGTCGCAGATGGCCGCAAACACCGCCTCGGGCGGCGCTGCCAGCGTGGCCGAGCCGCTCACCTTCATCGAGCGGGACTCACGCGATCACCTCGTAGGCCTGGACGGAGCTGCTCGAGACGAGCGCGTTGAGGTCGGGCTGCAGGCCCTGATGGACCGGTGAGGTGCGCCAGCCCACCGACGCGTCGAGATCCCGGAAGCGCAGCACCATCTGGTACTGGGTGGCGTCCTCGGCCGCCCGCAGCAGCTCTACCCGCACGAAGCCGGGCGAGGCAGCCATGGCCGGCCGATATCGCTCGGTGAAGAACCGCTCGAAGTCGCCGGCGTGATCCGGACTGACCGTGAAGGTGATGTGGCGTTCGATCATGGCTATCCCACTATGTCACGCACCCGCCGGCCGGGGATGGGCCGGTCGGCCCTCTGCCAGCGGACCGGTCGGCCCTCCCGTCACCGGGCGACCCGCGGCGATAGCCCGGCCACGACGGCCTCGACCTCCGCCAGCGTCGCCATGGACGTGTCGCCAGGCGTCGTCATGGCCAGTGCCCCGTGGGCCACGCCGTATTCCAGGGCACGCTCCAGCGGCAGGCCGGTCAGCAGCCCGTAGATCAGCCCCGAGGCGAAGGAGTCGCCGCCGCCCACGCGGTCCAGGATCTCCAGGTCGGGGTGGGGCGACGCTACGGTCAGGCGCCCGTCCGCGAAGCAGGCCGCGCCCCAGTCGTTGCGAGACGCGGTCCGCGCCACGCGCAGCGTCGTGGCCACGACGGCGAGATCGCTGTACGTGTCCATGACCGTGGCCATCATCTCGCCATACCGCGTGGGGTCCAGCTCGGCGAGATCCGGGTCGCCCGCCGCCGGTGCGAAGCCCAGCGCAGCGCTGAAGTCCTCCTCGTTGCCCAGCATCACGTCGACGAGCGGTGCCAACGTCCGGTTCACGGCCTGCGCCTGCGCCTGGCCACCGATGCCCTTCCACAGGCTGGGGCGGTAGTTGAGGTCGTAGCTCACGATCGTCCGGTGGCGGCGCGCGGCGGTCATCGCCTCGGCGGCCACCTCCGCCGTCGAAGGGGAGAGCGCGGCGAAGATGCCGCCGGTGTGGAACCAGCGTGCGCCTTCCGTTTCGAAGATCGCGTCCCAGTCCACGTCACCGGGCCGCAGCTGGCTGACCGCAGTGTGGCCGCGATCGGAGACGCCGACCGCGCCGCGGACGCCGAAGCCCCGCTCGGTGAAGTTGAGGCCGTTGCGCACCGTCCGCCCGACCCCGTCATAGGGCACCCATGAGATGTGGCGCAGGTCCACGCCGCCGGTCAGCATGAGGTCCTCGACCAGGCGTCCGACGGGGTTGTCGGCCAGGGCCGTCACGATCGCCGTCCGCATGCCGAAGCAGCGCCGCAGCCCGCGGGCCACGTTGTACTCGCCGCCGCCTTCCCAGGCGCGGAACTCGCGCGCCGTGTGGATGCGGTCCTCGCCGGGGTCCAGGCGCAGCATGACCTCGCCCAGGGCGACGAGGTCCCAGCGCGCTTCGTCTGCGCCCTTGATCGTGAGGGGCATGCTCAGGCCCCCGCCCCGGCGGGAGCGCCGCGGACCCGCTCGACGACGGCGGCCGCCTCGCGGGCCAGCCGCTCGACCTCGTCCCACGCGCCCGACGCGATCGTGTCCGGCCTGGCCAGCCAGGTCCCGCCGACGGCGGCGACGCAGTCCAAAGCCAGGTACTCCGGCAGGCTGGCGGGGGTGACGCCACCCGTGGGCACGAACCGCATCATGGGGTACGGCGCCTGCAGCGCCTGCAGGAACGCGGGCCCGCCGAGCACGGCGGCGGGGAAGACCTTGACGATCCGCAGGTCACGTGCCAACGCCGCCTGGAGCTCCGTCGGGGTGGCGATGCCGGGGAGCATCGCCACGCCACGGGCCCGGGCGTGATCGACCACGTCGGGACCGAAGCCGGGGCTCACCAGGAATGACGCGCCGGCGTCGATCGCGGCGTCGGCCTGGTCCGTGGTGAGGACCGTCCCGGCTCCCAGCAGCATCTCCGGCACGCCGGCCCGGATGGCCCGGATGGCGTCGGCAGCGGCGTCGGAGCGGAAGGTGATCTCGATGCAGGCCAGGCCCCCGGCAAGCAGCGCCTGCGCCATTGGAACGGCCTGCTCGGCGCTGGCCACGGTCACGACCGGCAGCACACCAGCCCGGGCCAGCGTCGCCCCCAGGTCCACCGCGACGGGCCTCAGCGGGCGCTGTAGCCACCGTCGACGACGACGGTGGAGCCGTGGAAGAACGAGGCCCGCGGCGAGGCCAGGAACAGGATCGCATCGGCGATCTCCTCCGGCCGGGCGAGGCGCCGGATGACCTGGCGGTCCTCCATCTGGCGGCGCAGGGTCGCCACGTCGTCGGCGCCGGCCAGGATGCGGTCCACCCAGGGCGTCTCGGTCGTGCCCGGGGCGACGCAGTTGGCGCGGATGCCCCGTTCCGCGAACTCCACGGTCAGGCTGCGGGTCAGTGAGATGAGGGCCGCCTTGGACGCACAGTAGGCGGCCCGGTTGGGGATGCCGATGAGCCCGCCCACGGAGGCGACGTTGACGATCGTCCCCCCGCCATGCGCCAGGAAGTGGGGCAGGAACGCCTGACAGAGCAGGAAGGCGGCCGTGACGTTGACGGCGAAGGTCTCGGTCCACTGGGCGAGGGTCGTCTCCAGCACGTCGGCACGGAAGCCGACACCCGCGCCATTGACCAGCACGTCGACCCTGCCCAGGTGTTGCACCGCCTGGGCGGCGACCGCGGCGACCGCGCCAGCGTCGGCCAGGTCGGCCACCAGCGGCACGCAGCGTGGGCCGAATTCGCCCACGAGCGGCGCCAGCTCCGTCGTCCGCCGCCCGACACAGGCCACGGTCGCCCCGGCGGCCAGGAACCGCGACGCGGCCTCGTGACCGATGCCCGACGTCGCGCCGGTCAGGAAGACGCCCAGGCCGCTGAAGTCGTGGCTATCGTCGGTGGTCATGGGCGGTGCGCCTCTCGTGCCAGCGGTGGCCACGTGCGGCGGAGCAAGCCGGCCGCACCCCGTGATGCTAGACCCGAATGGGTGCCGATGGCTTCACCGGTCGGGCATCGCGGCGAAGGTCCGCGCGATGTCGTCCAGCTGGCGGACGGTCGCCTCGGCCACGGCCGTGAGGTAGCGCTCGCCGAACTCGGCGGTCGCGCCGCGCGCGTCGCCCCAGGTTCCGGAATGGGTCGCCCGGTGGACCGAGCCAGGCGAGGAGAAGAAGAACGCCGTGTGCACGGCACCCGAGTTGGTCACCGGCGGGAACGGCGGCATCTCGTCGTTCGCGCGGTCCATGTCCACGAGGGCCGGCGCGATCGCCAGCATGGCCGATGTCTCCGCCTGGTTGGCGTGGAGGCCGGTCGTGGGGCTGAAGAACTCGGCCGCTTCGGCAGGCGCCAGGCCGTCCCAGTAGTTGACCGGGAAGGCGCGCACGCCCGCCGGCAGCCGGTCGGCGGCATTGGCACAGGCGTAGGCGATGGCGTACGTGTTGTCGTAATGGCCGTTGAGGAAGGCGATGCGCCTGAAGCCGGCCGTGGCGAGCGAGGCGCAGAGGTCCTCGATGAGGGCCATGAAGGTCGGGATGCGGATGTGGACGAGGCCGGTGAAGCCGACGTGCGGATACGACAGCCCGTAGCCGACCGTCGGCGCCACGACCGCCCCGATCCGCGGCGCGATACGGCGCGCGACCTCCGTCGCCACGAGCGCGTCGGTCAGGAGTGGGCCGTGCGGACCGTGCTGCTCGGTCGAGCCGACCGGCACGACCACGGTGTCGTGGCCCTTCAGGAAGGCCTCGACCTCGAGGGTCGTCATCTCCCCCAGGAACACGGTCGGCGGCTTCATCCTGCGGTCCTCCTGCTTGCGTGCGCGCGTCAGCCGATGGGATTGGTCAATCCGCCGATGCCCTCGATCCACACGGTGACCACGTCACCGGGCTGGAGACGGCGGTCGGGGCCGGGCGGGGCGGCCAGTCGCGCCGGCGTGCCGGTCACGACGAGGTCGCCGGGCCGCAGCTCGACGTGGCGGGCGAGGTAGGCGATGAGGGCGCCGATCGAGTGGCGCATCCGCGAGGTGCGGTCGTCCTGCTGGGCCACGCCGTTGACCGTGCAGCCCAGGCGCAGGTCGGCTGGATCGAGCTCGTCCGCGGTGACGACCCAGGGCCCGACGGGGCAGAACCCGGCCATCGACTTGCCCAGCAGCCACTGGTCGCCATCCAGCCACGGGTCGCGCGACGAGATGTCGTTGACGCACGTGTAGCCGAAGACCTGCCCGAGCGGCCCGGCTGCCGTCCGGCCCGGCCCGCTGGCGCCGATGACGACCCCGAGCTCGACCTCCGCGTCGACGTTCGCGGTGAGCGAGCGGTCCCAGGCCACGAGCGCCCCGTGGCCGGTCACCGACGACGGCAGCTTACCGTACACGAGCGGCCGCTCGGACCCCTCGCCCGCGTCGGGCGCCTCGCCCGCGTCAAGCGCCTCACCCGGAGCCGCGTAGTTGAGGCCGATGGTGTAGATCGCCCCCGGGTCCGGGATGGCCGGGCCCAGGACCACGTCCTCGAGGGCCCGGAAGGCGCCGGCGGGCTGGCCGCGGACCCACTCGCCGACCCGCCGCAGGGCCGCCTCGCCACCCGCCGCGATGGCCCGCATCGAGTCGAGCTCCGCCCCGGGGATGGCCAGCGGCAGGACGCGCCGCCCCTCCACGACGGCGGCCGTCGCGCGCCCCTCGTCCACGATCGTGGCCAGGCGCATCGCTCAGGCCGGCGCGGCGGCGTCCGCCAGCAGCGGGGCCACCGCCGCCCGCATGACGTCGGCCATGCCGCCCACGCCGGTCCACCGTTCGAAGGCGATGGCCGCCTGCTGGATGAGCATCTCCGAGCCGTTCGCGGCGCGCAGGCCGCGTCCCCGTGCGGCCCGCAGGAGCGGCGTCTCCGGCGGCAGGTAGACCAGGTCGAAGACCGTCGCCCCGGCCGGCAGCGCTGCGACGGGGATCGTCATGCCCGGCTCCACCATGCCGACGGTCGTCGCGTTGACCGCCAGGTCAGCCGTGCCGAGCGCATCGGTGAAGGCAGCGCCGCCCAGCAGGACCGCGGCGACGGCCCCGCTCCCGATCCCGGCGAACCGCTGCGCCAGAGCCTCACCCGAGGCGAGCGTGCGGTTGCCGATGGTCACGCGCTCCGCTCCCGCGCTGAGGCAGGTGAAGACGACGGCATGGGCGGCACCGCCCGCCCCCGCCACGACCACCCGCAGGCCCGTCAGGGGCCGGCCCAGGGCCGCTTCTACGCCGGCCCGGAAGCCGGGCGCGTCGGTGTTGAAGCCCACCAGCTCACCGGCTGCTGTGCGGGACACGCTGTTGACCGCGCCGATGGCCGCGGCATCGACCTCCACCTGGTCGCACAGGCCGGCCACCAGCCGCTTGTATGGCGCGGTGACCTGGAGGCCGAGCCAGGCCGGGCCGCGTGCCGCCGCGACGGCCCCGGGCACGGCGTCGGGGTCGAGCTCCAGCAGCTCGTAGCGGGCGTCGAGGCCGGCCGCCGCGAAGGCGGCGTCGTGCATGACCTGCGAGTGGCGCCGCCGCAGGGGCTTGCCCAGGAGCGCGACCCGCTGGGTCACGGCAGGGCGGGCGCCATCCGCCGCACCGGACCGGCCGTGGCGGGGAACCTGACGTGGGGGATGATCTCGTCTGCCCACGCCCGCAGCTGCGCCGGGTCCGGGGTCATGGTGTGCAGGACGAAGTACTCCACCCCTGCGTCGACCCGTGCCTGGAGGGAGGCGACGACCTCCTCGGGCGTGCCGAAGAGGTAGACGGACTCCAGATATCTCGGGCCGCGCTCGCTGCTCATGACCTTGAGGAAGGCGCGGTGCTGCTCCTCACGCGCCCTGACCGGATCATCCGTGAGGACCAGGTGCAGGAAGTTCTCGTGGGCCACGACGCACTCGGCGGGATCCCGGCCGTGCTCACGATAGTAGGCCTGCAGCTCCACCCAGTCGCGCGCGATATCGTCGGGCGGGCAGGTCGGGCGGGGGATCCAGCCGTCCGTGCGCAGGACGCGGGCCTTGACCGACTCGACGAAGCGCGGCAGGTCGGGCGACTTGGGATCGGCCAGCTGAGAGCCGCCGCCGATCCAGATCTCCGGGCGCCGGGAGGCGGTGGGCTCGACGAAGACGTCGTCGACCGAGTAGTAACGCCCGTGGTACGTGACCCGCTGCCCCTCGAGGAGCGGCACCATGATGTCGAGCATCTCGTCGGTGCGGCGCCCGCGCTCCGACTTGTGGACGCCCACCGCCTCGTACTCGGCATCGTTCCAGCCCACGCCCGCCCCCAGGATCACGCGGTTCTCCGAGAGGAACTGCAACGTGGCCAGCTCCTTGGCCAGAAGGACCGGGTTGCGCAGCGGCATGATGAGGATCGAGGTGCCCAGGCGGACGCGCTCGGTCACGCCGGCGGCCACGGCCAGGGCGGCCAGCGGCTCGAGGAACGAGACCGAGTAGAAACGCTTGGCGGCCAGCAGGTGGTCGGTGATGAAGAGGGAATCGAAGCCCAGGTCCTCCACCGTCCGGGCGAAGGTGCGGATGCCGCGCGCCCGCTCGGGGCCGTCGCCGGCCCAGATGTAGGACGGCAGGAAGACGCCGAAGCGTCCGATCTCACTCATGCGCCGTAACGCTCATGCGCCTATCCCTCATGCGCTCACCGGCCCCGGTAGACGGGGTCGCGTTTGGCGAGGAAGGCGCGCGCCCCCTCGAGCATGTCGTCGGTCGCGAAGATGCGGTCGGACGCGTCCAGCTCAGCCGCCAGGCCCGCCTCCAGGTCCACGTCGGGGGCCAGGTCGACCAGGCGCTTGGCCTCGCGGACGGCGAGCGGCCCGCGGGCCGCGATCTCGGCCGCCAGCTCGTCCGCGGCGCGCCGCGCCTCCCCCGCCGGCACGACCCGGCTGACCAGGCCGATCCGCAGGGCCTCCTCGGCGTCGAGGATGCGGCCCGCGAGGATCAGCTCCTTGGCGCGGGCCGGTCCGACCACGCGCGGCAACCGCTGCGTGCCGCCGCTGCCGGGCGTCACCGCCAGGCGCACCTCCGGCAGCCCCAGGCGCGCCCGGGCCGACACGATCCGCAGGTCGCAGCACAGGGCCAGTTCCAGCCCGCCGCCCAGCGCGTCGCCCTCGATGGCGGCGATGGTCGGCATGGGCAGGCCGGCCAGCCGGGTCGCGACCCGCTCGTCGAGCTCCCGACGCGCGCGACCGGCGGGGCCCCGCTGCGCCTCGAACTCGCCGACGTGCGAGCCGGCGCAGAAGGCCCGCTCACCGCGCCCGGTCACGACCACGGCTCGGACCTCACCGGCCGGTGCTGCGGAAAGCGTCGCGAGGGCCGCCTCGAGCTGCTCGAGCAGGTCCCGCGTGACGAGGTTGAGAGGCGGGTTCACCAGCTCCAGGTGGGCGACCCGCCCCAGCTCCAGCTCGACGGGCCCGCTCACGCGGAGGCCTCGAAATCGGCAGCCAGGCCCATCGGGCCGGGCGCGTACAGGCGCTGGTCCATCGTCCGCACCGGCTCGGCGACGCGCGGGCGGAAGCCCATCCGGCCCAAGACGTCGCGGTCGACGTCGACGCCCGGGGCGACCTCCGTCAGGACGAGGCCATCGTCGGCCAGGGCGAAGACCGCCCGCTCGGTGATGTAGCGGACCTGCTGGCCGCGCTGCCGCGCAAGGTGGCCATTGAACGAGACCTGCCGGACGTGGGGCACGAACTTGTGGAGGCTGCCCTCCTGGACGATGCGGACGCCGTCCTTGATCTCGAGGCGCAGGCCCTGCGCCGTGAGCGTGCCCACGAAGTTGATGCGGCGCGTGCGGGCGCTGATGTTGGGGAACCCGCCGGGCCCACGGACGCGGCCTTCGAAGGCGTGCACGTTGACGTTGCCCTCGGCGTCCACTTCGGCGAACGAGAGGCTGGCCACGTCCAGCCCGCCGCCGTCGTAGAAGTCGAACATGTAGGGCTGGTCGATCATGGCCTGGTAGTTGAACCCCGCGCCGCCCTCGTTGCCGGCGACCGGCACGCCGCCGAAGATGCCCTGCTCCACGGTCAGCACCAGCTGATCGGTGATGCCCTCCTCCCACGCCACCCGCCCGATCAGCTGGCTGATGCCGAAGCCCAGGTTGCAGATGGCGCCGCGCGGGAACTCCAGCAGGGACCGTCGTGCGATGAGCTTGCGCACGTCGAGCGGCAGCGGCGCCTCGGCCGTGACCGGCCGGCGCAGCGCGCCGGCGTAGAACGGCGAATCCTGGGTGATGTAGGTCTGCCACTGGTCGTGGTCGACGTACACGTAGTCGATCAGCGCGGCCGGCACCTTCACGTCGCGCAGCGGGAGGCTCCCACGCCGGGCGAGCTGGCGGACCTGGGCGATGACGAGGCCGCCGCTGTTGCGCGCGGCCATGGCCATGGCCAGCATCTCGCCCTGGATGGCCTCGCCCTCCATGGTCAGGTTGCCATCCTCGTCGGCGGTCGTGCCGCGGATGACAGCCACATCGATGGGGAAGGCGTGGTACAGCAGCCACTCCCGGCCGCGCAGGGTGACCAGCTCGACGAGGTCCTCCGTGGTCGCCGCGTTCTGCTTGCCGCCCGTCTCGCGGGGGTCCACGTACGTGCCCAGGCCGACGTGCGTCACCAGCCCGGGCCGTCCGGCCGCGATCTCCCGCATCAGCTGGGAGAGCACGCCCTGGGGGAACGAGTAGGCCTCGACCTCACCAGCCTCCACCAGCGCGCCGAGTCGCGGCTCGTTGCCGATGTTGCTGCCGATCGTGCGCCGCATCAGGCCGGGCAGGGCCAGCTGGGAGAAGCCGCGGTCGGCGAAGTCGCCGATGCCCACCACGCGCACGGTCGTCAGGTCGCGCGGGTGGCCGTCCGTGGCGAAGACGGCGGCCAGCTCGTCGATGAAGCGCTGCGGCACGGCGTGGCCCGCCCCGGAGCCGCCGATCAGCAGCGTGCTGCCGTCGCGGACCAGGCCGACCGCCTCGCGGACCGGGACCACCTTCGTCACGGCATGTAGCCCCCGGCGTTGGGGTTGAGCGTCTGGCCCAGGAACAGGCTCGACGCGTCCGAGAGCAGGAAGATGACCGCCTCGGCCACCTCCTCGGGGCGTCCGAAGCGGCCCAGGGCCATGTCGCGTAACCGTCGGCGGCCCTCCTCGCTGTCGACCAGCTCGGTGGTCATGCCGGTCTCCACGACCGCCGGAGCGACGGCGTTGACGCGGATGCCGCGCGGTCCGAACTCCCGTGCGAGCGCCCGGGTCAGGCCGATCAGGCCCGCCTTGGCCGCGCTGTACGCGGCCGTCTCGGCCACGCCCATCTGGCCCAGCCGCGAGGCGACGTTCACGATGGACCCGGAGCCCCGCTCCAGCATGGCCGGCAGGGCGGCGCGGCAGGTGCGGAAGGCGGCCGTCAGGTCGGTGCGGATGAGCGCATCCCACTCGGCCGGGTCGATCTCCAGGAAGGGCCCCACCTGCGTGCGCCCGGCGTTGTTGACCAGCCCGTCGAGGCGTCCGAAGCGCTCCAGCACGCGAGCGACCAGCTCCTCCGCCTGCGCCCCATCGGCGACGTCCGCGGCGAAGGTCTCGGCCTCCGAACCGGCCTCCCGGACACGCGCTGCGGTCCGCGCCGCGCCGTCGGCGGAACGGTGGTAGTGGACGGCCACCGCGGCCCCCGCCGCGGCCGCCTTGACCGCCACCTCCGCGCCGATGCCTCGGCTGCTGCCGGTGACGAGCACGACTCGGCCCGCCAGGGCGTCGGCCATCAGGCGACGCCGGCCGGGGTGAGCAGGTTCGCCGCCTCCAGCGCGGCGTGGATGGCGGCCCAGGCGTCGGCCGGGGCGGGCAGGAGGGGTGGGCGCATGACCGTGCTGTCGATGACGCCGAGCTGCTGGAGGGCGATCTTGGTCCGGGCCCGGTAGTCCCGCACCGGCTGGGCGTAGACCGCCTCCTCGAGCGGCAGGATGCGCTCCCAGATGGCACGGGCCTCCGTCCAGCGAGCCTCCCGGGTGAGCCGGTACATCGCCACCTGCAGGTCGGTGGCCAGCGTCCCGAACCCGATGAGGGCGCCCTCGGCGCCCATGACGAACGACTCGTACACGAAGTTGTCGTCGCCGGTCAGCAGGTCGATGGGCCGCTCGAGCCGCTCGAGCATGCGCCGCGTCGCGAGGTACAGCCGCGCGTCGAACGAAGCCTCCTTGAGGGCCACGACGTCGTCGATGGCCGCGATCCGCCGCAGGATCTCCTCCGAGAAGATGACCCCGCCAAGGGCCGGCTGGAGCTGGAAGGCGACCATGGGCAGGCCGCAGCCCGACGCGATGGCCTCGTGATAGGCGACGGGCAGGGCGGGGTCCAGCGGCGTGCCCTGGTAGGCCGGGATGGGGAAGACCAGCAGGCCGGCGGCGCCCGCGCCCTGGGCCCGCTTGGCCTCCTCGACCGCCTGGGCGGTGAACGAGGCGCTCAGGCCGGCGATCACGGGGATCGGCCCCGCCTCAGCCACGGCGACGCGCAGCACCCGCTCGCGCTCGTCGGGCCACAGGTGCGGCCCCTCGCCGGTGTCGGCGTTGATGGCCAGCGCCACGGGTCCCTGCGGCAGGAGCCACTGGAGGTAGCGGCGGTAGGCCGCCTCGTCGAAGCGGCCGTCGGCGTCGAACGTGGTGACGCAGGCGGGGATGATGCCATGCAGGTCCAGGCTCATGCTGCTGCTCCCCTTGCGGTGATGGCCGGGGTTGGATCGGCCGTGATGACCGGCGGCGGCGCGGTCGAACCGCGCAGCACGACCGTGGTGGGCATGAGGTCTCGCCGAGGACGCCGTCCCGCCAGCACGCCCGCGGCGTACTCGAAGCCGCGGCGACCCATGTCGCGCAGGGGCAGCCGCACCGTGGACAGGCTGGGCACCGTCATGGCCGCCATGGCGATGTCGTCGAAGCCCGCCACGGACACCTGGTCCGGCACGGCGATGCCGAGCTCGCCCAGGCGGTGGATGGCACCCAGGGCCAGCAGGTCGTTGGCACAGCAGATCGCGGTGAAGGACGTCCCGGCGGCCAGCAGCTGGTCGACGCCCTTCGCGCCGCCCGCCTGGTCGAAGGAGGCCGTCACGACGAGCCGTGCGTCGAACGGCACGCCGGCCTGGCCGAGGCCGCGCCGGTAGCCCGCCAGCCGGACGCGAGCGACGTAGAGGGACGCCGGCCCGGCCAGGAAGGCGATGCGCCGGTGGCCCATGGCAGTGAGGGCCGCCACCATCGCCGCGACGCCGCCCGCGTTGTCCACGCCGACCTCCGGGCCGCCATGGGCATGGGGCGACAGATGGACCACACCGGCGCCGTAGGCCCGCATCGCCCGGACATGCTTGGGCAGCTCCTCGTTGAGGGTCGGGTCGTCCAGGCCGCTCCCGGCGAAGATCACGGCCGCGGCGCGCATGGAACGCAGCAGCCGGACGTAGGCGTTCTCACGCTCGGGGATGCGTTCCGAACTGCAGGTGATGACGAGGTAGCCGCCCGGTGCGGCGGCGTCCTCCACCCCGCGCACCACCTCCGCGAAGTAGGGGTCGGTGATGTCGTGGACGATGACGCCGACCACCGGCACGTGGCTCTTGAGCAGGCCGCGGGCCAGGGCGTTGGGCACGTAGTCCAGAGTCCGGGCGGCATCCAGCACCCGCTCGCGGGTCGCCGGGCGCACCGCGTAATCGGCCGCCGAGACGACTCGCGAGACGGTCGCCGTGGAGACGCCCGCGAGGCGGGCGACCTCGGTGATGGAGGTCACCTCGTGGGGCTCAGTAGGTGGGGCCGAACGAGCGCGGCTTGTCGCGCACGGTCAGCCACTGCCACTCGGTGAACGCCTCCAGGCTGGCTTCGCCGCCGAAGCGGCCGCCGTTGCCGGAGATGCCCATGCCGCCGAAGGGGATGATCGCCTCGTCGTTGATCGTCTGGTCGTTGACGTGGACCATGCCCGCCCTGATGCGGTTGGCGATGGCCAGCCCGCGCGAGATCGAGCGCGAGTACACGCCCGCGGCCAGCCCGTACTCACTGTCGTTGGCCAGCGCGACGGCCTCGTCGTCGGAGTCGAAGCCGACCACCGGCGCGACCGGGCCGAAGGTCTCGTCGGTCCACACGGGCAGGCCCGTGGTGACCTCGGCCAGCACGGTCGGCCGGTAGAACAGGCCCTCGTGGGTGCCACCGGCCACGAGCCGTGCGCCACCCGCGACCGAGCGCTGGACGATGCCGTCGACCCGGGCGAGCTGCTTCTCGTTGACGATCGGCCCCAGGTCCACGTCCTCGCGATATGGGTCGCCCAGGCGCAGCCGCTGCGCCTTGGCCGCGAGCAGCGCGATGTACTCGTCGGCCACGGAGCGGTGGACGATGTGGCGGCCCACGGCGAAGCAGACCTGGCCCTGGAACTGGAAGGACGAGTAGGCACCAGCCGACGCGGCCGCCTGCAGGTCGGCGTCGTCCAGCACCACCAGGGCGTTGTTGCCACCCAGCTCGAGGGAGACCTTCTTGAGCAGGCCGCCGGCCAGCGCCCCGACCCGCCGGCCGGCGGCCGTCGAGCCCGTGAATGACACCATGTCCACGTGCGGGTTGGTGACCAGCGCTTCGCCCACCTCGGCTCCGCCGATGACGATCTGCAGCAGCCCTTCGGGCAGCCCGGCCTCCCGAAAGATCGCGGCGAAGACCGCTCCGCCGCAGATCGGCGTCTGGGGGTCCGGCTTCAGCACGACCGCGTTGCCCAGCGCGAGCGCCGGCGCCACGACACGCATGCCCAGGACGCTGGGCGAGTTCCACGGCGTGATGGCCCCGACCACGCCTACCGGCACCCGTCGCACCATCGACAGGCGGTCGGTCTGGGCCGACGGCAGCAGCGAACCGTACGGCTGCGACGGCATGGACGACGCGTTCAGGAGCTCCTGCACCGTGAAGTCCTGCTCGTGGTGCATCTTGTTGCGGTGAGCGCCCGTCTCGCGCTGCGTCCACGTGCCGAACTCCTGCCGATGTTCCTCGTAGATGGCGGCGGCCCGGCGCAGGATCGCCGCCCGCTCCTGGTGGCCCGTCTCCGCCCACGCCGGCTGCGCGGCGGCTGCGGCTGCCGCGGCCCGCGCGACGTCGTCGGGCGTCGACTGGTTGAGCGTCGTCAGCGGGATGCCGGTGGCCGGCTCTCGCTTCTCGACCGGCTCACCGCTGCCCGGTCGCCAGTCGTCCAGGAATGGGTCGAGCCATCGTGCCGGTGCCGTCACAGCCATGTGTCGATCTCCCCTATGCCGGGCGCTCGGACGGCGCCGAGGGCGCGGGCCGCGCTTCGATCGCGGTCCGGCCGGTGGCGGGGTCGCGCCAGATCGCGCCGCGGGCCTGGACCCCGTCCAGGAGGCCCTCTTCCAAATACACCGGGTACTTCCAGGACTGGAGCACCTTGGCCTCCTGGCCGGGGTAGCGGAGCCGCTCCCGAACGACCTTGTCGGTGTAGTAGGCGCCCACGATCACCAGCAGCAGCGCCCCGTGGACATCCGGCTCGTCACGCGCCAGCACGGCGACCCGGTCGGCCGGAGCATCGGGCAGGCCGGACCGGAGTGCGAGCCGCAGCGGCTCGACCAGGTCGGGTCGGGCCTCCAGCACGAAGCGCAGGCGCCGGTCGTCGATGACGTGCCCGGCCGAGGGCATCCCGTGCGCCGCCGGGATCAGGTGGGCGGCGAGTGCGGTCAACGTGGCCCGCTGGGCGGTGTCGAAGCCATCGAGGAGGTCGCTCATGCCGGGAC
>DASPUH010000149.1:0-13632 GCA_035622975.1 Candidatus Sulfotelmatobacter sp.
CCCGGTCGACCTGGTGACCGCCTCGGCCTCCGGCCTGGATCCCGACATCAGCCCCGCTGCCGCCGACTACCAGGTGGCCCGCGTCGCGGCGGCCCGCGGCATGACCCAGGACGCCGTGCGGGCGATCGTGGCCCGCCACACGTCGCAGCCCCTCCTGGGCTTCATCGGTGAACCGGTCGTCAACGTCCTCGAATTGAACCTCGACCTCGACGGGCTCGTGGACACCACCCAGTAGCCGCCATACTCACGCCATGAGCCTCGAGGACGACCGGCGGCCGACCGGCGACGAGATGCTGGCTCGGGTGGCCGCCGAGGAGCGTTCGGCGCGCGGCCGGCTGCGGCTGTACACGGGCATGGCGCCGGGCGTCGGCAAGACCTACCGCATGCTGGAGGAGGGCCACCGGCGCCTCGAGCGCGGCACCGACGTGGTGGTCGGCTACGTGGAGGTCCACGGTCGGCCTCGGACGCAGGCGCTCCTCGCCGGCCTGGAGATCGTGCCCAGGCTGCACGTCGAGTACCAGGGCGTGACCGTCGAGGAGATGGACACCGACGCCGTCATCACGCGCCACCCCGCGGTGGCCCTGGTCGACGAGCTGGCCCACACGAACGTGCCCGGCTCGCCACGCGAGAAGCGCTGGCAGGACGTGGAGCTCATCCGCGACGCGGGCATCGACGTCATCAGCACCTGCAACGTGCAACACCTGGAGTCGGTCGCCGACGCCGTCGCCACGATCGTCGGCGCGCCGGTGAACGAGCGCCTGCCGGACCGCATCGTCGAGGAGGCGGACGAGGTCGAGCTGGTCGACATGAGTCCGCATGCCCTGCGCCAGCGCATCCGCCACGGCAACGTCTACCCGCCGGAGCGGGCGCGCCTGGCCCTGGACCGCTTCTTCACCGAGCCCAACCTGACCGCGCTGCGCGAGCTGGCCCTGCGGTTCGTTACCCGTGCCGTGGACGAGCAGCTGGAAGGGATCGTCAGCGACCAGGGCATGAGCCGGCTCCGGCCGGTCAGCGAGCGCGTGCTGGCGCTCGTGGATGAACGGCCCGTGACTCGGCGGGCCCTGCATCGCGGCGCCGCCCTGGCGACCGCCCTGGGCACCCGCATGATCGCCGCGGTGATCGAGACGCCGGCCGTGGAGCGGCTGCCCTTCGACCAGGCGCGCAACCTCCAGGAGCACCTGGACTACGCCACGGACCTGGGGGCCGACGTCATCCGGCATCCCGCGCGCGATCTTGTCACCGGCCTGGTCGAGCTGGCACGCGCGCAGCGGATCACCCACCTCATGCTGGGACGGGAGGTCAGGCGCGGCCTGAGCAGCCCGTTCACGGCCGACGTCGCCGACCAGGTCCTGCGCCAGCTGCCCGACCTCGAGGTGCACCTCGTGAGCGCCGGCCCCGCCCCGGCAGAGGCCTAGCGGCCGCCCGCGGCCGACGGACTCCGCGGCTCGGAGTCCCCAGCCCTTCAGGCGGCGGCGAAGCGCTCCAGGGCCGCGTCGGCCAGCGTGCGGCCGATGGCCAGCGAGCTCGTGGCGGCCGGCGACGGCGCATTGCGCACGTGGAGGATCCGGTCGCGCCCGCCCAGGCGGAAGTCATCCACCATGGTGCCGTCGCGATCGAGCGCCTGCGCCCGCACGCCCGACGGCCCGAACCGGAGCTGGTCGCTCCGCAGGTCCGGCACGTAGCGCTGGATGGCGTGCAGGAACGCCCGCCTGGACACGTCGCGCCACATCTCGGCCGCGCCCATGCGGACGTTCCGGGCGGCCAGGCGCAGGAAACCAGGGTAGGCGAGCGTCGCTGCCAGGTCGCGGACGGACACGTCGCGCCGGCGGTAGCCGGTGCGGGCGAAGGCGAGCACGGCGTTGGGACCGGCCCACACCTCGCCGTCGAGGCGGGTCGTGAGGTGCACGCCGAGGAAGGGGAACGCCGGATCGGGCACGGGATAGATGAGCCCCCGCACGAGCGACCGGGCGTCCGCGGTGAGCGTGTAGTAGTCGCCCCGGAAGGGCACGATCCGGGGGTCGGCGTCGTCGCCGGTGCGGGCCGCGAGCTCGTCGGCCCACAGCCCGGCGCAGACGATAAGGCCCCCGGCGATGAGGTCGCCCGCCGTGGTGTGGGCTACCACCCGGCCGCCTTGATCGGTCGCCCCCGTCAGCCCACGGCCCAGTTCGATGGTGCCGCCGGCGGCGGTGATCTCCCGGGCCAACGCCAGGCAGACCGCGGAGTAGTCGATGATCCCGGTCGTGGGGCTCCACAGCCCGCGCAGCCCCCGGGCGTGCGGCTCGATCTCGTGGATGCGCTCGGGGCCGACGACCTCGAGCCCCGGGACGCCATTGGCTTCGGCGCGCCCACGGAGCGTCTCGAGGCGCGCCAGCTCGGATGGGTCGACCGCGACGACGAGCTTGCCCGTGTGGCGGAACGGGATGCCGTGCGCCTCGGCGAACGCCTCCAGCTCGGCCTTGCCCTCGCGGCACAGCCGGGCCTTGAGCGACCCCGGCGCGTAGTACAGGCCGGCGTGGAGCACCCCGCTGTTGTGGCCCGACTGGTGCACGGCCAGGGTTGCCTCGCGCTCGATGAGGGCCAGGCGCGTGCCCGGGGCGTGGCGCAGCAGCTGGTACGCCGTGGCCAGCCCGACGATCCCGCCGCCGACCACGAGGACATCGGCGCGCTCGACGGTCACGGGCCGCCGGCCGGCGGGCGGTCGAGGCGACAGGTGTTGCGCAGCTCGCCGATGCCTTCGATGGCGATGCTGACGACGTCGCCGTCGCCCAGGAACCGCGGCGGATCGCGATAGACGCCGACGCCGGCAGGCGTCCCGGTGGCGATGACGTCGCCCGGTTCCAGGGTGAACGCCTGCGAGCAGTGGGCGACGATGGTGGCCACGCTGAAGAGCATCCGCGAGGTGCGCGAGGCCTGCACCAGCTCGCCGTTGACGCGGCAGGTGATGGCCAGGTCGTCGGGGTCGGCGAACTCGTCGAGCGTGACCAGGGCAGGTCCCATGGGGCAGAAGGTGTCCAGGGACTTGCCCCGGACCCACTGCCGGTCGCCGAACTGGAGGTCCCGCGCAGTGACGTCGTCCAGGCACGTGTAGCCCAGGACGTGGTCCAGGGCCACCTCCGCCGTGACGCGCCGCGCCGTCCGCCCCATGACCACCCCGAGCTCGGCCTCGTAGTCGACCTGCTGCGTGAGCGCCGGATCCCAGCGGATGTCGTCGCCGGGGCCGATCACCGATGACGGCCACTTGGCGAAGATGAGCGGCGCGTGGGGCGGGGCCGCTCCGCCCTCGGCGGCATGGTCGGCGTAGTTGCGGCCGATGGCGACGACCTTGCCCGGTCGGGGCACCGGCGCCGCGAGGCGGAACGCCGCGAGCGGCCGCCCCCTTCGCGCCGAGCTGGCGCGGTCCGGGCTGCCGCGGGCCGGGCCGGCGCCGGCGACCGCGGCGCGGGCCGCCTGCCGCAGGGTCGCCAGCGCGTCCTCGCCACCGGCGAGGAGCTCGGTCATCGTCGCCGGTCCGCCGGGCACCAGGTCCGCCGCGGCGACCGCCCGGTCCCCCAGGACGACGCCCAGGCGTGGTCCCAAGGGGGCGTGGAACGAGATCAGGCGCACCGCGCCATTGTCCACGGTCCCGCGTCCTGGTGGCAGATCACTTCATATGTGCTACTGTACATGCCATGAACAATCAACTGCACGAACGAACGTCCGTCCACGGTGAGGCGACTCTCGTCGCCGAACGCGTGATGGAGGTCGTGCCCGCGGTCATGCGGCGGATCCGGCTGGCCATGCGCGCGGACGTGGCCGGCCAGCCCGGCACCACCGTGCCCCAGCTGCGCGGCCTCCTCTTCGTGCGCCGCAACCCGGGCACCAGCCTGTCCGCGATGGCCGAACACCTGGGCATGACCCTGCCGGCGTGCTCGGCGCTGGCCGAGCGCCTGGTCCGGTCCGGCCTGCTCGAGCGCACCACCGATCCGCGGGAACGCCGCCGCGTCCAGCTGCGCCTGACCGCCGACGGGATGGAGCGCGTCGCCCATGCCGACCTTCGGGCGCGGGCGTGGCTCATCGAGGGCCTGGCCGGGCTGGGTCCGATGGACCTGCGAGAGCTGCACGACGCGCTCGGACTCCTGGAGCACGTCGCGACCCAGGGTGACCGGCCGTGAGCGAGCTGGCCATCGAGACGCGGGCCCTGCGGCGGACCTTCAAGGACGTCACGGCCGTCGAGTCGCTGGACCTGGCCATCCCCGCCGACCAGGTCTTCGGCCTCCTGGGGCCCAACGGCGCGGGCAAGACGACGACCATCAAGATGCTCATCACCCTGTTGCCGCCGACCGCGGGGCAGGCCTGGGTGGCCGGCCACGACATCACCGCCGACGCGGCAGGCGTGCGCCGGCACATCGGCTACGTGCCCCAGCTGGTATCGGCCGACGGGGCCCTGACGGCCTGGGAGAACCTGCGTCTCTCCGCTCGCCTGTACCACCTGCCCGGTGACGAGCAGGAAGCGCGCATCGCCGAGGTCCTGGCCTTCATGGGCCTGACCGAGGCGCGGCACCGCGTCGTCCGCACGTTCTCGGGCGGCATGATCCGCCGCCTGGAGCTGGCCCAGGCGATGCTCCACCGTCCGGCGGTGCTGTTCCTGGACGAACCCACGGTGGGCCTGGACCCCACCGCCCGGGCGTCGGTCTGGGAGCACGTGAGCCGGCTGCGCGACCGGGACGGCACGACGATCCTGCTGACGACCCACTACATGGAAGAGGCGGACATCCTGTGCGACCAGATCGCGGTCATGCACCACGGCGTGGTGGCGGCCAGCGGGTCGCCGACCGAGCTGAAGGCGACGGTCGGTCCGCAGGCCACGCTCGATGACGTCTTCACTCACTACACCGGATCCGACATCGATGCTGGAGGCAGCTACCGTGAGATCGGTCGAACGCGCCGCACCGCCGATCGCCTGGGCTGAACCGCAGCTCGTGCTGCGGTTCCTGTCCGACACGCTGACCATCGCCGAGAGCGAGGTCCGCAAGGTCATCCGCGACCCCTTCGAGCTGGCCACCCGCGCCATCCAGCCGGTGTTGTGGCTGGTCGTCTTCGGCGAGGTGCTGGCCCAGACACGGGCCATCGCCACCGGGTCGCTCCCCTACCTGGACTTCCTGACGCCCGGTGTCCTGGCCCAGAGCGCGCTCTTCATCGCCATCTTCTACGGCATCGCCGTGATCTGGGAGCGCGACCTGGGGGTGGTCCAGAAGATGCTGGTCAGCCCCGCGCCGCGCGTGGCCCTCGTCCTGGGCAAGGCCCTGGCGGGCGGCCTCAAAGGGCTGGCGCAGGCGGTCATCGTGTACGTCGTCGCGTTCCTCATCGGTGTCCACATCCGGCTGGACCCGCTGGCCATGCTGGCCGTCGGCGGCATCGTCGTCCTGGGGTCGGCCCTCTTCGCCAGCTTCTCCATGATCGTGGCCTGCCTCGTGCGCACCCGGGAACGGTTCATGGGCATCGGCCAGGTGATGACCATGCCGCTCTTCTTCGCCAGCAGCGCCATCTACCCCGTGACGGCCATGCCGGGTTGGCTGCAAGCCGTCGCGCTGGTCAATCCGCTGACCTACATGGTCGACGCCATCCGCGGCCTGATGGTCACGGGCGGCACGAGCGAGCACGGCCTGCTGCTCGACGCGTCGGTGCTGGCAGTCGGGCTGGTCCTGCTGGTGGCCCTGGCGTCGCGCCTCTATCCGCGCCTGGCCCAGTAGGCCAAGGCTACTCGCGCACCGCCGTCACGAACCAGTCGTGCGGCATCTCGGGCATCGTGGTGGGGATGACCGGCAGCCGCCAGCGGCCATGGTCCGCGTCCGGCTGGCCGGCCTGGGTCAGCGACGCCTGCCAGCCGCGCTCGGCCAGGAAGCCCACCGGGTCATCCAGCGTGCCGATCCAGGGCGCCCCGGCGGCCGCCTGCATGTCGACCCATGGACGCGTCCACGGTGAAGTCAGCATCGCCGCGTTGATGATGTCGAAGCCCAGCCGGCTGCCCGGCGCTGCCAGGTGCGTCACCTCGTCGAGCACCCGCCCGATCGTCGCCGGCGGGAGGTAGAAGAACAGGCCCTCCAGCAACCAGGCGGACGGTTGCGCCCGCTCGAATCCGGCCTCCACGAGAGCCTGCGGCCAAGGCCCCGCCAGGTCCGCGGCGATCGTCCGGCGCGTGCAGCCGGGTCGCGCCCCGGCGGCGGTGAGGACCTGCTCCTTGCGACCCAGGACGCCCGGCCGGTCGAGCTCGAAGCAGCAGGCGCCGGCCGGCCACGGGAGCCGGAAGGCGCGTGTGTCCAGGCCGGCGGCCGGCAGCACGACCTGCTGGATCAGCCCGCGCTCCAGGACCGCCTGCAGCCAGTCATCGAAGTAGCGGGTCCGCAGGACCATCGGCAGGACGCTCTCGGGGGTGCGTTGCCGGAGCCACGCCAGGCCTGCAGGCCCGGCCAATCGGGCGGCCCACGGGTCGCGCACGAGGCCGTCCGCTCGCGCCGTCTCCGCGGCCCGGGCCGCGGCCGTCCAGCGGGCGGTGGCGGCCAGCGTGCGGCGATCGCCCATCAGCGACGTGCCGCCGCGGCCGCGACCTCGCCGCCGGGCACGGCCGGTCCGCCGAACCTGACGGTACGGAAGGAGCTCAGGCGGGTCCGCGGGTCCTGCCACGCGTCGGCCGGCAGGCCGGCCTTGCGGCAGGCGTTCTCCAGCATCTGCACCGTGCCCCAGGCGAACTCGGTGGCGACCTCCGGCAGGAGCAGCGCCCGCCGCCCGCCTCGCTCGACGACGACCCCGTCCACGCCCGGCATGAAGGCCTGGATGTCGGTGAATGGGACCGGCCGCCCCAGCACGGAGATGCCCACCTGGATGGCCGGCAGCTCAACCGCGGTGACGGGCAGGAAGCGCGGATCCCCGATCGCTGCGCCCAGCGTCGCGCTGACCACAGCCTCGCGCAGGGACCGCGACGGATCGAGCGTGCCGATGCACCCACGCAGCTCCTCGCCCTCGGTGAGGGTCACGAAGACCGCCGCGTGCAGGTCGTCGTTGTCGGAGCAGGTGACGGCCCGCTCCAGCGTTGCCGGATCGGCGTGCTCCACGGCCACCGCGAGGGTCGCGCGGGCCAGCTCGAGGGCGCTCAGCTGGACTTCCAGGGGGATGTCCGGCGGCCGCGGGCCGCCATCGTGACGCAAGGCATCCGGCGCCAGGGCGTTTCGCATCATGTCCGTGACCTCGGCACGAAACACACCACCACGATGCCCACCGTGGGCGTCGCGCGGCGCGTCCACCAGTGCGCAACCGCCCCTTGTGGCGGGCCGGCCGGCACTGTCCGGCGAGTTCGGCTCCGCGTCAGACTGGCGCCAGGAACGAGCATGCGCGCCCTCACGCCGGTCCAGGCCGATGCGGTCCCGACCGTCCTGGCCCAGTGCCAGCCGGACGGCGCGGTCCGCTGCGGTGTGTGCGCCCACCGCTGCCTGGTGCGCGTGGGTCGCACCGGGATCTGCGGCGTCCGGGAGAACCGCGACGGCCGCCTGCTGAGCCGGGCCTACGGGGCCGTGGTGGCCATGGGCCTCGATCCCATCGAGAAGAAGCCGTTGTTCCACGTCGCGCCCGGTTCGACGGCCTACTCGATCGCCACCGCCGGTTGCCCGTTCCACTGCACCTTCTGCCAGAACTGGGAGATCGCCCAAGGGCCCCGCCTGGGCCTGGAGCTGCCCAGCCGGCACCTGCCACCGGCCCAGGTCGTGGACGAGGCGACGGCCCTCGACGCCGGGTCCATCGCCTACACCTACGTGGAGCCCACGGTCTTCCTGGAGTACGCCCTGGACGTGGGCCGCCTGGCGCACCAGGCCGGGTTGCGCAACCTGTTCATCACCGACGGCTACGCGACCCGGGAGGCCGTGCGGCTCCTCGCCTCGGTCCTGGATGCCGCGAACGTGGACCTGAAGTCGTTCGACGACGCCTTCTACCGCAAGCTCTGCGGCGCGCGCCTGGCCCCCGTCCTGGACTCGATCGTGGCCATGCGCGAGGCGGGGATCTGGCTCGAACTGACGACCCTGGTCATCCCCGGGCGGAACGACGACGACCGGCAGCTGCGCGCGCTGGCACGCTGGATCGTCGAGACCCTGGGGCCGGAGACCCCCTGGCATGTCAGCCGCTTCCACCCGGCGTTCCGCCTGCTGGACGTCCCGGCGACGCCGCTCCCCACGCTGCGCCGCGTGGCCGAGCTGGGCCGCGAGGCCGGCCTGTGCCACGTGTACGTGGGCAATGCGCCCGAGCTTGGTTTGGAGGACACGCACTGCGCCGGCTGCGGCCGGGTGGTGATCGAGCGCCACGGCTACACGACGCGCAACCGCCTGACCGCCCAGGGCACGTGCGTGGGGTGCGCCCGCCCGCTGGCCGGCCTCGCCCTGGCGGGCGCCGCGGCGGGGCCGGTGTCTCGCATCCCCTGTGGCTGAAAGTCCCATGCGCGGGTCGCCCGTCGCCGCCGTCCGCGCCCCCGCCGTGGCAGGCGCCTTCTACCCGGATGGGCCGGCTCGTTTGGCGGGGCTGGTCGATCGACTCCTGGCGGCCGCGGACCGGCCGGCGGCCGAGATGCCCGCGCGGCTGCCGGTGGGGCTGCTCGTGCCGCACGCCGGGCTGGTGTACTCGGGTGTCGTCGCGGCGGCGGCGTGGCGCGAGCTCGGACGGCCCTCGCCGGCAGCGCCCCTGACGGTCGTGATCCTGGGCACGAACCATGGGGCGAGCTGGCTGGACGGCGTGGCGGGCTGGGGGCCGGGCGCATGGCGGACGCCGCTCGGCGACGTGGCGATCGACGACGAGATCTCGAACGCGGTCCTGGCCCTGGGACCCCCGTTCCTGCTGGACCGCGAGGCGCACCGCGGCGAGCACTCCATCGAGGTCCAGCTGCCGCTCCTGCAGACCGTCGCGCCGGCGGCCCGCATCGTGCCGCTGGCCGTGTCGACGGGCACCGGCGATGAAGCGATCGTCGCCGGGGTGCGGCTGGGCACGCTGCTCGCTCGCCGACGAGCGGCCGGCGAGCGGGTGGTCCTGGCCATCAGCTCGGACATGGCCCACTACCCGGCCGCTTCGGACTGCGCGCGGGCGACCGACGATCAGCTGCCGCCGCTCCTGGGCCTGGACCCTACCGCCCTTGCGATCCGGGAAGCGGCGCTCGTGGCCGGCGGCACGCCCGGGATGCTCTGTGGGATGTGCGGGATCGAGCCGGCCGCCCTGGGCCTGGCCGCCGTCCGGGCGATGGGTGGCGGGCGCGGCGAGGCCCTGGCGGCGGCGACGTCCGCGGACGCCGGCGGCCCGGCGGACCGGACCGTCGGCTACCTCAGCGTCGCCTGGCCCGCCTGAGCCCGCATGCAGGACGCCCGCGCCGACGAGTAGTCAGTAGACCTCGGGGATGAACGTCTGGTCGGTCATGGGCGGGCGCACGTAGCCCGACTGGACCTGGCGGGGCGGGAGGTCGATCGGTTCGGGCGTGAGGTCCTCGTAGGGCACCTGCGAGAGGAGGTGGGTGATCACGTTCAGGCGTGCGCGCTTCTTGTCGTCCGAGCGGACCACCCACCAGGGGGCCTGCTTGATGTCGGTGTGGGCGAACATCTCGTCCTTGGCCCGCGAGTAGTCGATCCAGCGCGCCCGCGAGGCCAGGTCGATGGGCGACAGCTTCCAGCGCTTCGTGGGGTCGGAGATCCGGGCCGCGAAGCGTCGCTCCTGCTCCGCATCGCTGACGCTGAACCAGTACTTGATGAGCTGGATGCCGCTGCGCACGAGCATCCGCTCGAACTCCGGGCAGGAGCGCAGGAACTCCTGGTACTCCTCGTCGGTGCAGAAACCCATGACCCGCTCCACGCCGGCCCGGTTGTACCAGGAGCGGTCGAAGAAGACGATCTCGCCGGCCGCCGGCAGGTGGGCCACGTAGCGCTGGAAATACCACTGCGAGCGCTCACGCTCGGTGGGCGCCGGCAGGGCCACGACGCGGGCGAAGCGCGGGTTGAGCGGCTCGGTGATGCGCTGGATGGCACCGCCCTTGCCGGCCGCGTCGCGGCCCTCGAAGACGACCACCAGCTTGAGGCCCTCGTGGCGGATCCACTCCTGCCACTTCACGAGCTCCACCCACAGCCGGGCCAGGATCGTCTCGTACTGCTTCGTGGGGATGCTCGGCGGCGGGGGCATGCCCGGGCCGGCCGGGTCGGGGGCGTCGATGGCGGCCGCCGGGATGGTCAGCGCGTCGCGTTCCTCGCGCCGGTTGCGCCCCTCCGGCGGCTCGGCCGAAGGCTCGGCTCGCGGGGCCCGCGGCACCTTCTTCGTCGGCATGGTCGTCCTCCCCAACGACGGTACGGGTATCGATTATCGCGCGGCGCGGGAGTGACGACGGTACGCTAGCCCGATGCTGGCGCCGCGGACCCGGTCGTGATCCCGTCGAGCGCGCAACCGGCCTGCTTCCTCATCGCCGACATCTCCGGCTACACGGGCTACCTCGCCGACGTCGAGCTGGAGCATGCCCAGGACATCCTGGCCGACCTCATCGGCGCCGTGGTCAGCGCCCTTCGGCCGAACTTCCGGTTGGCGAAACTGGAAGGGGACGCCGCCTTCACCTACCTGCCCGGCAAGACCGTCGACGGCTCGATGCTGCTGGACACCATCGAGCGTTGCTACTTCGGCTTCCGCCGGCGGCGGCGCGACGTGCGCCAGGCCACCTCCTGCCCGTGCAACGCCTGCATGCGCATCCCGGACCTGGACCTGAAGTTCGTCGTCCATCACGGTCAGGCCGTCATCCAGAAGGTGGCCGGCCGGCAGGAACTGCTGGGGTCGGACGTCATCGTCGTCCATCGCCTGCTGAAGAACGACGTCGTGGAGGAGCTGGGCATCAAGGCCTACGCCTTGTTCA
The DNA here is from genome assembly GCA_035622975.1 of Candidatus Sulfotelmatobacter sp. Lineage (GTDB taxonomy): Bacteria > Chloroflexota > Limnocylindria > Limnocylindrales > CSP1-4 > DASPUH01. The sequence continues at coordinate 10,889 of DASPUH010000149.1, forward strand.
GCCAGGCCTGCATGGACGCGGCGGGCATCGGCCCGGCCGCGCTTGGCATGCGCGAGCACGCGGAGACGTACGAGCGGATCGGGGAGGTGCGGCTCTGGGCCCTTGACCTGGAGCGGCGCTGGCAGGAGGAGGAGGCCAGGGGGCGCATCCGGCTGACGCCGGCGGACGCGATCGTCGACCTGGCCCTGCCGACCGACGTGCCGCCGCAGGTCGCCTGGGGATTCCTCACCAGGCCCGGGCAGCGGATGTCCTGGCAGCCGTGGGTCACCGACGTCAGGGTGGAGGGCGCCACCGGCGGCCGGCGCGGCGTGGGCTCGGCCAACCACTGCCGCCACGGCAAGGACGCGGTCATCGAGGAGATCCTGGACTGGCGCCCGTACGACTACGTCACCGACCGGACCGTCCTTGACACCCCCGAGGGGCCGATCAAGGTCCTCCACACCCTCGAGCTGGAGCCGGTGGCCACCGGCACGATCATCCACATGCGCTATGGCGCGCCCAGGACCAGGCGTGAGCAGGCGCAGATGGCGCACATCGGCCCGGCGTACGCGGCGGCGCTCCAGTCGGGCTTCCCGGCCCTGCTCGCCCAGCTCGAGGCCGAGCTCGCGGCGCTCGAGGCCGGCCGCGACCCCGAGCCGGAGCTCGCCGCCCCGCGGCCGAACGGACCGCTGGCGGGACTCCCACCGCTGGTGATGCTCGAGTGACATCGACCGACATGGAGGTACACCACGGATGAGTGACGCCCCGACCGACCCGACCCTGGACCGGCTGCTGCGCCACATGGCCTGGGCCAACGCCACGCTCATCGCCCGCCTCGCCCAGCTGCCCGTCGCCGATCTCTCGCTCGCCTCACCGCGCAACGAGTGGACGGTGGCCATGATCCTGGACCACCTCGTGTCCGCGGCCGGCCGCTACGCGGCACGGCTGGAGGGAGCCCCGCGCCCGAACCGGCCTGCGTCAGCCGCGACGGCCGCGGGCCTGGAGGAGCTCGCCGCCGACTGCGCCGCTTATGACGCCCGGATCCGGGCGCAGGCCGCGCAGCCGGACGGGCCGGCCGACTACGCCGAGCACGACACCGAACCCCGGGCGCGTTCGACCGTGGCCGCCCAGGCCATCCACCATGCGACCGAGCACCGGGCCCAGATCGCCGCCGCTCTCGCTACGAACGGGATCGATGCGATCGACCTCGATGCCCTGGACCTCTGGTCGTACGGCGAGGCGGAGGGCCTGGGGGCATAGGTGGCGGTCGAGGCCTTCGCGCGCCTGGTCGCCATCGGCCGGACACCATTCGACCGGGAGCTGCTGGCCGGGGCGCTGGCGGAGCTCGACGCGCGCCATGGCCTGCTCGCGAAGATCGCGGCCGAGCCCCACCTGCAGGCGATCATGGCGGAGTTCGTGACCCGCCTGCTGGACGCCTTCGGGTCGCTGGCGGCGCTGGCCGGGCTGACCGTCCTTGACATCGCCTGTGGCTCGAACTCGAGCCGCTCACCCGTCACGGGCCGCTTGACGGCGGAGTTCGAGCCCTGGATGTGCCGCCTGCTGTTGGTGCTGCGGGCGCGGCCCGTCGGGCTCGACATCGGCGACCTGGCCGGCGAAACGTTCGAGCACCATCACGTGGACCTGGGCGTGCCGGGCGCGATGGACTTCCTGCCGAGCGGTGCGTTCGACGCCGTCCACGAGAGCCGGCTCTTCGGGTCGCCCGAGTTCCGCGCCGCGTACGGGCCGGCTACCGGGCGGGTCCGTCGGGAGATCCACCGGCAGGAGCGCCGCCTCCTGCGCCCGGGCGGGATCCTCATCCACAGCGACCGCTGACGCGGGCGGCGTCGCGCCCCCACCACCGGCCGGCGTGGCCGGGTGGCTTTACGGTCCGATCGCCTGTGGCACGCGGTGCGAGCCACCCCGATGGTACCTGGCCGCCGGCCGTGGCCCGCCCCCGTGGCGCAGCGCGATCGCCAGGGTCACGGCCAAGGCGCCGATCAGCCACGCAGCGAGCACGGCGAGCGCCAACCCGACGTCCGCTGAGCCTCCCCCGATCGCCGCCGCCAAGGCATCGGATGCCCACGACAGCGGCAGGAGCGGGTGCAGCGCCGCGAGCGGCCCCGGTAGCGCGGCCAGCGGCAGGAAGAGGCCCGACGCCGCGAGCTGCAGCCCGGCCAGCAGCAGGCCGGCGAGCCAGCCGATGCGGCCGGCTGCCGCCACGAGGGCCTGGACGATCGCCACGAACGCGGCCGCAGCCACGGCGGCCAGGAGCAGCAGCTCGAGTGGTCGGACGACCGACAGCCCGGCCAGCAGCAGCCCGGCGACGAGCAGGCTCGCCGCCACCAGGCTCAGCAGCAGGGCGACCGCGAAGGTGGTCAACACCGCGGCCCAGCCCGCGCGACCGAGCCGCCGACGGGCCCGCGGCAGCACCACGAACGCGGCGAGCGCCCCCAGCCAGAGAGCCAGCGCCGCCGCATAGGGAGCGAGCCCGGCGGGTGTCGTGCCGTGCGCGGTGGAAGCCTGCACGGCGACCGGCGTCGCGATGGCGGCGGCGAGTCGCTGCTGCGTGCCGCCCGCGTAGGCGGACGTCGCGGCCGTGGCCAGGCTCGTCGCCGCCCCGGTGGCATCCGTCGCGAGGGTGCTGCCATCGCGGCCCAGCTGGCCGGTCTCGGCCTGGACGACCCTGGCGCCATCGGCTGCCTGGCCGATCGCGGCCGACAGCGTTCGCGCGCCGGACGCCGTCTGCTGGGCGCCGCCAGCGAGAC
>DASPUH010000150.1:0-3365 GCA_035622975.1 Candidatus Sulfotelmatobacter sp.
CTCAACGGATAAAAGCTACCCCGGGGATAACAGGCTGATGGTGCCCAAGAGTTCACATCGACGGCACCGTTTGGCACCTCGATGTCGGCTCGTCGCATCCTGGGGCGGAAGTACGTCCCAAGGGTTTGGCTGTTCGCCAATGAAAGCGGTACGTGAGCTGGGTTCAGAACGTCGTGAGACAGTTCGGTCTCTATCCAGCGTGGGCGCAGGGAACTTGAGAGGAGCTGCTCCTAGTACGAGAGGACCGGAGTGGACGAACCGCTGGTGTGCCAGTTGTCCTGCCAAGGGCATCGCTGGGTAGCCATGTTCGGTCGGGATAAGCACTGAAAGCATCTAAGTGCGAAGCTCGCCTCAAGATGAGGTTCCCCACCGGGTCAACCGGGTAAGACCGCAGGGAGACCACCTGTTCGATAGGCGGCATGTGGACGTCGGGCGACCGATGAAGCTGAGCCGTACTAATGGTCGAGGGCTTGACCTCTTTCAGCAGTTCACCCAGTGGTGACTGCGGGAGGCGGGAGCACCACCATGTCGCGCCCCTCCAGGGCGATCATGCAGAGATACTGAAGGTCGGCGGCTTGCCGCGTCACATCGTCACGCTCGAAGAAGGATCCTGGTGACCCTAGCGGAGAGGCCACACCCGTTCCCATCCCGAACACGGCAGTTAAGCTCTCCAGCGCCGAAGATACTGAGGGGGTAGCCCCTCGGGAACATAGGTCGTCGCCAGGGTCTTTCTTCGTTTCCGGCCTAGAATCGACCCGATGAGCGCCACCCTCGGCCCGGCCGCCCGCCGTGACCCACCCGGTTCGGACGCCGCGACCGTGCTGGCCGCCCTCTGTCCCTACCTCCTCGCGGAGGATGGCGCGTGGCGCTCGGCGCGGCCCGCCGCGGAGCACCGTTGTCACGCCGTGCGGCCACCCGCCGCGCTGACCGGCGATCAGCAGCGGCGCCTCTGCCTCGTGGCGGCCCATGGCGAGTGCCCCACCTACGTCGACGCGCGAGAGCATCACCGCCAGGCGCTGATCGACGCCGGCGTCCACGTCGAGCGACTGGCCGGGCGCCGCACGACCGCGCTGACGCGGCCCATCCCCGTGCTGCTCGAGCGGCCCGCGATCGGCCCGCGGGCCCCCTCGGTCAGCGGGCGCACGCGCCGCCTGGCCGAGGTCGGCCTGGTCCTGATCATGCTGCTCGCGGCCGGGCTGGTCCTGGCCGCCCGGTTCGCCGGCCTGGGGTTGCTCGGCGCGAACTAGGCCGCGCAGCGCGAGCGCCGCCTCAGCGCTGGCAGCCGCGGCAGAACGTCGTCACGAAGCCACCCGGCGAGACCTCGCTGAGTGTCGTCCCGCAGCGCGGGCAGGCCTCGCCGCCCTTGCGATGGACGCGCAGGAAGTCGCGGACCTCGATCTCGAAGCGGGGCGGCACGCGCAGACGCAGCACGTCGATGGCCCAGGGCAGGACCTCGCGCGTGGCTGCGTAGAGGGCGTCGACCTCCTCGCCGGCGAGGTCCGATCGCTTGCGGAACGGCGCCAGCCGGGCAGCCCACAGGATCTCGTCGCTGTAGCTATTGCCGATACCAGCCACGAAGGCCTGGTTCTTGAGCAGGTTCTTCAGCTCGCCCGAGTGGCGCCGGATGCGTCCTCGCCAGGTCGTGAGATCAAGCGCCGGATCGTCGGCGTCCGGTCCCTGCTCGTTCCACCCCGGCAGCGGCCGCTCCGCCTGCGCCGGCAGCAGGTAGACCTTGCCCATGCGCGTCGGGTCGCGATAGCGCAGCTCCAGCGGTTCGCCATCGGGGGGCAGCCACGGGGCGTCCACGGTCCAGTCCGCCGCCGCCCGCGCCTGCCCGCGACGTGTCGTCCCGGGCGTCACGCGCGGTCCCAGGCGGAGGACCGCGGCCGTGTCGCGCAGCGGCTTGGCGCCCGGCGCGTCCAGGCCCAGGCGCCCGGTCAGCATGGCGTTGATGACGAGGCGGTCGCGCGTGAGCTGGAAGGTCAGGAATTTGCCACGCCGCGTGACGCGCTCCACGCGCTGGCCGGCCAGCGCCGCGGCCTCGGCCGGCGTGCCCCGCATGACCAGGGGCTCCTTGACGTCCAGGGCCACGACCGGGCGCCCCACCAGCGCCGCCTGGAAGGCGTCGGCCAGGATGGCGAGGTCGGGCAGCTCCGGCACGGCCGGCCGAGCGTAGCACCCGCCTTGGAGGCACTCCGTGCGCTGCCTGCGCACGATGAGCACGCTGGAGGCGCGTGGTACCATGCGCGGGCCCTGAAGGGGAACAGCAGAGCCGGCCGGCCAGGCCGATCCGATCGAGGAGCCTCACCAGCTTACCGGTTGACGAGCGACACCATCCCGACCATCGAAGGCCCGGGCGTCGCTCGGGCCTCGTTGATTCCCAGTCAGGAGACCATCGAAGGAGACGGACCTTGACCGCAGAGCCCCAGGGTGGGCCGGAGCTGACCGACGAGGCGCAGGCCTCGCCCGACACCAGCCCCGCAGAGACCGTCGCGACCGCTATCGCCGACGAGCCCGCCGAGACCTCCACAGCCGATACGACCACCCCCCCGACACCCGCGGCCGCCGCCCAGGCGGCAGCGCCGGAAGCGGCCCCCGCGCCCGATGCCGCCGAGCCTGCCGTCGCGCCGGTGCCCGTGCCGCCCGCGTCGCAGGCGGAGGTCGCCGAGGAGCCGATCGTGCCCGGGGTGCCCGCCGCGGGACCCGAGGGCGTACCGGCTGCGGGACCCGAGACGGCCTCCGTCGCCGCCGAGGCCGAAGCCGCCGAGGCCGAAGCCGCCCCGCCCGCCGTGCCGGTCGCGCCGCCCCCGCCGGCGCCCGTCGTCACGCCCGCCGCGCCGCGTTTCGCGGGCCCCGAACCGACCACCATGGAAGAGCTCCTGGCGAGCTCGCCGGAGGAGATCCGCAGCCTCAAGCACGGTGACGTGGTCGAGGGTTCGGTCGTGCGCATCGACAAGGACGAGATCCTCGTCGACATCGGCGCCAAGTCCGAGGGCGTCGTTAGTAACCGCGAGCTGTACGGCCGGCATGCCGAGGCGCAGCCCGTGCTGGCCGTCGGCGACATCGTCCTGGTCTACGTGCTCCAGCCGGAGTCCGAGGCGGGCCACGCCGTGCTGTCGCTCCGCCGCGCCGGCCTCGAGCGCAAGTGGCGCTCGATGCAGGAGCAGTTCGAGGCGGGCGTCATCATCGAGGCCCCCGTCATCGACCACAACAAGGGTGGCCTGATCGTCGACTGCGGCATCCGCGGCTTCGTGCCCATCAGCCAGATCGTCGACTTCCCGCGCCGGCCGCAGAATGACCAGCCGCGCGACGCGGCCCAGGAGATCGCCGAGAAGCTGCAGCCGTTCGTCGGCCGCAGGCTCCGC
>DASPUH010000151.1:0-11196 GCA_035622975.1 Candidatus Sulfotelmatobacter sp.
GGCGACGATGACCGAGCCTTCCTTGCCGGCGTTCTCGGCGATCTGGCGGATGGGCGCCTCCAGCGCGCGGCGCAGGATGTTGACGCCGATGGCCTCGTCGCCCTCGAGCTTGACCTTGTCGAGGGCCGGGATGGCCTGCAGGAGGGCACTGCCGCCCCCGGCGACCATGCCTTCCTCGATGCCCGCCCGCACGGTGGACAGGGCGTCCTCGATGCGGTGCTTCTTCTCCTTGAGCTCGACCTCGGTGGCCGCCCCGACCTTGATCACGGCGACGCCCCCGGCCAGCTTGGCCAGCCGCTCCTGGAGCTTCTCCTTGTCGTAGTCGGAGGTGGTCTCCTCGATCTGGGCCTTGATCTGCGTCATGCGGCCCTTGATCGCGTCCTGGGAGCCCTCGCCGTCGACGATCGTGGTGTCGTCCTTGGTGGCGACCACGCGCCGCGCCCTGCCGAAGTCCTCGGCGACGACGCTGTCGAGCTTGCGGCCGAGCTCCTCGCTGATGACGTTGCCACCGGTCAGGATGGCGATGTCGCGCAGCATCTCCTTGCGCCGGTCACCGAAGCCCGGGGCCTTGACGGCCAGGGCGGAGATGGTCTTGCGCAGGTTGTTGACGACCAGCGTGGCGAGCGCTTCGCCATCGACGTCCTCGGCGATGATGAGGACCGGCTTGCCGATCTGGACGCCCTTCTCGAGCGCCGGCAGGAGATCCTGGACGGCCGAGATCTTCTTGTCGGTGATGAGGATCATGGGCGACTCCAGGACCGCCTCCATGCGGTCCGGGTTGGTCACGAAGTAGGCCGAGATGTAACCCCGGTCGAACTGCATGCCCTCGGTGTATTCCTTCTCGAGGCCGAGCGACTGCCCTTCCTCGACGGTGATCACACCGTCCTTGCCGACCTTGTCCATGACCTCGGCGATGACCTCGCCGACCTCGGGATCGGCCGAGGAGATGGCCGCCAGGTTGGCGATGTCGGCGCGCGTCTTGAGCGGGCGGGCCTGCTTCTTGAGCTCGACCACGATGGCCTCGACGCCCTTCTCCAGGCCGCGCTTGATGGCCATCGGGTTGGCGCCCGACGTCACGTTCTTGAGCCCCTCGGCGACGATCGACTGGCCCAGCACGACCGCGGTGGTCGTGCCGTCGCCGGCGACGTCGTCGGTCTTGGTGGCGACTTCCTTGAGCAGCTGGGCGCCCATGTTCTCGAAGGGCTCGTCCAGCTCGATCTCGCGGGCGATCGTCACGCCGTCGTTGGTGATGGTGGGAGAACCGAACTTCTTGTCGAGGACGACGTTGCGGCCCTTGGGCCCGAGCGTCACGCGAACCGCGTCAGCCAGGCGATCGACGCCATGCTTGAGCGACCGGCGCGCGGTCTCGTCGAAGAGGAGTTGCTTAGCCACTACGGGATTCCCTCCTACAGGAACGACCGGGCCCGTGGGTCCGGTCGGGTGGGCCGACCGACGGTGCGGGCGGTCAGTCTTCGAGGACGGCGAGGATGTCCTTCTGGCTGACGATGAGGAGCTCATCGCCTTCGATCTTGAACTCGGTGCCGGCGTACTTGGCGTAGAGGACCCGCTGGCCCTCCTTGACGTCCATGGCCTCACGCTTGCCGTCGTCGAGGATGCGGCCGGGGCCGGCCGCCAGGATCGTGCCCTCCTGGGGCTTCTCCTTGGCCGTGTCGGGGAGCACGATGCCGCTCTTGGTCATCTCTTCGCGGGCGGTGGGCTTGATGACGCAGCGGTCACCCAGGGGGCGAAGCTTGGTCTTGTCCGAGGACTTCTTGGTCGCCGAAGCGGTCGCCAACGCGGATCCCTCCTGAGGTTCGTGATGGGTGCGGGACCCCGGCGCGGGACAGGTCGCGGCCGCGGCCCTGCTGGGCTGGGTTCGACCGCGCGGCGTACCGGCCGCAGCGTCCCGGATGCGGTCGGGGTCGACCGCGATGTGAGATTAGCACTCCCAATGCGAGAGTGCTAACAGCCTAGCCGAGGTGTCGCGACCCTGTCAAGCGCAGGCCCGTAGACTCGGACGATGGCCATCCCCGTGCGGCTCGAGTCGCCCATCCGCGTCCGCTTCGACGAATGTGGCGCCGACGGCTGGCTGCGCTCGTCAGCCGCGCTGCGGTACGCCCAGGACGTGGCGTGGGCCCACTCCGAGGCGGCCGGTTTCGATCGTCGCTGGTACGGCGAGCGCGGCCTGATGTGGCTGGTCCGCTGCCTGACGCTGGAGATGCGAGGCAGGGTCACCAGCGGGACCGTCGTGGGCGTGTCGACCGAGGTGACCGGCTGGCGGCGCGTGTGGGCCCGGCGGCATAGCGAGATCCGCGGCCGTGACGGCGCGCTCCTCGCGATCGTGACCACGGATTGGGTGTTGCTGGGGCCGCACGGCCTGCCGGTCCGGATCCCGACCGAGATCCTGGCCGCGTTCCAGGCACGTCTGCCCGACTTCCAGCCGGCCCGCGTCGACCTGCCCACGCCCACCGCCCAGGCGCAGCGGGGCGGACTCGTCGTCCGACGTCACGAGCTGGATCCCGTCGGTCACGCGAACCACGCGGTCTACGCGGACTGGGTGGAGGAGGCCGTGGTGGCCGCTGGCGGCGAGGCGGCCGTCACGGCGGTGCCGCGGACCACGGCGCTGGAGTTCGTGCGCTCGGCGGCGGCCGGGATGGCCGTGACGTCAGCCACGTGGCGCCAGCCGGATGGCGCCTGGGCGTGCCTCCTCACCGAGCCGTCGGGGGCCGAGCTGCTCCGGGCGCGACTCACCGGGGGCTGAGGGCGCCCCGCCGAGCGGGACTGCCGGGCGCGCGGGTCAGGCCCCGCGGAAGATGCGGTCGTAGTTGGCCACGAGTCGCTCCCCCAGCTCGGTCGGGTCATCGTGGCGCTGTTCGGCCAGCCAGCGCGCCGTGACGGCCACCCATGCCGGCTCGTTCCGGCGTCGCGGGGCGCCGGGCGGTGACAGGTACGGCGAGTCGGTCTCCACCAGCAACCGATCCGCCGGCACGAGACGCACGACCGCCGCCGACGCCTCCTCGCCCGCCCGAAAGACCAGCCCACTGAAGCTGATGGCGAGGCCCAGTTCGAGCGCCGCCTCCGCGTGGTCGAGGGGCCCGGAGAACGAGTGGAGCACGGCTGGGGGGCGGCCCGCGAACGCGTGGCGCCACCGTTCCCCGCCCACCCCGGCCCTGCGCAGCTCGGCGATCAGCTCGTCCTGCGCGTCGCGGGCGCCCCTGGCGGATCGGCAGTGGAGCACCGCTGGCCTGCCCGTGCCGAGGGCCAGGGCCAGGTTGCGCCGCAGGTTCGCCAGCTGTGCGAGCCGCGGCGAGAAGGCGCGGTCGTAGTCCAGGCCGGTCTCGCCGATCGCCACCACGCGCGGATCTCCGGCCATGGCCGTGATCGCCGACCACGCACGCTCGTCGACCTGCGCCGCGACGTGCGGGTGCACCCCCACGGCCACGTCGATCCAGGCATGTCGATCGGCAAGCGACAGCGCGTCGCGCGATGAGGCGACGTCCCAGCCGGGATCCAGCAGCCGTTGCACGCCGGCGACCCGGGCTGTCGCGACGACCTCGTCGGCGTCGCCCGCGAAGGCGTCGGCCTGCAGGTGCGCGTGGGCATCGATGAGACGCGGCGTGGGCGTTGGCGCCGGCAAGCTCGGGCCCACGGCCTCCGGCCCCTCAAACGTGCGCGGGCGCGGCGTCCAGGTCGAGACGCGGGAAGAGCGGGGCAGCGGTCCCGACGCGTCCGGGCTCGGTCTCATGGGCGCCCCAGCGCAGCTCGTCGGCGAGCGGCGGGCCACCGCTCCCATCGGGTCCGTAGGGGTACGTGTAACCCAGCTGCTCCAGGATCCTGGGCGCCGCCCCCGGCATGAACGGCGCCGCCGCCAGGGCCAGCACGCGGCAGGCTTCGACGAGATCGCCGAGCACACCACGCAGGCGCTCCCCTGCCCCGGCGTCCCCACCAGCCGACGCCTTGGCCAGGACCCAGGGCTTCTCCAGGTCGACCAGCTGGTTGGCGGCCCCCACCAGGCCCCACAGGCCGGCCAGCGCATCGTGCAGCAGATACGCTTCCAGCCCGGCCGACCAGGCGGTCCGCGCCTGATCCCATGCCGACTGGAGCGAACCGCCGAGAGCCGGCGCTGGCCGCTCGCCTTCGAGGTAGCGGTTGGCCATCGTCACGGTCCGGTTGACGAGGTTGCCCAGGTCGTTGGCCTGGTCGGCGTTGTAGCGGCGGACGAAGGAGTCCCACGAGACGTCACTGTCGCGGTCGAAGGCGACCTCGCGGAGGGTGCAGTAGCGGGCCCCGTCGGCGCCCAGCGCAGCCACGACGTCGAGTGGATCGAGGAAGTTGCCGCGGCTCTTGCTCATCCGCTCGCCCTGGACGAGCAGCCAGCCATGGACCCAGACCAGGCGCGGCAGCGGCAGGCCGGCGCTCATCAGCATGGCCGGCCACACGATGGTGTGCAGGCGATTGATGTCCTTGCCGATGATGTGCACGTCGGTCGGCCACCACCGCTCGAAGCGCGCCGGGTCGCCGGGGAATCCCACGCCGGTGATGTAGTTGGTCAGGGCGTCGAACCACACGTAGACCGTGCCCGCGGCGGGATCCCAGGAGCCATCCGGCAGCTGGGCTGACGAACCGTCCGGGCGGATGGGGAACGGGATGCCCCATGGCGCACCCTCGCGGCTGACCGAGAAGTCCTCCAGCCCCTGCCGCATGAAGCCGAGCATCTCGTTGCGGCGGTACTCCGGCTGGACCCACTCGGGGTGCTCGGCGAAGTAGCGCTCCAGACGCTCCTGGTACGCCGAGAGACGGAAGAACCAGTTGCGCTCGGAAAGCCACTGCAGGTCGATCGACGGATGATTGGCACAGTGCGTACCGGCCGCATCCTCCACCAGCTGCGACGCCGGGATGAAGCCCTCGTTGGGGCAGTACCAACCCTCGTACGTGCCCACATAGAGGTCACCGCTGGCATAGGCCCGCCGCACCATCTCGTGGACGGCAGCCTGATGGTCAGGGTCGGTGGTTCGGATGAAGCGGTCCGGCGCGATGGCCAGGGCGTCCTCCGCACCGCGGAAGAGGGCCACCATCTCATCCACGAAGGCTTTGGGCGTCGTGCCCCGCTCCGCGGCCGTCTGGGCGATGTTGACCGAGTACTCGTCGGTGCCGGTCAGGAAGAACGTCTCGTCGCCGCGCATGCGGTGCCAGCGGGCGAGCGCGTCTGCTCCGACCACCTCGAAGAGCGTGTGCAGGCCGGGCCGGCTGTTGGCGTAGGCGATGGCGGTCGTGAGGTAGAAGCGCTCCGGCATCCGGGGGATGGTAGAGGCTTCAGGGGACGTGGCGCTCGGGCGCGGCGACCGCGTGGGCGGGCTGATCGGCGGCCGCGGCGAGGACGGCCTTCAGCTCGAACGGCGTCAGGCCCGGGTGCTTGCTGAGGACGAGCGCCGCCAGACCGGCGACGTGCGGGGCAGCGAAGCTGTTGCCGGTGGCCACGATGCGGCCGCCCTCACGCCACGCGACGGGGACATCGACGCCCCAGGCCCCGTACTCGACCGGCGGCTCCGGGTTGTAGTAGAGGCGGAACGGGTCCGGTACGTCATGGGCCGCCACCGAGCAGACCGAGGCGAACAGTGACGGGTAGCTGGGCCCCGGCACGTTGTTCGCCGCGCAGACCAGCGCCGTGCGGTGGAAGTAGGCGTCATCGGCGACGGCGTGGAAGTCCCCGAACAGGGCCTCGCTCTTCGACGAGAGGCTCAGGTTGGCCACCGGGACGCCGTGCTCGATGGCCCAGTCCAGGGCGGCCAGGAATGCCGCGCCCTTGCCCCGCAGGTCGGCGCCGAGGACGCGGATGGAGACCAGCTCGACCTCCGGTGCGAGGCCGACGATGATGCCGCCGCAGGCGGTGCCGTGGCCGAAGAGGTCGCCCGCCTCATCGGCCACGATGTTCGGCTCGCCGTCGACCAGCTCCACCGCCACCGACTCGACGAGCCGCCCGGCCAGAGCCGGGTGATCCCGCTCGAGCCCCGAGTCGATGATGGCCACGGTCATGCCACGACCGCTCGAGCCATCCCATGCCCACCTGCGGTCGAGACGCTCCAGGCTCGCGTCGCGCGCCAGCCGCGCCCGTGCCTCGGCGGCGAACGGCTCTGACCACGCGGGGAGCGTCTCGTCGGTCACCTGGTCGAGCGGGACACCCTCTGGCCGGCACGACGCGGCGCGGCGGCATAGGCGCTCAGGGCGGCCACGATCTCCGCCGCCAGGGCCTGCTCCCGCTCGCCGACCGCCTGCAGGCCGGCGAGTCCATCGACGAGACGCCAGAAGGGCGCATCGCCCGCCCCATCCAATCCACGGGTCAGGTCCGCCACCAGCCGCTCCAGGCCGGCCGGATCGAGCTCGCCGGCCTCGTCCAGGCTGCGCAGCGCCTGCCGGATGAGGCTGGCCAGGTCGCGTTGCACGCGCATCGCGGCGATCGCCGCCGCGGCCTGCCCGGCGAAGACGGCCAGCAACTCCATGTCACGCAGCGAGAACGTGGGGCTGCCGCGCTTGTCCAGGACCTGGAGGACGCCGACGGTGGCCGCCTGATCGACGAGCGGCACGGCAGCGATCGAACGCGGGACGTAGCCCGTGCGTTCTGCGGCCGCCCGATCGAAGCGCGGATCGTTGGCCACGTCGCTCATGGCCAGGGGCTGGCCGGTGGAGAAGACGTAGCCAGCCAGGCCGCGGGTGGTGGGGATGGTCAGGCCGATCGCGCCCGCTCCCTGCTCACCGGCGGCGACGCGGAAGACGAGCCGGTCTGGATCGGGCTCGAACAGGGCGATCGAGGCGGCCTCGGCGTCGAAGAGGGTGACCGTCGCATCGACGATGCTCTGGAGCAGGCGCTGCTCCGGATCACCGGTCAGGCGCTGGGCGACGCGTACCCGTCGAGCGGCCGCGCGCAGCACCGCGATGGCGTCGCGGCCACCGCTGGCGGGGGAATCAGCCAAGCCGACGTGCCTCGCTGGTCACGCCGGCTGATGGCTGCGTATCTGGAGGGTCGTCGCGGCGCCCGTCATGGACGCCGCTCGGACCGGATCACTCGCCCCTGTTGCGGAGGCCGCCATGGCCCTCGACGTCGTCCTCGTCCTCGCGGAGCGTCTTGCCGCCCAGGCCTTCACGGCCCTGGCGACCACCGATGCCCTCGCGGCCGAGCTTACCGCCGTAACCCTCGCGGCCCTTGAGACCACCGAGGCTGTGGCCTTCCACGTCGTCGTCCTCGCGGAGCGACTTGCCGATGCCCTCGCGGCCGACCTTGCCGCCGTAGCCCTCGCGGCCCTGTCGACCACCCAGGCCCTCGGTGGCCCGCATCCGCATGCCGTGGCCCTCGACGTCCTCGTCCTCGCGGAGCGTCTTGCCGCCCAGGCCTTCACGGCCCTGGCGACCACCGATGCCCTCGCGGCCGAGCTTGCCGCCGTAACCTTCCGGGCTTCTACCTTTTAGTCCAGGCATTTCTCATGACCTCTGCTGCCGCCTGGTCGGAGCCCAGGCCTTGCACGCATCGTAGTGGCGTCGGCACGATCACGGAAGCGTCTTTGTGACGGGGAGGCTGTCGTGTCGCCGACAGGGATGCGGTCGCTCAGCGCTCGGCGATCCGCGCCAACCGCTCCAGGTTCCCGATGACGAGGGTGTCGCGGTCGATGGTCAGGAGGCCGTCGCGCACCAGGTCGGCCAGTAGCCGATTCACCGATTGGCGCGTGCCGCCGATCATGGCCGCGAGGTCCGACTGGGTGAACGGCCAGTCCAGACGCACGACGCCGGTGGCGCCGGGCTGCGCGTCCTGGGCCAGCCGCACCAGGCGCATCGCGAGGCGGCCCGCCAGGTCCAGGAAGTAGAGCTCCTCCACCTGGCCGGTCAGGCGGCGCAACTCCGCCACCATCCCGGCCAGCAGGGCGTCACGCAGGCTGGGTTCCTGGTCCAGGACCTCACGGAAGACCTCTCGGGGAAGGACCAGGGTCTCGGTCGCCTCCAGGGCGGTCGCGGTGGCCGAGCGAGGCGCGCTGTCGAGCAGCGCCAATTCGCCGAAGAAGTCACCGACCCGCAGCGTGGCGATGATGGCCTCTTCACCCTCCGCCGAAGGCAGCACGATCTTGACCGCACCCTCCGCGATGATGTGCAAGGAGTCGCCCGGATCGCCCTGGTGGAAGATGACCTCGTTGCGCCTGAAGCGACGGCGGCGCAGCACGTGCGCGAGCTGCTCCAGCTGTGGATCGGAGACCCTGGCGAAGAGCGCGCAGGCGCGCAGGCGCTCTGCCGCGAAGCCTTCGCCATTCATCGGGTGGCCTCCAGACGCAGCCGGTCAGTGAGCCGGCGCCGCGCTGGCGCCACGATGCAGGTCCAGCAGCCTCGACGTCAAGCCCGGACCTGAGCCGACGAGCGCCAGGAAGTCGGCGCCCTCGAGCGTCAGAAGGTCGGTGTCGGTGGTCGCTGTGACCGTCGCCGAGCGCGGCGCCTCCGTCAGGAGTCCGATCTCGCCGAAGAGCTCATCGGGACCCATCGTGCGGAGGCGCCGCGCCGGCCCGCCCGCCGGGTCGGTCTGCGAGACCTCGCACGTGCCGTCGACGATGAAATAGAGGCGATCCGCCGGGTCGCCCTGGCGGATGATGACCGACCCGGCCGGCCTGTCCTCCGGCCGCAGGCGCATCGCGGCGGCCTCCAGGCGGGCCGGCGAGAGGCCGGCGAAGACGGGCAGGGCCACGAAGCGGGCGGCCGCCGGCGAGATGGTCGACTCGCGCCCCGCGCCGGGACCCAGGATGACGACGCCACCGGCGATCGAGGCAAGGCACGCGGCGGCGCAGGCCCCCAGCAGCAGCGGCAGGCCCAGCGGCGCCGCGGCGATCGGCAGGACCAGCGAACCCGCGGCGTACGCGGCGATACTCATGGTCTCGATGACGCCGATGGCCCGGCCGCGCGCCGCATCGGGCACGAGCCGCTGCAGCAGCGTGAGCGACACGATGTCGACGATCGAGCTGCCAAGGCAGGCCGCGGCCAGGGCCACGGCGGCAAGGGCCAGGCTGGATGTCAGGCCGAGCGCGGCGATGCCCACGACCATGGCCAGCCCGCCGGCCACGAGCGGGGCTGACAGGCGGCGGCGCAGGACGAGCACGCCGGCCGCGAGCGCGCCCACCAGACCCCCGATGCCGATGGCGGCATTGAGGGCACCCGTTCCGGCCGCCCCCTGGTGGAGGATGTCGGTGGCGATGACGACGGTCAGCACGCCCAGTCCGCCGAACACGAAGCCACCCACGGCGCTGATGACGACGAGGCCGGCCAGCGGCCGCAGCACGTCCGAGGCGGCGACGCCCGTCCCGGTCGGCTGATCCGGGGTCTCCTCCGGAGGAGCAGCGGGCTCGCGCACGGGCGCGGACACGCGCGCTGTCGCGTCCTGGCGCACCTGCGCCGCGCTCGAGGGCAGGCGCCAGAGCACGAACGCGACGATCACGAAGGACGCCGCGTTGAGCAGGAACGCCAGGGTCAGGCCGCCGGTGGCCAGGATGATGGCGCCGCCGATGGCCGGCCCGACGGCGAAGGCGAGGCTGTCCAGCGAGGCCCAGGCGCTGTTGGCCGGCCCCAGCTCGCTCTCGTCACGGACCAGTCGCGGCAGATAGGCGCCGATCGCCGGCCCGAAGAAGGCCGAGAAGCAGGTGGCCAGGATGGCCAGGCCCACGATCGGCAGCAGCGGCCCGTCGACCGCCACCAGGGCCGCCATCAGCAACATGATGGTGCCACGCGCGAGATCCGTGCCCAACAGGACGAGGCGGCGGTCGTAGCGGTCGGCGACGATGCCGGCGGGGACCGACAGGAACACGTAGGGCAGGACCCGCGCCGCGCCCACGATGCCGAGCAGGACGGGGGACGCGTCCGGGCGCTCGTAGACCAGGATCAGCAAGGCCACCAGGTAGAGCCAGTCGCCGATGGCCGAGATGAACTCGCCGGCCAGCAGCCGCGCCAGCGGCCCGTTGCCCAGCAGCGCGCGATAGGTCCGCAGCACGTCCACGGCTCGCACAGTAGCGCACGGGAAGGTCGTGCAAGCGACATCCGGTGCGCCACCGGGGCGCCACTCCAGCGGGCCGACGATTGACCCTGGGGCCGTCGGCCAGCCGATGGCCGCGCGGGTGGCCTCGGCCTGATGCTGCGCTCATCACGAAGTCGCTCCCGCGGCTTCCAAGGAGGACGAGATGTCAGCCTACGAACGCCAGCTGATCGCCAAGTACCACCACGCCGAGCTGTTGAGCGAGGCCCGCCAGGCTCACCTGGCCAAGGTCGCTCGGGACGCCAAGCCCCACACTGAGCGCGTCACGATGACGTCGCTGACCGGTCCCCTCCAGTCCATCCTGACGTCCGCCCGGGCGTGGGTGGGTTCACGGACCGCCGCGGCCGCCAGGGCCGCCACCATCCAGCCCTCCCCCAGCGGGCGGGTCGTCCTGCGCTCGACGCACCTGCGCTGAGCCGATCAGTCCCGCAAGGGAGAAGGAGCAACCACCATGGTCATCGAGGACCGGTCCATCGAGCTCGAGCTTGAACCGGGCTGGGTCGCCGTCGCCGAGCCGCTCGATGCGGAGTCGACGCAGGCGCTCAGCCGCCGCTTCAGCGACGCGACGCCGGGCCGGATCGCCGTCCAGGTCGCGCCCACCGACACCTACGACGTCAGCGGCCACGCGGCTGGCGGCGCGACGGTCGACGTGGTCCTGACGATCGGCGACGACGTCGAGGGTCACGCCTTCAGCCTGCGCTTCCCGACGCCGCAGGACGCCCAGCGCATGCGCACGCGCCTGGCCGCCGGCGGCCTGCTCGTGGCGGCCCTCACGGTCGCCTCGATCGGCGTCGGCAATCAGCTGGCGGCGCCCCACACCGCGACCGGTGCAGCCGTGCAGGCTGCCCCCGCGGCCGCTGCCCCCTTCGTCAACCGCGGCCTCAACGCGGACATCCGCTCCGGCGACATCGTCGTCGAGGAAGCCGCGCCGCCGGCCCCCTTCGTCAATCGCGGCCTGAACGCCGACATCCGCTCCGGCGACATCGTCCAGGAAGAGTCCGGCACCACGCCGGCCGTCCACGGCGAGCAGAAGAACTAGGTTCCAGGCGGGTCGGTCGGGGGGGCCGACCCGCTACACTCCGGTCGTGGCGACGTGCGGGCGCTGCGGGGCGGACAACGCGCCGGAAGCGCGGTTCTGCAGTCGA
>DASPUH010000152.1:0-24841 GCA_035622975.1 Candidatus Sulfotelmatobacter sp.
GCGGCCAGCTCGCCCGGGCTGAGGCTGTCCTGGAGGAGGCGCTCAGCATCCGACGGGCCGCGGATGATCGACCGGCCGCGGTCGCCACGGCCGCCATGCTCTCCAGGATGCTCCTCTCGGTCCACGCGACCCCGGATGTCCTCGATCGGACGCGGGCACTCGTGGACGAGTTCGCCGACCAGGCCGCCGAGCCGGCCGGTGTCGCCATGCTGGGCCAGCTCGCCCGCGCCCTGTTCCTGATGGGCCACAACCACGAGTGCCTGCCGGTGGCGGACCAGGTCCTGGTGGCGGCCGAGCGGCTGGACCTGATCCCGGTCATCGCCGACACGCTGATCACCAAGGGCTCGGTGCTGGCCGACACGGGCCGCTCACACGAGGGCCTCAGCCTGATCGAGACCGGGGTCCGCCTGGCCGAACAACACGGACTGCCGCGGACCGGCCTCCGCGGACGCCTCAACCTGGGCTTCTTCCAGGCCGGGGACGATCCTGAGGCGGCCATGGCGGCCCTTCAGCCGGCCCTCCGCGAGGCCCGCCGGCTCGGTGATCGCGGCCTGCTCCCGAACATCCTGGCCAACATCGCGGGCGCCTCGTTCTTCTCCGGCCGGTCGCGCGAGGTGCTGCCGGAGCTCGAGGCGGCCCTGGCGATGGACTACGAGGCGACCCACCGGACCTGGCTGGTGACCGAGGCGGCCTGGCATCGGGCCCTGCTCGGCATCCCGGTCGACGCCGAGCTCGCCGAGATCGACGACGCTCTCCGCACGCTGACCGATCCGCAGTTCGTCGCGTTCACGCACGTCGTCCGCTCGGTGGCCGCGTGGGCGCGTGGCGATGAGAAGACGGCTCGCGCCGAGAACCTGGCGGCGATCGAGGGGGACAGCGGACGGGTGGTGCTGGCCTACGCGTTGGCGGGTCGGCATGCGCTCCTGGCGGGAGACGTGGAAGCGGCCCGGCAGGACCGCGACAACCTGGCCGCACTCGCGCCCCATGGCGGCGATGAGGCCAGGCTGCGTGAGATCCAGGGAGGCATCGCGGCGCTGGAGGGTCGTCCGGCCGAAGCCCTGCAGCTGTTCGGCCAGGCGATGCCGGTGTACGAGAGACTGGGGCTGGCGCTGGATGCCGCCATCGCGGGCCTGGTCATGGTGACCGTGATGGATCCGTCCGAGCCGCGCGTCCGCGCGGCCGGCCTCGAGGCCCGGGAGCGGTTCGCCATCATCGGCGCCAAGCCGTTCGTGGCACGCGTGGATGCGGCGATGGAGCGCCCGGCGCCCCCGGGCGTGATGCGCGAGGCCCCGATCCCGACCACCTGAGTCGAGGACGGGTCGCAGCCGGCAGCGGCCGCACCGGGGGGCCGCGCCCGAGGCCGCTGGCCTCAGGCTCCGTCGCCCGACCGCCAACGAAACCTCGTTACCGATGCGCTCGAAGTCATCAGTCCGAGGGTGGTGATGTCCTGACCCGCGCCGTCGGGTCCCCGAGCCCATCCGCGGCCACCGCCGATGACTTCGACCGCATCAGCGGGGTGGCAACGGCGCTTCTCGGGGCGCGAGCATCAGGCGCCCCACCGTTCCCAGCGGGCGAACGCCGCCGAGGGGACCCAGCCGCGCTCGAGCGACGGCGAGCGCTTGTCGGGCAGCGGGTGGCCGACGGGCATGACACCTACGGGCACGAAGTCAGCCGGGATGCCCAGCTCGTCCTTGAGGGCCTGGATATGCGATGGCTCGGGCGTGCCGGCGAAACCCGAGGCCAGTCCGGCATCGACCGCCGCCAGCGTGATGAGCATCACGGTCATGCCGATGTCCATCCACCAGTACGGCACGGGCCAGCTCGTCTCGCGGCCCGAGTCGTCGACCTTGTCGGCCTCGTGGTAGCGGTCGTGGTAGATCCGCTCGCTGACGCAGGGGATGAAGACGGCCGCACACGTGCTGATCCACGTGTCCCACCCCTCCTGCACGAGCTCGTCCTCGTGGTAGAGGTCGGCGATCCTCCGGCGCATCGCCGGGTCTGTCACGATGACGAGGCGCTGGCCCTGGCTGAAACCGGCACTCGGCGTCCGCTGGGCGATCGCGGCGATGCGCTCCAGCACCTCGCGCGGCACCGGCTCCTCGGCGAAGTGGCGCACCATGCGCCGGCGCCGCACGACCTCGGTGAACTCCATGGCTTCTCCTTTACCGCCCGTTGATGCCCCGATCCCGCGCCCGGACTAGGATGGCCCACACCCAGTCAGAACGCCCAGCGGGGCCGCACGCAAGGTGACCGCCATGACCGAGACCGCCGCACCATACGTCAACAAGCCCGCCTGGGTGGACCTCTCCAGCCCGGACGTCGCCGCCTCCGCCGCCTTCTACTCGCGGCTTTTCGGGTGGGACATCCAGGTGTCCCCCGACCCGCAGTACGGCGGCTACGCCATCGCCAAGGACGCCAGCGGTGACGTGGCCGGGATCGGGCCCATCCAGGCGCCGGGCACACCGCCGAACTGGTCGGTCTATCTGGGCACGACCGACGCGGCCGCCTTGGGTGAGCGAGTGGCGGCAGCCGGCGGCACGGTCATCGCGCCGGCCTTCGACGTGGGCGACCAGGGCCGCATGGCCGTCTTCCAGGATCCCAGCGGCGCCTTTATCTCCGCCTGGCAGCCGACCAACATGGACGGCTTCCACGCCGACGGCCTGCACGAGTTCAGCTGGGCCGAGCTCAGCTCCCGCGCCCTTGACAAGGCGGTCGCTTTCTACGGCACCGTCTTCGGCTGGACGGCAGACGCCGCGCCGATGGGCGAGGGTGCCCCGCCGTACACCACATTCAAGCTGGATGGCGCGAACGTGGCCGGCGGCCAGCCCATGAACCCCATGGTCCCCGCCGAGATGCCCAGCTACTGGCTGGTCTACTTCGGGGTGGCCGACGTGGACGCCTCGCACCGCACGGTGCTCGACGCCGGTGGCCACGAGTTGATGCCGCCGACCGACTTCCCCAGCGGCCGCTTCGCCATCGTGAGCGACCCCCAGGGCGCCGCCTTCGGCCTGCTCCGCATGACCCCGCGCTAGGCGCGGTCGGCCACAAGGTGGGCCCATCATGACCACGGTCGCCGCGACCGCCTATGACGTGGCGGAGGTCCGGGCTCGCTTCCCGGCCCTGGGGCTCCGCGACCACGGGCAGCCCATGGCGTTCTTCGATGGCCCCGGCGGGACGCAGGTGCCGCGCTCCGTGATCGAGGCCGTGGCCGAGTACTACGAGACCTCGAACGCGAATGCGGGCGGGGCGTTCCTCACCAGCCGACGGAGCGACGACCTGGCCGCGGGCGCCCACGAGGCGGTCGCCGACTTCCTCAACGCACGATCGGGCGATGAGATCAAGTTCGGCGCCAACATGACCACCTTGACCTTCCACATCAGCCGGTCCATCGGCAAGACATGGCGCGCGGGCGACGAGGTCCTGGTCACGACCCTCGACCACGACGCGAACGTGTCGCCGTGGCGCGCGATCGCCGAGGACCGGGGCGTCGTGGTCCGGACCGTGGACATCCACACCGAGGACGGCACGCTCGACCTCGACGATCTCGCCGCCAAGCTCTCCGGCCGCACGCGGCTGGTGGCCGTGGGCTACGCCTCGAACGCGCTCGGCACGATCAACCCGCTGCCCACGATCATCGAACAGGCGCATGCGGCGGGGGCGCTGGTCTACGTGGACGCTGTCCACTTCGCGCCCCACGGCCCGATCGACGTGCAGGCGCTCGACACGGACTTCCTCGTCTGCTCGGCCTACAAGTTCTTCGGGCCTCACCTCGGCGCGCTATACGGCAAGGCCAGGATCCTGGAGGGGTTGCCGGCCTACAAGGTCCGCCCGGCCCATGACCGCTTCGAGACCGGGACGCCGAACTTCGAAGCCCTCGCGGGCACGCGTGCCGCGGTGGACTACCTGGCCTGGATCGGCGAGCGCTTCGGCGGCCCGTTCGCCCCGGACTACCCGGCGCTGCGCGGCCGCCGCCTCCACCTCAAGACCGCGATGCGGGCCATCCGCGCGTACGAGATGGGGCTCTTCGGCGAGCTCCTGGACGGCCTGGAGCGCGTGCCCCGGTCGCGCGTCTGGGGCATCCGCGACCGCAGCCGCTTCGACCAGCGCACCCCGACCGCCGCCGTGACGATCGAGGGCCGCTCGCCGCGCCACCTCGCCGAAGCCCTGGGAGAACGAGGCATCACGACCTGGGACGGCGACTTCTATGCCACGGGCCTGATCGAGCGCCTGGGGTTGTCAGAGACGGGCGGCGTCCTGCGGATCGGGCTCGCCCACTACAACACGGCCGACGAGGTGCAGCGGCTCGTAGACGCCCTCGAGGAGATCGCCGGCTAGCAGGTCGCCCAGCGGCCGACGTGGTTGGCCTGGGCGACCGCCTGGGCGGCGGCGTAATCGGCCGCGTAGCGCACGTCCGGCTTGACCGTCTCGAGGCGGGCATCACCGCGCACCACGAGCTCGTAGTCCAGCTGGAACCATGAGCTGCCGGTCTTGACCCAGACGAACCGCAGCAACCGGCCGTACACATCGGTGTTGGAGACGTCGCGCTCCAGGACCACCGCGGTGTGGCCGGCCAGCAGGGCCTTGAGATCGGCGCTGGCCTGGGGTCCGTACGGCTGGACGGGCGTGCCCGGCTTGACCGTCTCGGGCGTGTCCATGCCGATGAGCCGCACGTAGTCGCGGTCCGTCAGGCGGATCGTGTCGCCGTCCACGACATACCAGATGACCGCCGTGGAGGTGGGCCCCAGGGGCTTGCGGAGCGGGCCCTCCAGCGCCGCGGCGGCGGTGGGGATCGCGCCGCGACAGGCGGCGACGGGAGTCGCAGGAAACAGGGATGTCGCCGCAGCCCCACCCGTCGGCGCCTGGGTCGCCGGGGAAGTCGTGGGCGGGGCGGTCAGGGGTGCGCCGGAGGGGCCTTCGGCGCCGCAGCCGGCGGCGACCACCATCGTCAGCAGAGCCGCCACGACGGCGGCTGTACCGGTCAGCCGGCCACGACCAGGCGTGCGGCGAGCGCCCATATCCGCGCCATCATGCGCGGCCCAGGTGCCATCTCGCATGGCATCGCGCCTCCCGCCGTACCATCGGACAGCACCGGCTCACGGAGGGTCCGGCGACGACACACTAGGAGCGCGGACCTCGTGAGCAAGCCCTTCTTTGGCTACCACATGCCCCTGTTCACGTTCCCCGGCGTGCCGGACGACCAGCTCTTCGAGCACCTCGTCAGGGTGGTCCAGGCGGCCGAGCAGGCCGGTTTCGACATGGTCACGGTGATGGACCACTTCTACCAGATCCGCGGCGTGGGTCCGGAAGAGGCCCCGATGCTGGAGGCCTACACGCTGCTCGGGGCGCTCGCGGCGCGCACGAGCCGCGTGCGCCTGGGCACCATGGTCAGCGGCGTCACCTACCGCAACCCGGCGCTGCTGGCCAAGATGGTCACGACCCTTGACATCGTCTCGGGCGGGCGGGCCGTCCTGGGCCTGGGGGCGGCGTGGAACGAGGATGAGCACAAGGGCTACGGTTTCGAGTTCCCGCCCATGCGCGAGCGGATGGACCGCCTGGAGGAGGCGCTGGAGATCTGCCATCTCATGTTCACCCAGGACCGGCCCAGCTTCGAGGGCACCTACTACCGCATCGACCGCGCGCTGGACAGCCCGCGCCCAATCCAGCCGGGCGGGCCCCGGATCCTGATCGGCGGCAGCGGTGAGCGGCGGACGCTGCGGATGCTTGCCCGCTTCGGCGACATCGCCAACTGGTTCGGCGGGCTCGACGAACTCAAGCACAAGGACGAGGTCTTCCTGGCCCACTGCGAGGCCGTCGGTCGTGACCCGTCGACGGTCCTGCGCACGGTGATGGCCCCGGTCCTCCTGGTGGCCGACGTTCGCGAGGCCGAGTCGCTGCTCGCCCACATCCCCCCCGAGCGCCGCGCCAGCCTCATCGCCGCCACGCCGGCGAGAGCGGCGGAGGCCCTGGCGCCCTACCGCGAGGCCGGCTTCGACGGCTTCATCCTGCGCAACCCGATGCTCTCCACGGTCGAATCGATGGCCCTCGCCGGGGAGTTGATCGCGGCGATGCAGTAAGCCGCACGTGACGGTTTGCCTGCCAGGCAAGCAAGCGACCTGATCCTCCTCTTGGGGCGCGAGAGTCGGCCATCGATATGGCCTCTCGGGTCACGGATGATCGGACCGATTCGCGAGGATCCTTGCTCCTCAGGTAATCCCAAGGCTTGGCGGGCGGCCCGGCGGGACCTCGCGGTCCCTTGCGCACCTGTGAAGCAAGCCTTGCCGCGTCTGGGGGGCAGGGCCGGCCCGGGCGGGGACCCTGGCCGTTGTGAGCTAGTCGCCCCGGGACTGGTATGCGCCGGACTGGACCACCAACGGCCCGCCGGGGACGGGCGCATACGAGTCTGCGGCGCGCTAGACGGCAACGCGGCCGCGAGGGTCGGGCGCTGCCGCATGCCGTAAGCGGAGCGCGGCTAGGTCGGTCGAGCCCGCTCCACCACCGGGAACGTCAGCAGGATCAGGAGGCCGCCCAGGAGACCGAAGGCGATGGTCTCGCGGAGCTGCCAGGCGCCCGTCAGGGTGGCCGACGGCCCTTCGAAGATCGGCGTGTCGTGTGTGACCAGCCACGCCCCGACACCGGTCGTGCCGGCGGGCACGGTCGCGACAGCGGCTTCACGCGTGAGCAGCTGCCCGTCGGGCGTCTGGAAGCGGTAGTCCAGGTCCGGATCCATGACCCGCGCGGCGGCATCGGCGAGGTCAGCGCCGCTCGGCGGCGGCCCAGCCTTGGGCTGCACGGAGGTCGTGGTGATCGCGCCCTGGTTGCCATACGCGGACGCGGGCAGGAACGACTCGTGCCACTGCTGGCCGACGTTGAAGAGCACGATCGCGGCCACCCCTCCGACGATGAGGGCCGGCAGCGTCCGGCCCATGACCGCGCCCACGAGCAGCCCGATGCCGAGGCCGGCCAGGGCATGGGCCACGACGGGGGCCCCGAACAGCTCGGCGTCCTGGTACAGGTTGCTCCACAGCCCGTCGCCGGTGCGCGTCGTTTCCAGCACCGCCGCGGTCAGCGCCGTGAGCGCGGCGAGCGCGACGGCGAGGAGGATCACGGGCGCGACACGGGCGAGCAGCCACCGGCTGCGTGAACCGGCGAGCCCCCACGCCATTGCGGCCGTCCGCGCCTCCAGTTCGCGCCCCACGAGCGGCACGCCCAGGAAGAGGCCGACGGCATACGGCAGCAGGGCCATCGCGGCGAGGACCTTGCCGCCCTCGCTCTCGTTGATGCCGGCCCATCGCGCCACGGGATCCTTGCAGACTCCGGCCGCGTCCGGTCCCCCGCTCATCCACTGCACCAGACAGTGGGCCGTGACCCCGACCGCGTCGAGGCGGTACGTCACGATGAGGGCCGAGACGGCCACGATCAGCGAGCCGACCGAGGCGGCCAGCACCTCGAAGCGATGGACCTTGAAGGTCAGCCGGGCGGACGTGACCGAGCCAGCGAGTGCGCCCATCAGGCGGCCCACGGAGCCGCGTCGGCCCCCGACGCGCGACCGGAGGACAGGTAGCCCAGCACGATCTCCTCCAGGGATGCCGCCCGGCCGACGGTCGGGTCGCTGGTCCGCGACAGGACCAGACGCGTGTCCCCCGGGCCAGTGAACCCGGCCACGTCCCACGGCGTGGGCGGGGCCGCCGATGGCGCGGCGACCGGGACGACGCGGTGTGCGGCTCGAGCCTCTGCGACGTCCGCGTCCAGCAGGACATGCCCAGCCGAGAGCACGACGAGGCGCTCGCACGCCTCCTCGACGTCGGTGACGATGTGCGACGAGAGGAATGCCGTGTGGCCGTCCGCCCGGACCGCGGCCACGAGCACGCTCAGGAACTCGCGCCGGGCGAGCGGATCCAGGCTGGCCAGCGGCTCATCCAGGAGCAGGACAGGCGCCCGTGTGGCGAGGGCGATGGCCAGGCCCAGCTGCGCCTGCTGTCCGCCGGACAGTTCGCTGGCCCGCCTGGACGGTCCGATACCCAGCGACCTGAGCCGCTCGACCGCGACGCTGCGCTCGAATCCATGGCGGAGCGTGACGGCCATCGCCAGGTGGTCGGCGACCGTCAGGTCGCGGTAGAGGGACGCCGCCTGCGGCACGTATCCGATCCGTGCCACCGCCTCCGGCCGGTGCCGCCACGGGTCGATCCCGGTGACCGTCACCCGGCCGGCGGTCGGGCGTTCGAAGCCCATCCAGGTCCGGATCAGGGTCGACTTGCCGGCCCCGTTCGGTCCGACGACGGCGGTGATCGAGCCGGTCGGGACGGTCATGGTGACGCCGTCGAGGGCCAGCGGCCCGCCGCCCCGATAGCGCTTGGACAGGTGGTCGGCCGTCAGGGCGGGGTCGGCGGGGGTGTTCGTCATGGGCGCACCGTAGGCCCGACCGCCCCGACCGAACAGGCGGGACTCCCCTGCCCCGACGGCAGGGATTCCCCGCCTGGCCGCCCGCCAGCGGCGGTGCTACCGTCCGAACGTGGCTGATACCGTCCGCCAGCGGGTCGCGGCCGCGATCGCCCTGGCCTTCCTGCTGCTCGGCGTCGGGGCCTGGGCGGCCGCACCACATGGCGGTACCGGCGGACCGGGCGCCCTCGACCGCCAGCCGGACGACACCGTCCTCCTGGTGTGGTTCGGGGCGGCCATCCTCCTGCTCGGCGCGTGGTGGCTGACCCGTCCGGGCCGGCCCGCCATCGTCGCGCGCCTTGGCTGGCCGCTCCTGGCCGCGAGCATCGCGCCGTTCTCGCTCGCGATCCTGGCGACCTTCGATCCGTCGTGGAGCATCCCTGCCGTCGGCCTCCTGTGGCCCCTCTCCGTGGCGCCCTTGGCCGAGGCCCTGACCACGTACGCCCCCGATGCGCGACGACGTCGGGTGGCGATCGCCGCCGCCCTGGCGTGCTACGCGGTGGCCGTCGTGATCGGGCCGCAGATGGCGTCGGTCGGGATGGCCGTCCCCGTCAATCTCGGTGATGGAGCATCGACCGCGGCGGCCGTGCCGACCTTCACGGTGTCGCCCGAAGGCTCGGCGCTGCGAGCGCAGGTCGTGGCGGGCATCACCGTGCTGCCCGCCCTCCTGGCCGGTTTCCTGCCGCGCCGGGTGGCGGGGATGGGCTGGGCCATCGGGCGGGATCAGCTCATCGAGGGCGTCACGCTAGCCGCGATCGGCCTGACGCCCGTCGTGGCGGGACTCGTCCTTAACCTCACCGACCCCCTCCTGGCCATGGCGGCCCTCGTCGTGTGGGCCGTGATCGTCGCGGCTGCGGCACGGCTGGCGATCCGGCCGCTGGATGAGTTGACCCGCCGGGCGACCCTGCAGCGCGACCTGACCGTGACCCTGGCGGAAGCGCAGCGGGTACGCCTGGCGGCCGACCTCCACGACGGACCGCTGCAGGACCTGACGCTCCTCGTGCGACGGCTTGACGCGAGCGGTGACGCCGAGGGGGCCGCCCTCGCGCGGTCCATCGCCGCAGAGCTGCGCGACGTGACCGGCGAGCTGCGCCTGCCGATCCTGGACCACCTGGGCGCCGGGGTGGCGATGGAGTGGCTCGTCGAGCGGGTGCAGCGCCTGTCGGGCAACCGGATCGAGCTGGTCCGTGACGACGTCGCGCGGCCACCCGCGGAGGTCGAGCTGGCGCTGTTCCGCGTCGCCCAGGAGGCCCTCGCCAACGCCGTGCGCCACGGTCGCCCGCCGATCCGCGTCGCGTACCGGGCGGACGCGGGGTTCGCCTCGCTGTCGGTCGAGGATGCCGGGCCCGGTATCGAGTTGGCTTCGACCGCGCGGGCCGTCGAGGCGGGACGCTTCGGCCTCCTTGGCATGCAGCAGCGTGCTGAACAGGTGGGCGCCCGACTCGACCTGCACCGACGGCCCGAGGGCGGCACGGAGGTCTCGCTCGAATGGCACCGCGGGGCGCTCGGCTGGGGCGTCCGGTGACGATCCGGCTCGGCATCGTGGACGACCACCCGGTGGTGCGCGACGGCACGGCGGGCCTCTTCGCCGCGCAACCGGGCATGGAGGTGATGGGCGTCGGTTCCACGCTCGAGGACGCGCGGGCCATGCTGGCCGCCGCCGACCCGCCCGACGTGCTGCTGCTCGACATCCAGCTGGGCTCGGACAGCGGACTGACGCTCCTGGCGGATGGCGAGGGCGGACGGGCGGATACCGGGGCGCGCCGTACGGCGATCGTGCTCCTCACGGCATTCGACTACCCGCAGTACGCCGCCGCCGCCCTCCAGCTCGGGGCGGCCGGGTTCGTGGTCAAGACCGCGCCGCTCACCGAGCTGATGGCGGCCGTGCAGGCTGCGGCGACCGGGCGCCTGACGTTCGACGAGCGGGCCCGCGGCCGAGTCGACCGCCTCACCGGCCGTGAACTCGAGATCGCCCGCCTCGCCACGGCCGGCCGCTCCAACGACGAGATCGGTCGTGCGCTGGGCATCGCCACGAAGACGGTCGAGGCGCACCTGGGCCGGCTGTACGCGCGCTTCGATGTCGCGTCGCGCACGGAACTCGCCGCCCGCGCCGTCCGCGAGGGCTGGCTGGACCTCCCGCCGACCCGCCCGCCCGGGGGCTGACCTCGGCTACCTGGCACGCCCGGATCAGGCCGGCGGGGGCCACGCCGGCCGGGGTCGGGCCGGCCGCGCGTGACGGGCGTCAGCCCAGGTGCGGCTCGGGCGTCTCGTCCTCGAAGGCCCAGGGGTCGATCGACCCACTCCGGCCACGCAGCAGCGACAGGCCACCCGACACGTCGGTGGCAACGCCCACGATGTGGTCGCGCTGTACGAGCACGAACGGGAAGCGGCCGGCCAGGCGTCGGTCGGCCAGCCAGCGGACGCGGACATCGGTCATGGGGATGAAGTGCGGGTCGGTCGCGTCCAGGAAGGCCATCATCGAGGCCTCGTGGTGGAGGTGTGCCGCGCCGTAGATGATGTGGGCGTCGGTGCTGATGACCAGGCGACGGCGTTCCGTGTCGATCTGGCTCTCATCCGACTCGTCACGGTCGTGACGGCCCGTGAAGACCGTGGAACTCACCTCGGGCGTGCCCACTCGCCGTTCGGCCCACGGGTTCTCCGCCGCCGGCCGTTCGCCCCACGGGTCCTCTCCGGTCTGGCGTTCCCCGTGGCCCTCGAACATCGACGATCTGGGCGGCTCCGGCGCAGGCGCCGCCACTGGCGTGACGGTGTCGCCCCACGCGCCCGAGCCGACCGGGTTGGCCTGGGGATCCTGTTGCCCGACGATCGCGATCTCGTCGAGCCGCACGCGGAACTCGGGGAAGTTGATGCGGGTCGGCTCGCCGGTCCTCGACAGCAGGACGACGTCCTGGAGGTTGAAGAACCCGCTCAGGATGTTGACGTAATCCGAGACGCGGGTGAAGCGTCCAAGATCGATCGAGCCCTCGACCCGAAGGTGGGTCCCGATCAGTTCGACGCGCGACCGCGTGCCGGCCGGCTGGTCCACCCCGACAGCGTACGCCTACGGTTGACTTTGTAACTGGTCCGTTCGGCCTATGCACATGTCCGATTGGCCGGGCAGCAGCGGCGTCGGGGTCACGCGCCATGTCGCGCCGCCACTGGAGAAGCCGGTGATCTGCGTCGCCTGCTGCAGCAGCGGCCAGAGGAGCTTCAGATCGTCACCGGCGACGGTGCCGCAACGAGCCACGGCAGGGGGCGTTGCCGTGGCCGGGATCGCGAGGCCGAACGAGGAGAGCGGGGCGGCCAGCGGCCAGGCCAGCGGCTCACGCGCCAGCATGGACGGCTGCACGCCGGCGCTGGGGTCACCCAGGCGGGCGACGATCTGCACCGTGGCCGGAACATACGGCTGCGACTGGCCGACCTGGTACTGCGTGACCAGGCTGGGGTAGCCGGTGAGGTGCGAGATGAAGTCGGTGGCCTTCGCCCGCGCCGCGATCTCGGCCGGATCGGTGAGGCTGGACCCGGAGGCCCCCAGCGAGGCGAACCGGCTGATGATGGCCTTGCCGTCCACCACCACCGTGACGATCGTGTCGGGCATGTCGGCGCCGATGCCGGTGAGGTACGACTGATCGTGGTCGGCCAGGCCGTCCTGCCGTGCGAGGTCCAGCACCGCCTGGACGCCGGCCGGCGAGATCATCGTCTGGAGCAGGGGAGGCAGCAGCGGGCCGGGGTAGATGGCGGGCACGGCGCCCGGCTGGAAGACGCGCCCGTCGCGGTACACGGCGATGTCGGGGAGACGCTGGTACATCGCGTCGGGGCTGATGAGGCCCCCGACCTCGGTGACACTGACGAGCAGGCCCGCCCCGACTTCACCGCCTGGCAGGGCGCCCGAGCCGCCCGGGCTGCTGCTGGGCGAGGGACCGACCGACCCGCTGGGGCCCGGCGTCCCGGTCCCGACGGCCGAGCATGCCGCCATGATGAGCACGAGGACGCCGACCAGGAAGGGAGCGGGGCGCGCCGCCCGGAGTCGACCCATGCCCTACCGACGTCCGGCCCGCCCCGACGGTTCCCCGGCTTGCGCGACAGGCCGGTGGGGCGCATCGTTCCCGGGACCGCATCCTCGCAGCTGGAGCCGTTCGACATGTTCCGACGTCGCATCGTGGTCGTCCGCCGACCGCGCCTGCTGGGTGCCGCGCTCGTGGGCGGGGCCGGCTTCCTGATCGGACGCCGGCGTGGATCGCCGGCGAGTGCCGGTCCCGGGGGAACGCCGCCGCTGCCCGCGGCGACGACCACGCCGCCAACCCCGCCCCCCCTGGCGCCCGCTCCGCAGCCCAGCCTGACGCCCGCTGCCAGTGGAGCCGACCGGACCGTCCGGCTCAGCGAGCTGGCCCACCTGCACCAGGACGGCTCCCTGACCGACGAGGAGTTCAGCCAGGCCAAGCGCGAGGTGCTGGGCTCCTAGGCGAACCCGGCACCGACCTCCGTCCGCGGCACCAGGGTCGCGGCCAGCACGGCGGCCAGCGCCGACGCGGCCACCGCGAACACGATCGCGCCCTCCAGGGAGACGGACGCCACGACCCCCGCGATGGCGGAACCGATGGGGAAGCCCAGGAAGTTCAGCGACATCGAGACGGCGAAGGCGCGCCCCATCAGCGAGGGGTCGGTCCGCCGTTGCCGGATCGTGAACAGGGCGATGTCCATGGGCCCGTTGAGCAGGCCGGTGAGGGCCATCGACGCCGCCACGAGCCAGACGCTGCCGGTCGCCAGCAGCAGGACCGTGGCCGCCGGGTACAGTGCCATGGGCACGACGAGGAGGCGCCACTCCACGCCCCGCGTGTCGAGCCGCCCTGATGCCAGGGCGGCGACACAGCCGAAGACGCCGCTGACCGCGAACAGGAGGCCCACCAGGAGCTCGCTCCCGTGCAGCCGGTCGAAGACGATCAGCGGCAGCACGATGGCGCCGGTGCCGCCGGCCAGGTTGAGCACCGCGATCGAGAAGCCCAGGCCGCGCAGCGTCGGGTTGTGCCACGTGTAGAGCGCCCCGTCCCACGCGTCCCGCAGGAGGTGGCCGCTCGTGGTCGTCTCCGTCCGCGGGTCGGGGCTGCCGACCAGGATGAGGGCCGCCAACCCGAACGTGGCGCCGATGAGGATGAGGGTCACCGGGCCGCCCAGGAAGCCCACCAGTCCGGCCGCGACCGGCGGCCCGAAGATGGAGGCGACCACGTAGCCGTTCGAATCGACCGCGTTGACCCGTTCCCACAGGTGCCGCGGCACGAGGAGGGGAAAGAGGCTGCGCAGACCCGTGCTGCTGAACGGCTGGGTCAGGGCCGAGAGGATCGTGATCACCAGCAGCAGCCACGCGGGCAGCAGGTCAAGCAGGCCCAGCGCCCCGATCAGGGCGAGCGAGCTCATGGCGACCAGGAAATCGAGCACGATGAACCGCGTCCGGCCACGGCGGTCCAGGATCGCCCCAGCCAGCGGGCTGACCACGAGGCCGGGGAAGATGGAGGCGAAGGTCACGAAGCCTGCGAGCGCCGGCGAGTGGAACCGATCGAGCGTGAACAGCACGAGGGCGATGCCCACCGCCGTCTGGCTGAGGCGAGCCACGAACATGCCGGCCAGGACCCGCGGCAACGCGGGCACGGCGAGCAGGGCTCGGTACGACCGGTCTACGGCCTGAGTGGACATCGGGCCGCCGAATCGTAGCCCAGAACCCCGCCCGGCCCGGGCCGGCGGGGGCGTCGGCGGCTAGGCCGACAGGCCGTACCGGTCCAGCTGGTCGACGTCCCCGAGCGCGGACAGGATCCGCGCCCCGGACTCCACCAGCACGCCATCCGCCGTCAGGCGGCCGAGCTCGATCTCCACCCGCCCGATGGCCGGGCGTGCGCCGGCCGTGCGGAGGATCTGAAGGCCGGCCGCGAGGGACGCCGCATCGGCGGATCGCAGGCCGCGGGCCCGGTGCAGCTCCGCGATCACGGCGTGTGCCTGTGGAGGCGTCGTGCCGGTCAGGCGCTCGATCGTGGCGAGGCTGGGCGGCACGCCCTGGTCGCACAGGAGGGCGACTCCCGCCAGGACCAGCTCGCTCCCGACCATGGTGATCTCCTGCGCGCCCAGCAGCCGCTCCACCTCCGGCGCATCCGCCAGGGCGATGGCCAGCTGCAGGGGCCCGTACTGCTTGTCATCGAACGGGCCGATGATCTCCTCCAGCACCTCGAGCCACCGCGTCGTACCCACGTCGTCGCGCCGCGCGCGGCAGATCTGGAGCGCGGCGTGGAAGCCGCGCGTCGCATAGCCGGCGGCGACGCGCTCCAGTTCGAGCCACAACGCTCGCGCCCGCTCGGCGGTCTGGAGCGCCTGATCCCACTCGCCCCGCATGCCGTACGCAACGGTCCGCCACGAGGCGAGGTGCAGCGCCCAGTTCGCGACCTGCCCCGGTTGTACCAGACGCGCCGCAGCCTCACCGACCTCGATGGCCTCGGCGAAGTCACCGAGCGACACGTCGGCCCACGCCACCATGCAGGCGGCATCGATCCGTTCAGCGATCGAGAGACGGTCGCCGAACCCCAGGCGACGGCGGGAAACGGCCGCCGTGGAACGGAAGTCGCCCCGCAGCTGGGCGTTGGAGGCGATGGCGTCGAGGGCGGCCGACTGGAGACCGACGTCATCGAGCTCGACGGCAACGGCCAGGGCTTCACGGGCGCTGGCCTCGGCCGCCACGAGCTCGGCATCCGTGGAGCGACGCCCGTCACCCTCGACCCAGAAGGGACGGAACGCCTCCGTCGTGCGGAATGCGGCGCGTGTAGCCCGGTCGGTGACCTGCGGCACGAGGGCGCGCCCTTCGGCAAAGAGCCGGTCGAGCGCGTCGACCGTGGGGCGCCCGGCCACGGAACCTTGCCACCGTGTGTGGAACATCAGGATGCCGGTCAGGATCCGCAGGATCCGGTCCGGCGGGGCACCGGTGGCGCGGGCAAGTTCGAGCGCGTGGGTCAGCGCGTCGATGCTGATGTCGCCGTGGACCGTCGTGTCGCCCATCCGCTCATACAGATCCAGGTGACGGTCCGGCGTCGCCAGCTCCAGCGCGGCGCGGAGGTGCCGCAACGCCTCCATGTTGGCCGCGGCGTTCTCGGCAGCGGTGGCGGCGGCCTCGAGCCGCTCCACCGCCCGGCGGCGCAGGTGCGGCGCCTCCTCCAGGTCCAGGGCGGTGGCCAGGGTCGCCGCTTCGCGGGAGTGCACCGCGATGAGTTCGGCATCGGCTTCCGGATGAGCGCCGGCGCGCGAGATGAGCCACTCTGCCGCATGCGCGTGGAGACGCGCGCGCTCGGCGCGGGGCAGCATGCCGTAGGCGACCTCGCGGATGAGGATGTGGCGGAAGGCCAGGTCCTGGTGGCCGGACGGGCGCACCAGATCGCGGTCGATCAGCCGCTCGATGACCTCGTCGCAGTCGGCACCGATCCCTGCGTCGAGCGCCGTGACGCCGGCCGGTGAGAAGGACCGCCCGAAGACGGCGCCCAGCTGGAGCACCCGCCGCTCATCGGGGTCCAGGAGGTCCAGCCGCGCCAAGAGCGTGGCCTGGACCGTGTCGGGCAACCGCGTCAGCGCCTCACGGGCGGCGGTCGGCTCCAGCGGCGAGCCCACCCGCTCGACGAGGGCGCGCACGATCTCCCCCGCGTAGAAGGGGTTGCCGTCCGCTCGCGCCACGACCTCCTCCACGATCTCGGGCGGGGCGCCTTCGACCAGGTGCTCCACCAGCACCGCGACGTCGGGTGCGGGCAGGGGCTCCAGGGCCAGCGACAGCGCGTTGCGCCGGCCGCTGCCCCAGTTGGCACGCCGGTCGAGCAGTTCCGGCCTGGCGATGGCGACGATGAGGATCGGCAGGTCCGCACGGGGCTGGACCAGCGACTCCAGCAGGTCCAGGAGGCTGTCGCTGGACCAGTGGAGGTCCTCCAGGATCAGCGTCAGGGGACCGCCCACGGCTGCCACCTCCAGCGCCGTCCGCCACGCCGCGAAGATCGCTGCCCGGTCGACCACCTCCAGGTCCCCGGCGCCGACGGTGGCCAGGAGGGCCTTGCCCACGGCCTGTGCGTCGGGCACCTCGTGGTCGGCCAGCCAGTCCTCGACGGCCCGCCGCAGGTCGGCCGGCGAGCAGTCGTCGTCGGCTCCCACCAGGTGGTGCAGCACCGCACGGAGCGGCCAGTACGTGAGACGCTGGCCATACGGCAGGCACTGCGCGGTGGCCACCGTCCCGGCTGGCCCAAGCTCCGGCAGGCGCTCCAGCAGGGCCTCCACGAGCCGGGTCTTGCCCGTCCCGGCCGGGGCGACGACGGTGACCAGGAACGGCCGCCGTTCGGTGAAGACCCGGCGGGCGACCAGCTCCAGCTGCGCCAGGTCCGCGTCACGACCGATCATGGGCAGGCGGGCCCGCTCGGCTCGTCCGCGGCCCAGCAGCGGACGCGACGGGATGGGCCGTGACTTGCCCTTGGCGTCCATGTCGGCCAGCGGCCCGAACTTGAAGCCGCGCGCCGCGCGGGCGGTGCGGTCGGTGACCTTGATCGCCCAGGGCTCGGCGGTCTGCTGGAGGCGCGCCGCGACATTGACGGCGTCGCCGGTGATCAGGAAGTCCTCGCCCGCCGCGGCGTCGCGGCGAGCCACGATGTCACCGCTCGCCACGCCCAGGCGGATCGGCAGCCGCTCGCCCAGCCGCGGCTCCTCCCGCACCCGGTCGCGCAGGTCCAGGGCCGCCCCCAGGGCCCGCTCGGCGTCGTCGCCGTGGGCCGTGGGCAGCCCGAACACGGCCATGACCGCGTCGCCGATGAACTTCTCGATCGTGCCGCCGTACTCGGCGACGACGTCACGGGCGATGGCGTAGTAGCGCGTCAGGAGCGCCCGCAGGTCCTCCGGATCGAGCGTTTCGCCCAGCGCGGTCGAGCCGCTGACGTCCGCGAACAGGATCGTGACGAGCCGTCGCTCCTCGCTCACCGAACCACCATGGCGCGATGGTATGAGGCGCGCGGCGGCGCCGCCACCCCGCCGGAACGCGTCCTAGACGTTGAGCAGCGCCAGCACGGCCACGCCGCCGATGACCGCTGTGACGCCCACGATCTGCCAGGTGGTCAGGCGCTCGCGGAAGACGACCCAGGCGGCGATGGCCGTGATCGTGGCGAACTGCGAGGTCAGGACGGACGCCACGGTCAGGTCGGTCCGCGACCCGACGGCGAAGGCCGCCAGCCCGGCGACCTCGCACAGGCCCGACACGATGACGAGCGGCGCGGCCCGTCCCGGTCGCGGCAGCCGCCGCAGCGCCAGCAGCGGGATCGTGAAGACCAGCACGCCCGC
Organism: Candidatus Sulfotelmatobacter sp.; assembly: GCA_035622975.1. Lineage (GTDB taxonomy): Bacteria > Chloroflexota > Limnocylindria > Limnocylindrales > CSP1-4 > DASPUH01. The sequence continues at coordinate 17,770 of DASPUH010000152.1, forward strand.
GACCCGCGGGGCCGTCATGGCCCAGGGCAGTGGCAGGTCGGCGGCGAGGCGACCCACCGTCACCAGGTTCACCCCGAAGCAGCCGGCCGCGGCAAGGGCCAGCAACGTGGCCACGCGCGGATCACGCGACGGTGCGCCGACGTCCTCGCTGGCAAGCCCGATGACGACCACACCGGCGGCGATCACGGCCAGGGCCAGAGCGACCGCCAGGCCGACCGACTGCCCGCCCGCGATGTTGATGACCGCCGCCACGGCCCCCTCTGACGACACCAGCCCGACCACGAGTCCCACCCGGCCGACCCGCAGGGCCGCGTACTCCAGCACCAGCCCAAGCGGGTTGGTCAGGCCGCTCACCACGAGGAGCAGCACGTCCAGGGAGGTCAGGTGGACGTCGAGCGCCCCGGTCAGCGGGAACAGCGGGAGGGTCGCCAGCAGGCCGACCAGCATCATCCAGCCCACCACCCCCGGCGCCCCGATGAGCCGTGCGGAGCGGCTCGAGGAGGTGGTGGACGTCGCGAAGAAGATGGCGGCCCCCAGCCCGCCGAGCAGGGCGATCACGAGCCGGCGGAGCCCACGATCGTCCGGTCGATCGCCTCCGGGGAGCGCAGGAGCCAGATGGCCGCGAACCCCTCACGGGGCAGCTCCTGCAGGGAGCGTCGGAGCGCACGCCCCTGGCGCTGGTGGATGGCAGCGGGGACCGTGCGACCCGCGCGCGCCGCATTGCGCGTCGCGGTCACGCGTGCCGGGAGATCGAAGACGACGGCCACCGCCGGGATGAGGTGGTCGCGGGCCGCGTCGAGCAGCGGACGCCTCGCGGACGCCTGTACGTTCGTGGCATCGACCACCGTGAGGCGGTGCCGGGCGAGCCGGCGGTCCACCGCCCGGTGGAGCAGCTCGAAGGCATCCGCCGTGGCCTCCTGGTCGTTCTCGTCGTCGGCCACGAGGGCGCGGAAGGCATCCGAGCTCAGGACCTGGGTCGGTCGGAAGTGGCGAGCCGCGAACGTGGATTTGCCCGACCCGGTGACGCCGATGAGGAGCACCAGACTGGGATCCGGGACCACGATGGTCGGCGCCTGTCCAGCCGTCGTCACGGGCCTGGCGGCGGTGCCTGCAGCTGGGCGATCGTATCGGCTCGCCACATGAAGTCGCTCCGCAGGATGGCCATCGCGATGCCGATGACGGGGTAGTAGATGGCGCCGAGGAACAGGCTCACCAGGGAGGAGAACGCCGTGGCGCGCCCCGCCAGCGCCCCGAAGCCGGCACTGAAGGAGAGGCTGCCGCCCGAGCCGGTGGCGAGGGTCCCCCCGGCCAGCGACGCGGCCCCCACGGCCGCGCCGATGATCGCGGCGATGACCTCGATCAGGAGGCTGAACAGCAGCTGCAACAGGAGGATGAGGATGAGGGCGCCAAGGATGTACCAGCGGGACCCCTCGGTGAGGCGCGCGCTGCGGGCGATGGCGGCCCGGAGGCCCAGGCCGTCGATGACGATGGCCGGGATGGCCACGGACCAGCGGAGGTAGAGGTACAGCCCGACGACTGCGAGGCAGATCGCGACGAGACCCAACAGGAAGAAGACGCCAAGCGAGGTGCCGAACTGGGGCAGCCCAGCGGAGTCGTACGCGACCATCGCCGGCTCCTCCAGCTGGATGCCCGCGGCCGCCATCGCGAGCCCTCCCTGCACCAGCACGAAGATGAGGGCGAGGCCGAGCAGGGGGGGCAACCGCGCCATGAGCCGGGACAACGACGTGCGGAAGCCCACCGGCAGACCCTGTGCCGCCTCCGGCGTGCCGGCCATGACGGCCCCGAGGGCGAGCGGCTGCATCACCGCAGTGACGATCGCGGCGAGGACGGACAGCGCGGCTTCCTGGGGCCCGACCCGGGTCATGAGGGCCTGGTACGCCGTGTAGTCGGCGCCGGGTGACACGGGCGTGGCCACGAGGATCTGGCCGACGATGTCCGCCAGGCGCAGGTCGACCGGGACGAGCACCAGGCCGGCGATCGCGTACACCAGCCCGGACAGGCAGAGGAACGGGACGAACGATCGGCCGTAGGCCTCGAAGGCCGTGCGGATCAGGTTGCCGATCGGGCGGCGCGGCAGCGAGACGCGTGGCGGCGGTTCCCACCACGAGGCGGGTTGGCCGCCCTGGCCCTGCCCCGCATCCTGTCGCGGCCCTCCGGCCCAGCTCGCCACCTCAGGCGCGCTTCACGACGAAGGTGCCGGCGATCTTGTCATGCCAGCCCTGCTTGCGCGGGTCGATACCGACCCACAGCATCCCGATCCCCAGGGCGATCCAGTCGACGAGGTAGCCCAGGTAGCGCGCCGTGGCCCGTCCGTACCCGATCGGCCGGCCGTCTTCTTCCCGCGCCACGCGCAGCCCGAGTGCGCGCATGCCCAGAGTGCCGCCCGTATGCCACATGACGATGAAGTACAGCGCGGTGGCAAGCCACGCCAGGCCAAGGCCACCGTAGAGGTACTGGGCGAAGGCGAGCGCCGTCGACATCTGATCGGCCGTGAGCGTGCCGCCCACCGTGTCAAGCGAGGAGAAGCGGTCGGCACCGATCGCGCTCATGCCGGCCACCAGCGCCGCAAACCAGATGATCCCGCTGACGAAACCCAGGATGACCCAGTCGATGACGTACGCCACGAACCGCACGCCGAACCCCGCGTAGAGGATGCCCGGCGCCGGCCCGGCCGGGATCGGCTCCGTCGGGAGCACCCACGACGAGGTGGCCGGCGGCACGTACATGCCCGGTGGGGGCGTGGGCGGCATCCCGGGCTGCGGCGGGTATCCCGGCTGCGTTGGGACCCACGGCGGCGGTGGCGGGGCCCACGGCGGGACGTAGGTCGGTGCCGCCGGGGGCTGTGGTGAGTACGTGGGCGGCGCGGACACGGCGGCGGGCGGCAGGGCCTCGGGTGCCGGGGGCGCGTGCGGCGTGGCCTCGGGCATCAGCGGCGGCGAACCGGGCTGCGCAGGCGCACCGGGCTGCGCAGGCACGAGGTCGGGTCGATCGTTCGGCTCCGTGGGTACCCTCCCTCGATCCGTCAGCGGTGGGACCGTGAGCGGTCGGACGGCCGCATCGTATAGCAGCCGTTCTTGTCCACGGACCGGCGATCGTCACTGGCATGAAGGATTCGCCTCCGAAGCGCTCGCGTGAGCGTTCCGGATGCCTTCAGCCGGGCGATCGGTCGCTGCCAGTGAACGAATCTGCTCCCAGGAGGGTCGACGAGCACCTTCGGACGACCATCGAGCCTGGATCTGTTCACCGACAGCGACGGCGCGGACCCAGGAGGGCCGATGAGTCCTGCGAACGACCTTCGGGCTTAGGTCACCGACCGCGACCAGCACGGCCTGACACGGGCGACAAGCGGTGGCTCTCGACCCTCGGGGCGCCGAGCGGACGCGGCCCGTGGACCAGACGGACAGGACGTGCGCCATCACCCCGAGACGGCTCTCCGCCGACGCTACACTGCAAGGCCCGTGGCGGCGTGGGCATCGCGTCGCACTGAGGCGCTCGGATGGGGAGCAGCCTGGCGTGGATCTCGTCGTGCGCGCCGCCCGCCTCCATCCCACACGCGTCGACGGCGCCACCACGCGTGGGGCCGGCGGGACTGCGTCGGAGCTCGTGGACGTCGCCGTCTCCGACGGCCGCATCGAGGCCATCCGCCCTGCCGGCACGCTCCTGGCGACGGGCTCGAACGTCCGTGAGCTGAAGGCCGAGGGTCGCCTCCTCTCCCCGCCGCTCGTGGACCCGCACGTCCACCTGGACGCGGTCCTGACCGTCGGCGAGCCGCGCCACAACGAGTCGGGCACGCTCATCGAGGGCATCCTGACGTGGGCCGAGCGCAAGCCGCACCTGACCCACGACGACGTGAAGGATCGGGCGCGCCGGGCGATCCTCTGGGAGGTGGCCCAGGGCACGGGCCTCATCCGCTCCCATGTCGACGTCTGCGACCCCAGGCTCACCGCCCTGCGTGCCCTCCTGGAGCTGCGCGAGGAGATGCGGGACGTCGTCGACCTGCGCCTCATCGCCTTCCCCCAGGACGGCATCCTGTCCTTCCCCGATGGCAAGGCCCTCATGCGCGAGGCGATGCGTCTCGGCTGCGACGTCATCGGCGGTATCCCCCATTACGAGTGGACCCGCGAGGACGGCGTCGAGGAGGTCCACTTCCTGTTCGAACTGGCCCACGAGACGGGCGCCGGTATCGACCTGCACTGCGACGAGACCGACGACGAGCAGTCACGCTTCCTGGAGGTGGTCGCGGCGGACACGATGCGGCAGGGCATGCAGGGGCGGGTCGTCGCCGGCCACACGACGGCGATGGGCTCCTACAACGATGCGTACGCCTTCAAGCTGCTCCAGATCCTGAAGCGGGCGGGCGTGACCGTCGTGGCCAACCCGCTCGATAACATCGCCCTGCAGGGGCGCTTCGACTCGTACCCCAAGCGCCGCGGGATGACGCGCGTCAAGGAGCTGGACGCGGCCGGCATCAACGTCGCCTGCGGCCACGACTCGATCATGGATCCGTGGTATCCGCTGGGGCGCGGCTCGATGCTTGACGCCCTGTCGATGCTGGTGCACGTCGGCCACATGACCGGGCGGGGCGAGCTGTTCCGGGCTTATCGCATGGTCACCGACAACGCCGCGCGGGCGGCCGAGGTCGAGTACGGGGTGGAGGAGGGCAAACCGGCCAACTTCGTGGTCTTCGACTGCGCCGACGAAGCGGAGGCGATCCGCCTCCGGCCCGTGGCGCGCTGGGTGGTCCGGCTCGGTCGAGTGGTGGCCGAGACGGAGCCGGCGCGCGCGGTGGTGCACCGGGCTGAGGGCGACGTGCCCATCACGTTCACCAAGCAGGAGGGTTAAGGGATGGCGGTCCAGGCGCTCATGCGCGACTCGATGCCCAAGGGCGAGGGCGACCTCTCCATCGAGGGCCACGGCATGGAGCCGATCCCCGAGGCGGCCCGCTACGGCGCCGTCTGGCGGCTGTTCACGGTGTGGTTCACCCCGAACCTGGTCCCCGCCGCCTTCGCCATCGGCGTGCTCGCCCCGATCCTGGGGCTGGGCTTCGCCGACGGGCTGCTGGCGATCGTCGTCGGCAACCTCATCGGCGCCGCCCTGGTGGGCGTCCTCAGCGCGATGGGCCCGCGGACCGGCATGGCCCAGATCCCCGCGGCCCGCCTGCCCTTCGGCAAGGCGATCGTGGTTCCGGCGGTCATCAACTGGCTCAGCACGATCGCCTGGGACGCCATCAACGCGTTCTTCGGCGCATACGCCATCGATGTCATCTCCGGGGGCGCGGTGCCGTTCCCCGTCGGCCTGCTCATCGTTGTCCTGTGCCAGGCGGGCCTGAGCGTCGTGGGCTACGAGGCCATCCACACGTTCGAGAAGTACGCCGCCCTCGGGCTGGCGATCCTGTTCGGGGTCGTCACGATCGCGGTGCTGTCCAAGGCCAACTTCAGCCTGGCCGACGGCCAGGGCTCCGGCCTTGGCACGTTCGTCCTGATGACCACCATCGCCGGCAGCTTCAACCTGGCCTGGGCCCTGTATGCCTCGGACTACAGCCGCTACCTGCCGAGCGCCTCGTCAAGCACGCGGGTCTTCGGCTACACCTTCCTTGGCCTGTTCCTTTCCGCGGCCTGGATCGAGATCCTGGGCCTGGCCGTGTTCGGGGCGCTCGACGCGACCCTGACCGACCCGGTCCACCAGATCAACGCCCTGCTCGGCGGCGGCCTCATCGGCGCGCTGGCCATGATCGCCATCTTCTTCGGCACGGTCGCCGTCAACGCCATGAACGACTACACCGGCTCCCTGTCGCTGCTGGCCGCCGGCGTCCACGTGCCCCGCCCGGTGTCGGCCCTGGTGGTCGGCGTCCTCAGCTACCTCGCCACCCTGTACCTGTACCAGGCCAACTTCCAGGCCACGTTCGAGAACTACCTGCTGTTCATCACCTACTGGATCGGCCCCTGGGCGGCCATCGTGCTGGTCGACCTGAGCCGGCGCCGCCGGGGGGTCATCGACGGCTCGAAGGCCGTCGCCTTCGGCCTCCTGCCGACCGGCCTGAACGCCCTCATCGCGCTTGTGGTGGGCTTCGTCGTGTCCATCCCGTTCATGAACACGAGCATCCCGTTCGAGGGACCGATCGCCACCGCGCTCGGCGGTGCCGACATCGCCTACTTCGCCGGCTTCGTCGTGGCCGGTCTCGTCTACTGGGCCCTGGAGCAGTACAGCAAGAGCACCGCCGTCGCCACCTCGTGAGCGCTCTGCCATCGTGAGCGAGGCGTTCTGGCCGCCCGGCATCCGGGCGGCCGCCGCCGTCACCTTCGACGTGGACGCGGAGAGCGCCGTCCTCGCCGGCGCTCCCACCGCCGCGCGCCGCCTGGGGGTCATGACCCACCAGGCGTACGGGCCGCGGACGGCGGTGCCGCGGCTGCTCGGCCTGCTCGCCACACGGCAGGTCCGGGGCACGTTCTTCGTGCCCGGCTACACCGCGGAACGTTGGCCCGACACCGTCCGCGCCATCCGCGACGCCGGCCATGAGATCGGCCATCACGGGTACCTCCACGAGCCGCTCGGCGCCGACGAGGCGGCCGAGGAGCGGTACCTGCTCCGCGGCCTCGAGGCGCTTGACGCGGTGACAGGCGTGCGGCCCGTCGGCTATCGGGCCCCCATGTGGGAGACCTCGTACCACACGCCCGGCTTGCTGGCGCGGCACGGGTTCCGCTACGACTCCAGCCTCATGGACGCGGACCGCCCGTACCGCCTGGCCACGACCGAAGCGGGCCAAGATGGTCAGCCGTCGCCGTGGCTGATCGAGATCCCCATCCACTGGGGCCTCGACGACTGGGAGCAGTACGCCTACCTGCCCGACCTGACCGGCTCGGGCCTCATCGAGAGTCCGGCCAAGGTCATGGAGATGTGGCGCCTCGAACGCGACGCCACGTTCGCCGCCGGCGGCTGCCTGGTCCTGACCATGCACCCATTCCTGTCCGGCCGGCCGTCCCGCGCCGCGGCGCTGGCCGGGTTCCTGGACGAGCTGCTGGCGCTGCGCGATTCAGGCGTCTGGCTCGCCACC
>DASPUH010000153.1:0-19677 GCA_035622975.1 Candidatus Sulfotelmatobacter sp.
CCGGGGCGAGGCAGGTCCAGGCGACCGGCGACGTCGGCGTCGATGAGGCCCTCGGCGAAGGCGAAGCGGTAGAAGGCGCGGATCGCCGCGGCGCGTCGCCGCCGCGTCGCGGGACGGAGCGGCGCGGGCGGGTCGCCCAGGCTCGAGAGGTACTGCCGTGCCGGCTCGACCGAGCTGGCCCACGGCCACCCGCTGCCGCCCGGCGGAGCGGCGGCGAAGGCGCGCAGGTCGGCCGCGTAGGCAGCACGCGTACGCGCCGAGAGGCCACGTTCGACGCGGAGGTAGACCAGGTATGCCGCCACGGCTGCCTGGTACGCCGGCGGTCCGACCGTGCGCGTGGGTCCGGCCCCCGGCGGCCCCGAGCGGCTCACGGCGGAAGCAGCTCCACCTTGCGCCGCAGCAGATCCCAGAACGACGGCGTGCCGGGCGGCTGCATGAAGCGCACGGGCCGCTCGCGAGCGTGCACCCGGACGCTGTCGCCGACGGCCAAAGCCAGGTCGGTCTGGCCGTCGATGCTGACCATCACGTCGTTGGCCGCCTCCACGCGCACGGCCACGGTGTGTTTGGGGCTGACGACGATGGAGTGGATGCCGGCCAGGTAGGCGGCGATCGGCGTCACGACGAGGTTGCGGCTGCCCGGATCAAGGATCGGGCCCCCGGCGCTGAAGGAGTAGCCGGTCGAGCCGGTCGGCGTGGCCACCACCAGCCCGTCGGCCCGGTAGGTCGCCAGGTGCGTGTCGTCGATGGCCACGTCGAGCCGGATGAGCCGGGGCGACGTCCCACGCACGATGGCGGCCTCGTTGAGGGCCACGTAATGGGCCGCGGTCGTGACCGTCGCGCCGCCCGGGGCGGGCACGATCGTGACCTCCAGGGCCATCCGCGTCTCGACCGCGAAGCCGCCGTCGCGCGCCTGGCTCAGCACGGATTCGAGCTGCTCGGCCTCCGCCCGGGCGAGGAAGCCGACCCTCCCGGTGTTGACGCCCAGGAGGGGCACGTCGGTCGTGGCCAGGGCGCTCACGGCCCGCAGGATCGTGCCGTCGCCGCCCAGGATGAGGAGGAGCTCGGTGCCGGGAAGGTTGCCCCGTATCAGGGCCGTGTCGGCCCCCGGCGAGGTCCAGACTGCCAGGTCGTGCTGCACGCACCACCTGACGGCGCGCTCCTGGAGCGCCACGGCGAGCGGGTTGGTGGCGTTATAGACGATGCCCAGGCGGTTCATGCGCCCACCGGCGGGCGGCGCAGGTGCAGGAAGATCTCGATGTTGCCGGCCGGACCGGGCAGCGCGGACACGGCTTGCGCGCCGACGTCCAGACCGGCCTGCCGTGCTGCCGTGGCGACCCGCTCGACCGCGGCGGCGCGCACCGCGGCGTCACGGACGACGCCCTTGGGCACGTCCCCCGGCCGCGACTCGAACTGGGGCTTGACCAACACCACGAGCTCCCCGCCGGGCTCGACCTGGGCGGCCATCCCCGGCAGCAGCCGGGTCAGCGAGATGAACGAAACGTCGGCCACGGCCAGCGAGACCGGCTCCGGCAGGCGGATGGCCTCCGGGTCGCGGGGGTCCAGCCGGCGAGCGTGGGTCCGTTCCATGCTGGTCACCCGGGGGTCCGCCCGGAGCGCCTCGGCCAGCTGTCCTCGGCCCACGTCGAGAGCATAGACATGGCGGGCGCCGCGCTGCAACAGGCAGTCGGTGAAGCCGCCGGTGCTGGCCCCGACGTCCAGGCAGGCGCGGCCACGAGGATCCACCCCGAGCTCGTCGAGAGCCCCCGCCAGCTTCTCCCCGCCGCGCGAGACGAACGGCGGCCGCTGGTCGAGCTCGACTGGCGTGTCACCGGCCACGAGGTCCCCCGGCTTGCGATCACGACGCGCTCCGGGCCCCTCCCCGACCCGGACGCGCCCGGCCAGCAGGAGCGCCTGCGCCTGGGAGCGGCTCGCGACGAGGCCACGGGCGACGATGAGCTGGTCCAGCCGGGTGCGGGCCGGCACGCTGGCGTCCCGGCCGGCGTCGTCAGGCGGTGCGCCTGGCCGGCCGCCGGGCCGGCGCGGCGGCAGGCCGGGCGCCGACGGTCGCCAGCGCCTCTAGCAGCTGCTCGACCAGGCCGTCCACGTCCAGGCGCAGGAGCCGGCGCAGGTCGGCGGCTGAGCCATGATCCACGAACCGGTCACCTGACAGGCCCACGAGATGCACCGGGACCGACCGCAAAGCTGGATCCTCCAGGCCCGCCTCGGCCAGGGCCTCGAGTACGCCTGCCCCGAAGCCCCCGGTCACGACGCTCTCCTCCACGGTCACCACCAGCTGCCTGCCGGCGGCATGGGCGACGATGAGCTGCCGGTCGAGCGGCTTGGCGAAGCGGGCGTTGATCACCCCGACCGACCAGCCCTCGAGGCCGAGCCGGTCGGCCGCCGCCATGACCCGCTGCACGATCGGTCCGAAGGCGACCACAAGCAGGTCCTCACCGGCGCGCAGCAACTCCCCCTGGCCCACCGGGATGGGATCCGGGGCGACGGGTGGCAGGTCCAGGCCGGCATCGCGCGGGTAGTGCAGCGCGAAGGGGTGCTCCTGGCCGAACGCCGTGCGGAGCAGACGGCGCAGTTCCTGTTCATCCTTGGGTGAGGCGACGACCAGGTGGGGCAGCTGCCGCTGGGCAGGGATGGTGAACATGCCCTGGTGGCTCGTGCCGTCCTCGCCGACGATACCGGCCCGGTCCACGCCCAGCACCACCGGCTGATCGTTCTGGCAGATGTCGTGGACGGTCTGGTCGAACGCGCGCTGCAGGAAGGTCGAGTAGATCGCCACGTACGGGCGCATGCCACCGAGCGCGAGGCCCGTGGCCATGGTCAGGGCGTGCTGCTCGGCGATGCCCACGTCGTACATGCGACGGGGGAACTCGGCGGCGAAGCGGTTCAGGCCGGTGCCGGTCGGCATGCCGGCCGTGATGGCCACGACACGCGGATCCTCCCGCGCGATGGCCAGCAACTCGGCCACCGCGACGGCCGTGTAGTTGGGCGGTCGCTTGAGGGCCGCCGCGGCCTGCGCGGCGGACAGCGTGGCGTCGCCGTCGGTGGTAGCAGGGGCGTTGGGCGACGGCACGACGGTCATCGGCGGCAGGGCCGCCCCATGGAAGCTGACCTGATCGGCCTCGGCCGGGCGGAAGCCGTGGCCCTTCTGCGTCCGGACGTGGACGATGACGGGCCCCTCGTTGGTCAACGCCCGACGGAAGGTCGCATCCAGGGCCTGCAGGTCATGGCCGGGCACCGGGCCGATGTAGGTGATGCCCAGATCCTCGAACAGCTGGCCCGGCTGCACGAACTGCACGACCGACGCCCGGAGGCGCCGCGAGATCTCAAGGGCCTGCTCCCCCACCAGCGGCAGCCGACGGATGGCCCGATCGTAGGCACGCTTGGACCCGCGCCACGTCCTGGACAGCTTGATCCGCGAGAGGTACTGGCTGAGGGCCCCGACGGTCGGCGAGATGCTCATCTCGTTGTCGTTGAGGACGATCATCATGCGCGTCTGGCGGTGGCCAAGGTCGTTGAGGGCCTCCAGCGACAGGCCGCTGATGAGGGCCGCGTCGCCGACCACGACCGCCACCCGCTCCGTCCCGCCACGCTCGTCACGAGCGAGCGCGAGGCCCTCCGCGATGGAGAGGCCTGTACCGGCGTGGCCCCCGTCGAAGACGTCGTGCGGGCTCTCCATGCGGCGCGGGAAGCCGCCGATACCGCCCAGCTGGCGGAGCGTGCCGAAGCGCTCGAGGCGGCCGGTGAGCAGCTTGTGCGGGTAGGCCTGGTGACCCGTGTCCCACACCACGTGATCACGGGGGCTGTCCATCAGCCGGTGGAGGGCGACCGCGATCTCGACGACGCCGAGCGAGCTGCCCAGGTGGCCGCCGGTGCGAGCCACCGTCTCGATGATCGTGGTGCGCAGTTCGGTGCACAGCTGGGCCAGCTCAGCGTCCGACAGGTGGCGCAGGTCGGCCGGCCCGTGGAGCGAGGCGAGGATGGTCACGTCCAGCGGATTGTAGAGGCCGCCGGACTTCCCGCCGGACGGCGGCTTGACGGCGGGGCTCAGGCGAGACCGGGGCGCGCCATCGACCAGGGGAAGACGGCGCCGCCGGGCAGCCCGGCGGGGGTCGCGGCCGGCCCGGCGTGCGGCGCGCCGACCGGGGTCGCCACCGGCGCCGCCGCGCGGGGGATGGGCTGGATGGTGATGAACGAGCCCTCCCACACCATGTGCACGCGGGCGTAGTGGAACGGGGTGAAGAACGTCCGGAAGGCGGCCGTCGTGAGCATCGTGTCGGGCGGCATGTCGTAGCCGTTGACGCTCTGGCGGCCGTAGAGCGGCCCGGTCACCCGGACGTTGGTCACCGTGAACCGGCTGGTCCTGGCCGGGTCGGCCGTGGCCGTGAAGCCGTTGAGGACCCAGGCGTGGTTGCCGTGCATGACCGCCAGCGACACCGGCAGGCCGGTCAGGCGCATGCGCGTCACGGCGTCATGGAGGGCCGCGTCGAAGCTCGTGTAGGTGACCAGCCGGTAGCGGCTGTCGACGTAGCGGGCCAGCCCGTCGGCCCAGCCCTGCGGATCGGTCCCGTCGGTGATGGGGATGCTGTACCGGTCATGGGCCCGCATGTAGGAGAAGTACCGGGACTGGTCGGCCGTGCTGTGGTCCGCCTGGTGGAAGGCCATGTTGCGCATGATCTGGACGTTGGCGGCCGTGCACCAGTACCACGTCGCCTGCATGGTGTAGACGCCCGGCCGATAGAGGTCCAGGCCACCCGTCCAGGGCGCCAGCGCCGCCTCGGTCGCCGGCGTGGTGGACGTGGCCTGCGGCCCCAGCGCGGTCCCGCCTGCGAGCTGCGCCTGCGCGGTCCCGCCGGGGAGCGGCGTCTCCGCGGCGGTCGCGGCCGCAGGTGGCACCGCCGCACCGCCCGACAGGGGCGCCGCGGCGACCGGCGTCGCGGCGACCGGCGTCCGGGCGGTCGCCCATGTCGAGCCGGCCAGGCCCAGGCTCAGCGCCGCGCCAACCGCCAGCAGCGCGCGAAACCACGATCGGACGCCCCCCGTTCGATCCGTCATGAGCCCATGGTGCGCCCCTCCGGCGGATCGCGCCAGCCGCCCGATGGTCCCGGAGGGCGCTGGCCGGCGCCGTGGCGCACTTCGGGAAGCGGTTACCAGCTCCATTGGTCGTCCGAGCACAACGGGATCCGACATGGGCGCCGGCGGGCCCGCGCCCGCGGGCTTATGGGCTCTGCCACCAGCGTCATTGGTGGATCAGGCGGTCTTGAGGCACAAGCTCGCCCGGACCACCGCACCGCGAGGATCCGCTCGAGCGCGCCGCGCAGCCTTGTGCCTGGATCAATAGTGGAGGTGGTACGAACCGCCCTAAGCTCCTTTGGCTCGGTCGGTGTGCCTCCTGCCCGGTCAACCCCTCCCTAGGCGTCCTCGGCGTCGTCCGGCGTCAGGTCCAGCGCCCGAAGCGCCCCGCCGGCGGACTCGACCAGCCGCTGGACGCGAAGCTCCGCATCGCTGAGCAGCCGGGCGCAGTGCTCGTGGAGGGCGACGCCTCGTTCGTAGAGCGCGATCGACTCTTCGAGCGGCAGGTTGCCCTGCTCCAGCCGGCCGACGACCCCTTGCAGCTCGGCGAGCGCCGTGTCGAACGGCATGTCCGACACGCTGGCAGCCGCGCTCGGGGCGGCGGTAGGGGCCGGGTCGGTCATGGCTGCGAGTCTCGCACGTGCTCCACCCGAGCGTCCAATGCGCCGCGGGCGAGGCGCACGTCGACGCGCGCGCCGGGCGTGATGGTGCTCGCGTCGCGCAGCAGCCCGCCCCGCTCGTCGCGCACGATGGCGTAGCCACGCTCGAGCGTGGCGTAAGGCCCGAGTGCCAACAAGCTGGCATGAGCGGCATGGAGACTGGTCGATGCCCGCACGACCCGACCGCGGGCCGCCAGCGGCAGGCGCTCCCCCGCCCTCCCCAGGACGGTCCGCGCCGCCCCGAGCCGCCCGTCCATGGCGACCCGCGCGCGGTCCAGCAACAGGCCGACCCGCTCACGCTCACCCGCCAGCACCGCCGCGGGATGGAGGTGATCCAGGGCCCGACCCTCCGCCGTCACCGCGTCACCCGCATGCCGCAGCGATCGCTGGGCACCCGCGTCCAGCCGCGCTCGCAGAGCGCGCAACGCCGCCGCCTGATCGGCTCGGGCGGGCACGGCCAGCTCGGCCGCCACCGAGGGCGTCGCAGCGCGGAGATCGGCGGCGAAGTCGGTGAGCGTCACGTCGGTCTCGTGGCCGACACCTGAGATCACGGGCACGGGGTGGGTGGCCACCGCGCGGACCACCCGCTCATCGTTGAAGGGCCACAGGTCCTCCAGGGATCCACCGCCCCGGGCGACGATGACGATCTCCGGCCGCAGCCCGGTGGAGGGATCGCGCCATGCCGCGAGGCGGCGCAGGGCGGCCACGATGCTGATCGGGGCGGCGTCGCCCTGGACGAGGCAGGGGGACAGCACGACTCCGGCCAGCGGCCAGCGGCGCTCCAGCACGCGGCTGATGTCGTGCAGCACCGCCCCCTGGGCGCTCGTGGCCACGCCGATGAGCCGCGGCCAGGCCGGCAGGGGCCGCTTGCGGCCGGCCTCGAACAGGCCCTCCGCGGCCAGCCGGGCCTTGATGGCCTCGAGCCGCAGGGCCAGATCGCCCAGCCCGGCCGGCTGGAGCATGTCCACGTAGAGCTGGTAGGCGCCCTGCTGCTCGAAGACGTCCACGCGCCCGTGCGCCACGACGCGCAGGCCGGTGCGCGGCTCGAACGGGATGGCTCGCCGCTCGTCGCGGAAGATCACGGCGCGCAGCTGGGCCCGGTCGTCCTTGAGCGTGAAGTAGCAGTGGCCGGCCGCGCTCAGCGAGACCTGGCCGACCTCGCCCTCCACCCACAGGTCGCGCAGCAGCGGCACGGCCCGCAGGCGGTCCCGGATCTCCCGGGTCACCTCCACGACGCTGCGGATGCGCGGTCCCGCGGTCACGGGCGCCGGCTGGGGCACCGTGGTCGAGCCCGGCTCGTCCCACGCGGGCCGCAGCCAGTCGTTCCAGGGCCGCTCCGGATCCAGCGGCGAGCGGCGCTCGTCGCTCATCCGAAGCGCCAGCGCGTGGCGTCGCCCGGGTAGCCGTGGGCCGTCCAGCCGAAACCGACCGATGGATCCACGCGCCACAGGCCACCCGTTTGCCAGTTGGCCGGATCGACCACGTAGTCGAAGGGCCCGGCGTACTTGCCGAAGGCGGCCACCAGCTCGGCTTCCAAGGCCGCGTCCGGGTCGGTGACCCGCACGGCTCGACCCTCGATGACCACGGCCGCGTCGTCGTCGCCGATGCTGACCACGACATCCGCGCGCAGCGCCACGTTGCGGGCCCGCCGGGTCTGCAGGCCGCCCTCCCAGTAGAACGCCTCACCGACCCACACGCCCCATGTCGGCATGAGATGGGGCCGGCCGTCGGGCCGCACCGTGGCGACCCAGTACGTCAGGGCGTTCTGGAGCCGGTCGCGCGCCCACGCCCATGAGAGGGTCCCTTCGGCGGAGGCGGGGATGCCGTACTCGGGGACGTGCGGACGTTCGGTCGTCGGCGGTCGGGCGGCGGGGCGTTGCGGCCCCGCGCGTTGCGGCCCCGCGCCTCGCGGGGCGTCAGAGCCGCGTCTGGTACTCACCGGTCCGCGTGTCGATGCGGATGGTGTCGCCCTCGTTGACGAAGAGGGGGACCTGGACGACAAGACCGCTCGCCAGCGTGGCCGGCTTGCGCGCACCCGTGGCCGTGTCGCCGGCGAAGCCCGGGTCGGTGTCCTCGACGCGCATGTCGACCGTGATGGGCAGCTCGACGCCGATCGTCTCGCCCTCGTACGTGGTGCGGTCGACCAGCATGCCGTCCTGGAGGTAGAGGACCGCGTCCCCGAGCTGGTCCGTGTGCATGGCGAACTGGTCATACGACTCGGTGTCCATGAAGTGGAACTCGTCGCCGTCGCGGTAGAGGAATTGCACCTGGCGACGATCCAGCCGCGCTCGGGGCCACTTGTCGCCGGCCTGGAAGCTCCGCTCGACGATGCCGCCCTTCTTGACGTTGCGGAGCTTGATGCGGACCTGCGCGGAGCCGCGGCCCATCTTGATGTGGTGGTAGTCCAGGATCTGCCAGAGGTCGTTGTCGAGCTCGATGACGACGCCCTTGCGCAGCTCACCGGTGGAGATCATGGGACGGGCACTCCTTGGGGACGGCGCTCGCGCCGCGGCACAGGTCGGTGGAGACGCCGATTCTACCCGAGGCGGTGGGCCGCCCGGCTCGTGCCCTTCAGGCCGCGATGATCGTGATCTCGCGCGGGAACCGCGTCAGGCGCTCCAGCCGATGGTCGTCCGGGTCGAACAGCACCAGATCCTCGATGCGCACCCCGGTGCGGCCTTCCAGGTAGACGCCCGGCTCGACGGAGAAGACGGTCGGGCCGGGCAGTGGCGCGTCGGAGGCCGCCTGTCGGCCGAGTGACGGGGACTCGTGGGTCGCCAGCCCGATCCCATGGCCCAGGCCGTGGCCGAAGTGGCCGCCATGGCCGGCCGCCTCGATCACCCGTCGCGCGGCGGTGTCCGCCTCGCGCGCGACCGGCCGTCGCCCGGCGGCCGCAGCCTGCGCCACGAAGTCGATGGCCGCCTGCTGGGCCGCCGCCACGAGGCGGTAGAGGGCCAGGTCGGCGCTCGACGGCTCGCCCACGAAGAGGGTCCGCGTCATGTCGCTGCGATAGCCGGCGACCTGGGCGCCGAAGTCGAACAGGAGGACCTGCCCGGCCTGGATCCTGCGGGCGCCCGGCGAGCCGTGCGGCAGGGCCGCCTGCGGGCCGGCGAGGACTGCCACGTCGAACGCCAGCGCGTCGGCACCGTGGGTGCGCATGCCCCATTCCAGGTCCAGGGCGACCTGGGCCTCGGTCATGCCGACCTGGATGGCAGGCACCAGTCGCGCCAGGGCCGCGTCGGCCACGGCACAGGCGGCAGCGATCCGTTCGACCTCCGACGGCTCCTTGGTCGCCCGCTGGGCCTCCACCCAGCCCTCCACGGGCACCAGCTCCACGTCCGGCACCGCACCCGCCAACCGATCCCACGTGAGGCGCGAGACGTGGGCGCCCTCGACGGCCACGCGGCGGCAGCCCCGCACCAGGTCCGGCCAGCGCTCCGCGAGATCGTGGTATACGGGCACGATGCGTGCGTCGGGGGCCTCATCGCCGGCCTGCTCCGTGTAGCGCGAATCGGCGAGCAACGCGACCTCATCGGGGAGCACGAGGAACTGGCCCGAGTTGCCGGCCACGCGATCCTCGCCGTCGCCCAGGGCGAACCCGGTGAGGTAGCGACTGTTCTCCGAGCGCACCCCGAAGTAGGCGTCGACCCGTGCCTCCACCATCCGCTCCCGCAGCCGCGCCAGGCGGGCGGGACGGGCGGCCCGATCGCCGGCCGCCCAACGCTCGCGCTGTGCGGCGCTCGGGGGCGTGAGGGCGGCCAGGTCGTCCACGGTGGGCTCGGGGTTCACTGGATGTAGCCGTACTGCTTCAGCAGCTTCTGGAACTCGGCGTTGGTCTTGGCGAAGGCATGCGTATGGCTGCCGTCGTTCTTGGCCACGAAGAAGAGGTAGCCGGTCGAGGTGGTGGGGGCGGCGGCGGCCTGGATGTCGGGCAGCGTCGGTGAGCAGATGGGGCCGTCGGGAAGGCCGGGGTGGTCATACGTCTGGAAGCTCGCCAGGGCCGGCGGCGGCTTCACGTTGGCGATCGTGACGGGTTCCCAGAACGAGTACTGCTGCCACTGATCGAGCGGCAGCAGCGCCAGCTGCATCGTGTCGTTGGCGTAGAAGACCGTGGGGTCGGCGTTGAGCAGCCCGGTCGACCACTTCTTGGGATCCAGGCGGTTGGCGTAGACGCCGGCGACCAGGGGGCGTTCGCTGTCGACCGCGACCTCCTTGTTCACGATGCTGGCCAGCGTCAGCGTGCGGTAGAAGGCCGGCCCCTGGGTCTCCGCCTCCTGCACGATCGCCTGGCCCACCTGGGTGGCCCAGGTGGTAAGGAGCAGTCGCACGACGCCCTCACCGGTGGCATCGGGCTTGACGCTGAAAGTGCCCCACCCCAGGAACCCTTCGAGTGAGCGGCCGGCTGGCAGAGCGGCCAGGAACGGGTAGTCGGCTCGCAGGGCGTCGGTGGGCTTGCTGGCCAGGTCGTAGAAGTCCTTGGCCACGTCCTTCTGGAGTGGCAGCGTCTCCAGGTACGCCGTGATCTGCTCGATCCGCAGGCCGCTGCGCAGGGCCATGGTGATGTACGGGTTCACGGGCACCGGATCCTGCAGGGCGGAGAGCAGCTGGGCCGGCGTCATCTGCTGGTTGAGGTAGTACGTCCCAGCCTGGATGTTGCCGGACTGGCCGCTGGTGATGGCCACGAACTCGAAGGCCAGCGGCTCCGTCACCAGCTGCTGGCTGGCGAGCATGTTGGCGATGTCGGCCGCACTCGCGCCGGCCGGCACCACGAACTGCACGGGCGACGCATCCTGGCCGGCAGGGGCGGTGAGCTCGTCGCCCAGTCGTTCGCGCACCAGGTCGGCCAGGAACGGCATCCGCATCGTCTGCGGGTTCGCCTGCGCGATGTCGACGGCCAGGGTGCGGAGCAGCGGCCGGCCGACGCTGGCCAGCACGACCAGGACCAGCGCCCCCATGACCAGCACGACCAACAGGCCGCGCAGGCGATGGTGACGGGGCGGCGGCTGGAGCATCACGTAACCGTTGCGACCGCCCTGGCGTCCCAGATCCATGCGGCTCATGGTCCCCGAGGCGGGCGGCGCCGTCGGCTCGGGCATCTGGACCTCGTCCTCGCCCTCCGATGACCGAGCCCCCGCCATCGCCCACCCGTCATCGGCCTCCCCCGCATCGGGCTCGCCCGGACCGACGCGGTGGGCCATGCGGATGGGCGGAAGGTCCGGCCGGTTCATGTCTTTCACCGCCGTACCCCAGCCCCCGTGTCGAGGGCGGCCTGGAGGATCCGCCGAGCGGCCTCGCGGTCTACCGCCGCGCGCTGCGCGGATCGAGCGGCCCGCCCCGGCGGTCCGCCGTCGTGCCGCCGGTGGGCCGCACCGACGGTCGTCTCCGCGGCGCGACTCGTGAAGCGTTCATCCTGCATCACGACGGGTCGGCCAAGCCGACGTGCGATCTCCGCCGCCCAGGCACGGGCGGCCTGGGCCTGCTCGCCTTCGTCGCCCGATGGCAGGAGGGGCAGCCCCACGACCAGTTCGTCGATACGCTGCTCGGTCACGACGTGCGCCAGCGCCGTGGCGTCATCGTCGAGCGTGCCGCGCATGACCGTCGCGAGACCGCGCGCCAGGCCGCCATCGGTCCCCCCTACGGCCAGGCCGATCCGGCGGTCACCGAGGTCGATCCCCAGGAGGCGGCTCATGAGGCGCTCGGACTGGCCGTGGGGCCCGGGGGCGTCGTGGCCGGCGCGAGCGTCCGGGCCGGGGCCGAGGCAGGTGGGAGCGAGGCTGGGGCCGCGGATGAACCGGGCTGGGGCGGCTGGACGGTGATCGTCACGCGGGACGGGTCATCCGGGATGCTCGAGACGTAGAACGGCGACGTCTCGATGGTCACCGTGCCGAGCGCCTCCAGGATGGTCCGGGCCTGCCCGACGGTCTTGCCCCCGACCTGCGCCAGCAGGACCGACGGGTCGAGGGTGGCCGCGATCTGGCCCGTGGCGGACGCCGAGAACGAGATCTGGCCGCCGCTCACCACGGCGGGCCCGACCTGCGTCTGGACGGTGGTGGGGAACAGCTCGTAGCCGGCTGGCACCGAGGCCGCCAAGCGGGCGGCCGCGACCTGCTGGACCTGGGTCTGGTCCACGCCGTCGACCGTGCCGTCGCCGCTGACCGTGAGCGAGAAGGTGTCCTTCTGCTTGTTGACCAGCGCGCTCGCGGGCTGGTCGGCGGTCGTGTCCCCGACGGTGGCACTGGCCGCGATCAGCGTCACGCCGGCCGGGGCATTGGCGGGGTCCGCACCCGCCGCGTCGAGCTGCGTCTTGAGGGTGGCCCGGAGGCTGGCCACGGCCGCGTCGTAATCGGACTGCTGGATGACCTGGATGACCGTGTGGGTCCCGCCCGTCGTTGGCGCGGCGTTGGACACCGGGTCGTTGAAGTTCACCAGGGCCGCCTCGATCGCCGAGGAGACCTGGTCGATCGCACCTGCCGCGACGTTCCCCGTCGGGCCGCTGGCCGCCGCCGAGACGTCGACGCTCGCCCGCCCGCCGTTGGGGTCGAGGGGCTTGGCCCGTGGCACGGTCACGGCCTTGGCCGTGCCGAACGCGACGCCACTGGCGGTCGAGACGCGGGTGCCCTGCGGCACGAAGACCGAGCGACCGGTGTTGAAGCTGACGAACGTCACGGTCCCCGTCGCCGCCGTGTCGACGGGCTTGGTGCCCGTGGCGTTGAACGTGTCGGTCGCCGTCAGGGGGATCGTCACGACCTGTGCCGGGACGACGCCGCGGACCTGGTCGATGGCCGTCGCGGTCGGGTCGGCGATGACGGTGAGGTCCACCGGCTGGGCGGCCTGCGTGCGCGGCACCACCGTGATCGTCGCGGTGGGCAGGATGTTGAAGGCGATCCACCCGGCGGCCACGAGGAGCGCCACCACGAGCAGGCCCGAGATGCCGATCCACGCCCATCGGCGGCCGCCGCCCTGGGGACGGTCGCGCGTGGAAACGACGGGCAGATCGGGCACGCCGCCACGGTGCGCCATCCCGGCCGGGGCGCCTGCTCCGGCCTGGGCCTGGACCGGCGGGAGGTAGCCGGCGCCGACCGGCGCGGCCACGCCGGCGGTGGTCGCGGCCGTAGCCAGGTCGTCCCGCGGCGCCCCCTCGCCCGCTCGCGTTCGTGCCCGCGACGAACCAGGAGCGGTGCGGGCGGGCCCGGGCGTGATCGCCGTCGCGTCCTCGTCAGACCCTGCAGCCGTGCGCCCGGCCGACGACTCCTGCAGGGCCGCCTCGTACTCGACCACCGTGCCGTAGGCGGGCAGGCCGGCCGACACGGCCACCGCCCGGACTCCGGGCTCGGCGGTCACGATGGCCAGCCGCCGCGAATGGGCACGGGCCTCGTGGGCCAGCAGGCGGAAGTTGATGCGGCTCGTGGCGATCCGCGAGCCGGTCGGCAGGACGAGCGCCACCCGCACGTCCTTGCTCGCCCGCAGACGAGCCACGGCGTTCGTGATCTCGTCGTCCGGATCCAGATAGGCGATGCTCATGGCTGCTGCGCTAGCCTACCGGCACTAGACCTTCATGGCCCGCAGGACGCGTCGCAGGGCCGCGTCCAGGGGGGCTTCCTGCGACGCCATCTCGATGGCCTGGTAGGCCAGCCCCAGGGGGGTCACGTCCTGCTGGTCGACCAGCAGCTTCGTCGCGTCGCGGATGGACTCGATCTCCCCCGGCTCCATGATCGAAACCTCCGGCGGGCGCGAGAAGGGCAGCCGCCTGGCGAAGCCCGCATCGCGGAGGGCGTCGATCAGGTTCACGAGGCGGGAGCCGCCGCCGCAGACGTAGATGCGGCCCGGCAGCAGGTCACCCCCGGCCAGCTCCTCCAGCACGAGCTCGACGCCGGCCGCCCAGACCGCGGTGTCCTCGGACAGGATGGCAGCCACCGTCGCGGCCTCCTCGACCGGCAGGCCCCGGGCGTGGTCGACCTTGATCGCCTCGGCGCGCGGGAAGGGCAGGTCCAGGCGGTCGGCCAGCGACTTCGTGAAGGCCCGGCCACCCAGAGCGAACATGCGGGTGCCCTCGATGCCGCCCTGGCGCACCAGGGCCACGTCGGTCGTCCCGCCACCGACGTCGATGAACAGGGCTCCCGCCTTCTGGACTTGCTCGCCGCCCAGGACGCGGGCGACCGCATACGGCTCGGCCACGATGGCGAGCAGCTCCAGGTCCAGCTGGCTGGCCACGCTCTGCAGCGCGCCAAGGTGCACGAGCGGGGCGAACGCGTTGAAGATGCTGATGCGCACGTGCCGACCCTGGAAGCCGACCGGGTTGGTCACGGCGTAGCCGTCGATCGAGGCCCCCGTGACGGCCGCGTGGACCAGCCGCACGTCCACGTTGGGCAGGCCGGTCTCCCAGGTGATGGCCCGCTCGGCGTCGCGCAGCGCCTCGTGCTGCACCCCGTCGATGAGCCTCTGCAGCTCGGCGTCGTTGATGGGGGCATCGGGCCGCTTGCGCTCCTGGGTGTGCGTCGTGGTGAAGCCCTTGACCAGCTCGCCGGCGATGCCGATGACGACCTGGCTCGGCCGGAAGCCGGCCATCTCCTCGGCCTCCTGGAGCGCCACCGAGCAGTTGTCCACGACCGCCGAGATGTCGGCCACGGTGCCCGACTGCATGTGGGAAAGGCCCTGGCGCTGGCGGCCCACGCCGCGCACGGTGCCGCGTCCGTCGTCGCTGATCTCGAAGACGAGCGCCTTGGCGAATTCGGTCCCCACGTCCAGCGCAGTGCAGGCGGCCGGTCCGGCCTGACCGTCGCCGCGCTGCAGGAAGCGCCGCCAGAAGGCCATCAGGCGGGGTCCCCGGCGAGCCGGTCGGCGACCGCGGCCGTGAGGGCGTCGAGGGCCCGCTGGAGACCCGCCGGGTCGGAGCCTCGTGCCTGGGCCATCTCGGGCCGCCCACCGCCCTTGCCGCCGATGAGCGGCGCCGCCGCACGGACGAGGTCGCCAGCGGCCACGCCGCGGGCCACGAGGTCGGCGCTGACGGTCACGAACAGCTCCGGCGCCGGCCCGGCCAGGCCCAACGCGATGACGCCCCCGGGGAACGCGCCGCGTACGTCCCGCGCGAGCGCCTTGAGCGCGTCGGATGACGGCAGCTCGACGGCCCGCGCGACGACGCGGGCGCCGCCGGGCAGGGCCACGGCCTCGCGGATCAGGTCGGCCGGCCGCGGCCCCGCGCCGCCGGCCCGGAGACGCTTCTCGAGGTCCTTGACCCGGGCCTGCAGCTCGGCCACGCGAGCCGGCACCGCCTCGACGGCCTGCGCCCCGACCGCGTCCGCGGTGCGGGCCAGGGTCGCGCGGGCGGCGTCCAGGTACGCGTCGGCCGCATCGCCGGTCAGCGCCTCGATGCGCCGGGTGCCGGAGCCGATCGACCGCTCCCCGGTGATGACGAAGCCTCCCACCTGGCCGGACGCTCGACAGTGCGTCCCGCCGCACAGCTCGAGGCTGTAGCCCTCCACCGCCACGGTGCGGACATCCTCGCCGTACTTCTCGTCGAAGAAGGCGTCGGCGCCCCGCGACGTGGCGAGCGGCATGGGCATGACCTCCACGATGACCGGCCGGTCCTCGCGGATGATGCGCCGCACCTCGCCTTCGATGGCCGCCAGCTCCGCGGCCGTCAGGGCGCGGTCGAAGGGGAAGTCGAAGCGCAGGCCGTCCGGCGTGACCAGCGAGCCAGCCTGACGGGCCGACTGGCCGACCGTGTTGCGCAGCGCCCGATGGAGCAGGTGCGTGCCGGTGTGGTTGCGCATCGTGCGGGCCCGCCGTTCCGCGTCCACGATCGCCTCCACCGCGCCACCGACGCGGAGGCGGCCGTGGAGCGTGCCCCGGTGGACGGTCAGGCCGCCGATGGCCCCGCCGACCGGGCGCTGGGTGTCCTCCACCTGGAAGAGCAGCGACCCGCCGCCGGGCTCCCGCAGCACGCCGCGATCGCCGACCTGGCCGCCGCCCTCGGCGTAGAAGGACGTCGTATCGAGCACCACCTCTGCCGGCCCGTGGCCCTGCAGCTCCTCGTACTCGATGTCATCGCGCACGATCGCCACCACGCGGCCCTCGGCGGTCGTGGTGGCATAGCCGACGAACTCGGTCGGCCCGGAGCGATGGAGCAGCGTCTCGTAGCGCGACGCCGACCGCGCCTGTTCCGCCAGCCCGGCCCTGGTGCCCTTGCGCGAGCGAACGCGCTGCTCGTCCAGGGCCGAGCCATAGCCGGCCAGATCCACCCCGACCCCCGCCTCGGCGGCAAGCTCCGCGGTCAAGTCGATGGGGAATCCGTACGTGTCATGGAGTCGGAAGGCGACCTCACCGGGCAGGCTCGGCGCCGACGGCGGCAGGTCCTCCGGCCGGCGCCCCACGGTCCGTCCGGTCCCGGGCGGCGCGATCTGCTCGAGGCTCCGCTCGAGCAACCGGGCGCCGGCATCGAGCGTCCGCGCGAACTGCGCCTCCTCCCGGCCCAGCACGGCCTGGATCTCCGAGGCTCGTGCGACCAGCACCGGGTAGGCCTCGCCCATGGTGGCGATGACGACCGACGCCAGCTGCCCCAGGAAGGGCTCCGTCCGGCCGAGCAGCCGACCGTGGCGGACAGCCCGCCGGGTCAGCTTGCGCAGCACGTAGCCGCGACCTTCGTTCGACGGCCGCACCCCGTCGGCGACGAGGAACGTCACCGCCCTGGCGTGATCGGCGATCACCTGGTAGCTGAAGCGCTCGGCTTCGAATCGCTCGGGGTCGTGGCCGAGCAGCTCGCGCATGCGGGCATGCACCGGCAGGAACAGATCGGTGTCGTAGTTGCTGGGCACCTGCTGGAGCACGCTCGCCAGGCGCTCCAGGCCCAGGCCGGTGTCGACGCTCGGGAAGGGCAAGGGATGACGCCCGTCCGCCCGCTGGTCGAACTCCATGAAGACGAGGTTCCAGATCTCGAGCCACCGGGGGCAGGTCTCGGAGTGGTCCGGGATGCACTGCGGGCCTTCGCTGAACTGCGCCCCGCGGTCGAAGTGGATCTCGCTGCACGGCCCGCAGGGGCCGGTCTCCGCCATCCGCCAGAAGTTCTTGTCGTCGCCGGCCTCGACGTCGCCCCAGCTGGCCATGCGCTCAGGGGGCAACCCGATCTCGTCGCGCCAGACGGCTCGGGCGACGTCATCGTCCTTGTAGGTGGTCGCCGCCAGGCGTTCCGCCGGGATGCCGAATTCCTGGGTCAGCAGCTCCCAGGCCCAGTGGATGGCCTCGCGCTTGAAGTAGTCACCGAAGCTCCAATTGCCCAGCATCTCGAAGAGGGTGTGGTGGCGCGGCGTCCGCCCGACCTCCTCGAAGTCATTGTGCTTGCCCGCGACGCGCAGGCACCGCTGGTAGTCGACAGCCCGCTTGTATGACCGTGTCTCGACACCGGTGAACACGTTCTTGAACTGGACCATGCCCGAGTTGGTGAACAGGAGCGTGCGATCGCCCGCGGGCACCAGGCTGGCCGACGGCACCGCGGCATGACCGCGGGCCGCGAAGAAGGCCACGAAGCGGCTGCGGATCTCCGCCGCCGGCAACGCGTGCAGGCGGGGATCGTGTCGCGCCTGGGGTGGCGAGCGGTCGGGCATGCGCGTCGAGTGTACTCAACCGCACCCCTCCGGCGGCCTCGTCGGCCCTCAGCGGGCGGGCGGCCGACGCTGCGGTGGGACCAGGAGGCTCACCAGCACGACGACGAGGATCCCGAGCCAGGCGAAGCCCGAGGCCCAGAGGACCCCGAAATCTCCGATGCGCACCGGGTCGGGGAGGTGCAGCGCCAGCGCCTGCCCGGCGTAGGCCCCAAGGACGGCGGCCGGGAACAGCAGCACCAGGCGCGTGCGCTCCGCGCCCAGGACCAGGATGAACACGGCGGCGTTG
Organism: Candidatus Sulfotelmatobacter sp.; assembly: GCA_035622975.1. GTDB lineage: Bacteria > Chloroflexota > Limnocylindria > Limnocylindrales > CSP1-4 > DASPUH01. The sequence continues at coordinate 17,631 of DASPUH010000153.1, forward strand.
GCGATGCCGACGAGGGCGGCCAGCAGGGGTGCCGGCCCGATCGCCACCCTGGTCAGGCGCCCGCCGCGGCGATGCGGCCGCCACCCAGGACCTCACCGGCGGCGTAGAACACGGCGGCCTGGCCCGGGGCGGGCGCCCAGACGGGCTCCTCGACCTCGACGTCCCAGAGAGCCGGCGCGGCCGGGTCGGACGCGTCGCGCCGGCGGATCCGACCAGGGACCAGGGCAGCGCGATGACGGATCCGCACGTCCGCCGTGAAGCCGGACGGATGCGGTGGCTTTCCGTCGACAAAGGCCGCGTCGCGCACGGCGAAGGCGCGCCGTTGCAGATCGGCCCGCCGGCCCAGTTGCACGAGATTCGCGGTCGCATCGATGCGGGCCACGAAGCGCGGCTCGCCCAGGGCCACGCCAAGGCCCTGCCGCTGCCCGACCGTGTAGGCGGCGGTGCCCTGATGCCGCCCGACCGTGCGCCCGTCCACATCGACGAGCGGGCCCGGCAGCGGCGTCCAGCCGGCCCGGTCGCGGAGGGCCGTGCGGTAATCACCGCCCGGCACGAAACAGATCTCCTGGCTCTCCGGCTTGTCGGCCGTGGCCAGGCCGAGCTCGTGGGCGAGGCCCCGCACTTCCGGCTTGGTCAGCTCACCCAGCGGGAACCGGGTGTGGGCCAGCTGGTCCTGGCCCAGTCCGTACAGGAAGTAGGACTGGTCCTTGTCCGGATCGCGCGCCGCGAGCAGCCGATAGCGGGTGCGACCGGTGGCCGCGTCGATGGAGACGGCCACGCGGGCATAGTGCCCCGTCGCCACGGCGGCACAGCCGTACAGGTGGCGCGCCTGGCCAAGCAGCGCCCCGAACTTCACGGTGCTGTTGCAGTCGACGCACGGGCTGGGTGTCTCGCCGGCCTGGTAGGCGTGCAGGAACGGCTCCAGCACGCCGCGTCCGAAGGCCGCCTCGAGGTTCAGGATGTGGAACGGGATGCCCAGCTGTCCCGCTACCCGGCGGGCGTCGTCGGCCGCGTCCGCGGAACAGCAGCTTCGTCGCGACTCGCTGTACGAGTCGGCCACGTCGTGCAGGCGCATCCAGACGCCCACCACGTCGACGCCCTGACGGCACAGGAGCGCGGCCGCGACCGACGAGTCGACGCCACCCGACATCGCCACGAGAACGCGCTCGCGGGGGCTCAGGCGCTCATCTCCACGCTGAGGGCACCGCTGCCCAGCGCCGTGGCGGCCGCGCGGTGGCGCTCCACGGCCGCGCGCAGGAGGTCCGCGGCGGCGGCGATCTCGGCCTCCGTGGTGGGTCGCCCGATGCTCAGGCGCAGGGCCCCGCGGGCCTCATCCTCCGGATAGCCCATCGCCGTCAGCACGTGGCTGGGCTCGGTCGAGCCGGTGGTGCAGGCGGAGCCGGTGGAGCACGCCAGACCGTCGAGGTCGAGCGCCATCTGGAGCGCCGCGCCGTCGGCATCGCGGACGATGATCGAGAGGAGGCCCGGCAGGCGCTCGACGGGGTGCCCGGTGACCTCCACGCCCGGCAGGACGGCGAGGCCCTCGCGCAGCCGTTCGCGCAGGCGGCGCGCCCGGCGGGCCGTCTCCACGCGCTCGGCGACCGCCAGACGCAGAGCCACGGCCGCCCCGACGGCGCCGGCCACGTTCTCCGTGCCCGCCCGCCGGTAGCGCTCCTGGGAACCGCCGTGTACCTGGGCCAGCAGCGTCGTGCCCCGCCGCACGAACAGGGCGCCGGTCCCCTTGGGTCCGCCGAACTTGTGGGCCGACAGGGACAGGAGGTCCACGTCCAGGGCGCCCAGGTCGATGGCCACGGCCCCGGCGGCCTGGACCGCATCCACGTGGATCAGGATCCGATGGTGGTGGCGGACGCGCTCCACGACCGCCGCGAGCGGCTGGATGGTCCCTACCTCGTTGTTGGCGAGGGCCAGCGAGACCAGCGTCGTGCGGTCGGTGATCGCGCCGGCCAGTTCGTCCGGGTCGACCCGTCCGTACCGGTCGACAGGCAGCACGCTGATCTCGAAACCGAATTTCTCGAGGTGATGGACC
>DASPUH010000154.1:0-16793 GCA_035622975.1 Candidatus Sulfotelmatobacter sp.
CGGGCGGCGGACGCGACGGCCCGAGCGCGTCACGTACAATGGCCGTTCGGATCGACCCGCGTGTCGTCGAGCCATCAGGCTGATGGCATGGCCTGTAATGCGGCGCAGGTCACGCGCCGCAGCAGTCAGCGGGTCCAGCCGAGCCGCGCACCCGTGCTGATTCCTTCACAAGGATGCGGTGCAGGCCCGCTTATCGGCTGCACCTTATGACTGAAGACGGCCCCGACGCCCGCCTCGTGACACGAAGGCGGGTCAGCTACTGACGGGGAGCGGAGCGGAGCCGGGGTGAGGACGCCGAGCCGCGCTTAGCGGCGACCTACCCCCCAAGGGGCGACCACGTCCGGTGCGTGAACGCACCGCCTTGTGCGCTCGACCGCTGGCGTCCGTCCGTGGCCTTCCTACACTGGCGCATCGGCTCAGGCAGAGGAGGGCAAACGATGCGATCCCGTGCGCGACCAGGGGGCCCAAGGCGATCGCTGCGCCTCGCAGCCATGTCGGGCCTTGCGCTCGCCCTGCTTATGGCCCCGTCGGCGCTGGCCGCCGGGCCGGTGACCACGGTGTTCCACCCTACCGCGCCCATCCTCTACCCGGCGGGCTCCGGCTGTGCTTTCGACGTCCAGGCCCAGCCGGAGCATGCGACCGTCGTGACGACGACGTTCAGCAACGGCGCCAGCGTGACGACGGTGGTTGCTGACCCCATCCTGACGAACCTCAGCACTGGGGATTCTCTTGTCTGGCACGCCAGGGTCACCGACGTCGAGACGTATGATGCGGCCACGAACTCCGTGACCGACGTGACCGTCGGCCAGTTCAACGAAATGCTCGGCCCGGGTGACCAAGGCCCCCACGGGGTGGTCGCCTGGCCGGGCCTGTTCGTCAGCGTCGTCGGTGAGGTCACCGAGACGTCGGACGCCGACACCGGCGCGGTCACGCGCTTCTCGCTGCACGGCGTGGTGATCGGCAACATCTGCACGGAGCTGTCCGTCTAGCGTCCATGAGCGGTCGTCCGAGCGATCCGGCGGGTCGGGGCGGAACAATGGCACGTGGGAGTCGGCTGATCGCCGCTGCCCTCTTGTGCGCGGCGTGCACCGGCTCGCCCCCGACGCCGACCGCGACGCCCACGCCTCGTGACCCTCTTACGGGCCAGCTACTGACGGAAGAGCGGCGCGGGGCCGGCGAGGCTAGCGGGCGGCGTCTATCCGCAGTTCATTCGACCGCTGGCTGATCGCGTACAGCATCGTCCCGGCAAGCACAAGCGTGACGCCGGCGAGCCAGACCCACGCCCCGATCCCGAGACCCCGCAAGTCGAGTAGGGGGATTTCCGCGGTAGCCAGCCACCACGTGCCCCCCACCGCGGTGGCCTCAGTGACCACCGCCAGGACGAGCATGGGTTTCACGCGCCGTCTACGCCGTGCCGTGAGCGTGCCGACCAGGAAGAGGTTGGCTGACCAGCCGAGCAGGAGCACTGGCTGCCCAGCCCCCGCGGCGGCGATCCCGCCGAGGATGGCGACCACCCACCCGGCCGTCGGGCCTACGAACCCGCCCGCGAATGGCGAGGTCGAACTGTACGCGGGCAGGACCAGCGACACGAGGTACGCGGCCAGTCCGCCTAGGATCACCCAGTCCGCCAGAGTGAGTTGCCGTGGCCGTCCCAAGCGTGGCGCCGACCACGAGTTACGGTCGGTCACCTTGCCACTTCGCATCGGACCGGAGACGGGCTCCTCCCGCAGTGCACGATAGACGACGGAGGCCACAGTTCCGTCCCCGGGTCGCCAAGTGTGACGAGCCCAAGCGCGTCACGTACAATCGCCGTTCGGATCGACTCTCGATGCGGCGTAGGTCAAGCGCCAAAGCAGTTATCGGGTCAATCCGAGCGTAAGCCGAGGGCGGCTAGCTCAGCTGGTTAGAGCACTTGCTTGACATGCAAGAGGTCACTGGTTCGAGTCCAGTGTCGCCCACCATATGCAACGCGTGAGCGGGACCTGACGGTCCACGGGCGCCCCAGAGAGTCCGGGCCACGGCTGGAAGCCCGGATGGCATCACCCGCGTACCGCTACCACCCGTGAGCGGCCGGCGAACCGGCCCGGGTGTCGCCCGTTAGCGCGACTCATGAGCGTGCGCGGAGCGGCCTGCCAGCCGCCGCGCAAAGGCGGGTGGAACCGCGGGAGGCCGGCCTCTCGTCCCGTCAGGGCGAGACGATCCTTTCCCGCGGAGGCACGCCATGAGTGAAGTCCACGACAACCCCGACGAGGAGATCCTGGAGGCACCCGCTCGCGGGTCGGCCGAGGAACTGCTCGACGCCCATGCCGGCGACCCCCTCGATCCCATGCGCCACTCGACCGCGCACGTCATGGCGGAGGCGGTGCTGGGGCTCTTCCCGGATGCGCGCCTGGGGATCGGCCCGGCCATCAAAGACGGCTTCTACTACGACTTCGAGTTGCCCCGGCCCTTGACGCCCGACGACCTCGAGGCGATCGCGGCCGGCATGCGCGCGTCGATCAGGGCCGACCACGCCTTCGTGCGCCACGAGCTGCCGCCGGCCGAGGGCCGGGCGTTCTTCGAGGAACGCGGGCAGCCCTTCAAGGTCGAGATCCTCGACGACCTGGGGCGTGCCGCCGACGCGGCTGGCCAGCCCCATCCGGCCGTCTCCACGTACACGCATGGCTCGTTCGTGGACCTCTGCCGCGGCCCCCATGTGGCGTCCACCGGCGCGATCGGGCCGTTCGCCCTGCTCAGCGTGGCCGGCGCCTACTGGCGCGGGGACGAGAAGCGGCCGATGCTCCAGCGCATCTACGGCACGGTCTGGGCCACGCAAGAGGAGCTCGACCGCTACCTGTGGCGCCGCGAGGAGGCCAAGAAGCGCGACCACCGCCGCCTGGGCGTGGCGCTGGACCTCTTCAGCTTCCACGATGTCAGTCCGGGTGCGGCCTTCTGGCACCCCAAGGGCTGGACGCTCTACCGCACGCTCGAGAACGCGATGCGCGAGCAGCAGGCGCAGCGCGGCTACCAGGAGATCTACACGCCGCCGCTGGTGAGCAGCCGCCTGTGGGAGCAGTCGGGCCACTGGGAGCACTACCGGGAGCACATGTTCCTGATCGAGGCGGACGAGCAGCTCTACAGCCTCAAGCCCATGAACTGTCCCGAGAGCACGTACGTGTACCGCTCGCATACGCGCTCGTACCGTGAGCTGCCGCTGCGCCTCTCCGAGTACGGCAAGCTCCACCGCAACGAGCTCTCGGGCGTCCTGTCGGGCCTCACCCGCGTGCGCCACTTCGTGACCGATGATGCGCACATCTACCTGCGCGCTGACCAGATCGGCTCGGAGATCCAGGCGCTGCTGGGCGAGGTTCGGGACAGCTATGCGTGGTTCGGGCTGGAGCCGTCCTTCACGTTCGGCACGCGCCCCGAGCACGCGCTCGGCGACCCCGCCCTGTGGGACCGGGCCGAAAGCCTGATGCGCGACGCCCTGGCCCGGTCGGGCATGCGCTACCGGATCAAGGAAGGCGACGGCGCCTTCTACGCCCCCAAGATCGACATCCAGGTGGAGGACGCCCTGGGGCGCGAGTGGCAGACGGCCACCATCCAGGTCGATCTGGTCATGCTGCCCGAGCGCTTCGATCTGACCTACGTCGACGAGCAGGGCGCGCACGTGCGTCCGGTGGCCATCCACCGCGCCATCTACGGCTCGCTGGAGCGGTTCATCGGCGTGCTCATCGAGCACACCGGCGGGGCGCTGCCATTCTGGTGCGCACCCGTCCAGGCCGTCGTGGTGCCCATCGCCGACCGTCACGTCGAGGGGGCACGCGAGCTGGCCGCCGTACTGCGCGTCCGTGGCATCCGCGTGGAGGTCGACGATTCCGGCAACCGCATGCAGAACAAGATCCGCCTGGCGCAGGAGCAGAAGGTGCCCTACATGCTGGTGCTGGGCGATCGCGAGCTGGAGGCCCGCACGGCCGCCCCGCGCACCAGGGCAGGGGAGCAGCAACCGGTCGAGGCCTGGGCCGCCCTGGCCGAGCGCCTCGCGGCGGAGGCCGCCGCCCGCCGGCCCTGAGCACGGGCCCCGCCGTCCGCCGATTGCCGCTCGCGGAGGGTGCGTGCTATAGTCCGCCGGCAACCGCGGGACGGGGCCGCTTCGCTGTTCCCGTCAGCGGTGTGATGGACCGTCGCATGGATGAGGAACGAGCCTGAGCAAAGATCTGCGCATCAACGAGATGATCCGTGTCCCGCAGGTGCGGGTCGTGGATGACGAAGGGCAGCAACTCGGGGTCATGCCCACCCACGAGGCCCTCCGTGTCGCGCAGGAGCGAGGGTACGACCTCGTGGAGGTGGCGCCACTGGCGGCCCCACCCGTCGCCCGGTTCCTCGACTACGGGCAGTTCAAATACGATCAGGCTCGTCGCGAGCGTGAGGCGCGTCGCCACCAGCGCTCGGTCGAGTTCAAGGAGATCCGCCTCTCGCCCAAGATCGGCACGGGCGATTTCGATACCAAGGTCCGCCGCGCCATCCAGTTCCTGGAGGCTGGCGACCGGATCAAGGTCTCGTGCCGCTTCCGCGGCCGGGAGCTCACCCACGCGTATCTGGGCCGCGACCTGCTGATGCGGTTCGCGGACCTGGTCAAGGATCACGGCCTCGTGGAGCGCCAGCCGCTCCTCGAGGGCAAGTCGATGTCGATCGTCATCACATCGACCCATAAGGTCAAACCGCTGCAGCCGGCCGAGGATGGCCGGACGGCCCAACCGGCAGCTCCCGCGATGGCCGCCGCACCCACCCCGGCTCGGACCGCACCCCCGGCTCCGACCCCGGCCGCGGCGACCGCCGCGGCCGCCAAGCCGGCGGCGGCGAAGCCACGAACCACCGCGTCGCCGGCCGTGCCGGCGGCCACAGCGACCCCGGCGATCCAGCCGGCAGGAGAGTCATAGTCGTGCCCAAGATGAAGAGCCACAAGGCCGCCCAGAAGCGGCTCCGCGTCACCGGCGGCGGCAAGGTCGTGCGCGGCAAGGCGTGGCGGGGCCACCACCTCGACATCAAATCGTCGCGCCGCACGCGCCGCTATGCGGGCATCGCGCTGCTTGATGCCACCGCCGCCAAGCAGGTCCGGCGCCTGCTGCCGTACCTCTAGGAGGCTCGTCCGATGGCTCGCGTCAAGCGCGGCGTCACTGCCCACCAGCGCCACAAGCGGCTGCTCCAGGATGCGGAGGGCCGTCGCGGGACCCGTCGCAAGCTGGTCAAGCCGGCGCGCGAGGCGCTGCTCCACGCGATGGCCTACAGCTACGTGGGGCGCAAGCAGCGCAAGCGCCAGCTCCGCGGCCTGTGGATCGTCCGCCTGAACGCCGCGGCGCGTCAGCACGGCCTGACGTACGCCAAGCTCATCACGGGCCTCAAGGCTGCCGGCGTGGCCCTCGATCGGAAGGTCCTGGCCGACATCGCCGTGCGCGATGCGGCGACGTTCGCCCGCATCGCCGAGGTCGCGAAGCCCTCCTGACGGCCGGCCGGGCCGTCTCCCCCTCGCCCATGGATCCCACGGCCCTCGAGACGGAGCTGCACGCGCTTGGGGCGCGCGCGCGTGCGGCCCTCGCGGCCGCGGCCGACGCACCCGCCCTCGACGCCGTGGAGGCGGAGGTGCTGGGCCGCAAGTCGGGTGCCCTGACGGTCATCCTGCGCGGCATGGGGGCCCTGCCCGCGGAGGCCCGGCCCCGCATCGGAGCGCTCGCCAACGACGTCCGTTCCTCGCTCGAGGCCGCCCTGGCCGCGCGACGTGCCTCGCTCGAGGCAGGGGCGCTGGAGGCACGGCTGGCCGCGGAGCGGCTCGACCCCACGCTGCCCGGACGACCCCTGGCCCGCGGTTCGCTGCACCCCCTGGTCGAGACGAATCGCGAGATCGCCCGCATCTTCGGCCAGTTCGGCTTCGTGGTCTTCGAGGGGCCGGAGGTCGAGACCGACGAGCTGAACTTCGAGGCCCTCAACATCCCGCCCGACCATCCCGCGCGGGACCTGTGGGACACCCTGTACGTCGACGCGCCGGCCACGACCGACGGCGGGCGGCTGCTGTTGCGGACGCACACGTCGCCGTCGCAGATCCGCGTCATGCGCTCCACCCCGCCGCCCATCCGTGCCCTGATGCCCGGGCGCTGCTTCCGCCACGAGGCGGTCGACGCCAGCCACGGCTTCGAGTTCTTCCAGGTGGAGGGCCTGATGGTCGACGAGGGCACGACCATGGCCCACCTGCGCGGGCTGCTCGACGCGTTCGCCCACGCCATGTTCGGCCCGGCCAAGCGGACCCGGTTCCGGCCCGGCTACTACCCCTTCACCGAGCCGTCGGTGGCCTTCGATGTCGCCTGCCTGATCTGCGGCGGCAGCGGCTGCCCGGCCTGCGGCCGGAGCGGCTGGATGACGATCCTGGGAGCCGGGATGGTGCACCCGGTGGTGCTCCGCAACGGCGGCCTCGACCCCGAGCGCTACCAGGGCTTCGCCTTCGGCATGGGCACCGACCGCATCGCGCTGCTGCGGCACGGCATCACCGATCTGCGGGTCTTCCTGGAAGATGACCTGCGCTTCCTGGAGCAGTTCTGATGCTCGTGCCGCTGTCCTGGCTGCGCGAGTATGTCGACCTGACGCTGGAGCCGGAGGCGCTCGCCGAGCGCCTGACGCTGCTGGGCATGGAGGTGCGCGGCATCGAGCGGCGTGGGACCGACTGGCAGGGCGTGGTCGTGGGCGAGCTGCTGGAGGTCAAGCCGCACCCCAACGCGGATCGCCTGTCGCTCACGCGCGTGCGCACGACCGCCGCGGGCCCCGAACTCGCCATCGTCTGCGGTGCCACGAACATCGCCGCCGGCCAGCGCGTGCCGGTGGCGTTGCCCGGGGCGGTCCTGCCCGGCGACCGCCACATCGAACGGACGGCCAAGATGGGCGTCGTCAGCGAGGGGATGCTCTGCTCCGGGGATGAGCTGCGCCTCACCACCGACGCCGACGGCATCCTCATCCTGCCCTCCGACGCGCCCCTGGGGACCGCGCTCGTGGACCTCCTGGGCGACGTGATCCTGGACGTCGACGTCAAGCCCAACCGCGGCGATGCGCTGTCCATGGTCGGTCTCGCCCGCGAGGTCGCGGCGGCCACCGGGGCGAGCCTCCGCCGGCCACGCATCGACGTGCCCGAGGCCGGCGACGCGACCGCCGAGCACCTCTCGGTGACCGTCCAGGACCCCGCCTTCTGTTCGCGTTTCGTCGGCCGCTACGTCGATGGCGTGACGGTCGGGCCGTCTCCGCTGGCCGTCCAGTTGCGGCTCTCGGCGGCCGGCCAGCGGCCGGTGTCCAACGTCGTCGACGCCAGCAACTACGTGATGCTCGAGCTGGGCAAGCCCATCCACACGTTCGACGCGGCGGCCGTCCAGGGCGGCCACATCCAGGTGCGCTGGGCCCGGCCCGGCGAGCGCCTGGAGACACTCGACCACGTGATGCGCGAGCTCACGCCCACGACCGGCCTCATCGCCGACGACCGGGGACCGCTGGGCATCGCGGGCGTGATGGGCGGCGCCGCCAGCGAGGTCGGCCCGGGCACGACGGCGGTCGTCATCGAGTCGGCCATCTTCGACCCGGTGGCGGTGCGACGGACGGCGCACCAGTACGCGCTGCGCAGCGAGGCCAGCCTGCGCTTCGAGAAGGGGCAGCCCCATGGCCTGGCCCGCGAGGGCGCCGACCGGACGGCGCAGCTCATCGCGGCCTGGGCCGGCGGCCGCGTCGCGAGCGGGGTCATCGACTCCGATCCGCTCGAGCCGCCCCTCCGCCGCGTCGCGTTCCGGCCCCACCGCGTGAGCCGGCTGCTCGGGGTGTCGCTCCCGGCGGCGGAGCAGGCCGCGCTCCTGGACCGCGTCGAGGTGGCCACCGCTTCGGCCGCGCCCGGCGATCGCGTGCCGGTCGCGACCGCCCTGGCGGTGACCCTGGACGAGGCGGCCGCGGCCGAGGCGCTGGTGGCGACCATCCCCGCGCACCGGCGCGACCTGGTGCTCGAGGCAGACCTGGCCGAAGAGGTCGCGCGCGTCCGCGGCTACGAGACGATCGACGGCCAGCTGCCCGCGACGGCCCTGCCGCCGTACCGGCCCGACCCCCGGCGCGGCGTGGATCTCCTGCGCGACCTGCTCAGCGGACGCGGCCTGACGGAGGCCGTGACGCACGCCCTTATCGGTCCCGACGACCACGCCCGGCTGGGTCTGGCGCGCGACGACCCCGCCACCATCCGGGTCGCCAACCCCATCTCGCCCGATCACAGCCAGCTCCGCCGCTCGCTCCTGCCGGGTCTGGTCGACGTGCTGACCGAGAACGAGCGCCAGCGCCGCCCCGACGTGGCCCTCTTCGAGGTCGGGTCGACCCACGCGTTCGCGAACGGGGAGCCGAGCGAGGAGGCCTGGCTGGGCTTCCTGGTCGCTGGTGCGTGGCCGCCAGCCGCGTGGGACCGGCCGGCGATGAGCGCCGACAGCAGCGACGCCAAGGCCATCGTCGCGTGGCTCGCCGACCGCCTTGGCCTGGCTGCCCCCGCGTTCGCGGCGGTCGAGCCACGGGCCGGGATCGAGCATCCCGGCCGCGTGGCGGCGGTCTTCTTGGGTTCCGAGGGTGGATCGCCGGGCGAGGTCGGTCGCGTCGGCGAGCTGCACCCGCACTACCTGGCGGCCTGCGGGTCGCGCGCCGAGCGGGTCGCCTTCGGCCTGCTCCGCCTCGACCCCCTGCAGGCTGCGGCCGAGCGCACCGTGCATGTCGTGCCGTGGCCGCGCGTGCCCGCCGTGGAGCGAGACCTGGCCCTCGTCGTCGGCGCGGACCAGGCCGCCGGCGAGGTCGAGGCGCTGATCCGGGCCGAAGCCGGCGACCGACTCCGGGCACTCGACCTTTTCGATCGCTACGCCGGGCCGCCGCTGGCGGAGGGCGAGCTCAGCCTGGCCTACCGCCTGCGACTGCAGGCCCCCGACCAGACGCTCACCGATGCCGACGTGGACCGGCTCCTCGACCGCGTCGTGGCCGCGCTCCGGGATCGCCTGGGGGTGCGTCGCCGGGCATGACCTCCGGGACCCCCGATGGTGACGACAGGCGCCATGGAGGTGCGGTGTGGGGGGGTCTGGCGCATTGCGGGCGGCGGGACGGTACTGGTACGCTTCCCCGCCGGCACGGACCCGAACCTCCTGTGGAGTAATGATGGACCTGCTCGACGGTCTCAGGCACTTCAACCTCGCGGACGTCATCATCGTGCTGCTGGTCGTGGGCGGCTTCATCTTCGGCTTCGTCACCGGCGTCGTGCAGCAGCTGCTGACGCTGCTGGTGTGGGTCCTGTCGCTCCTCCTGGCGGGCAACCTCATGCCCTCGCTGGGCGGCTGGATGGGCCAGTACTGGACGACCTTCAGCAAGCCCTACAGCGAGATGCTGGCGTTCCTGGCGATGTTCGTGATCTTCCTGGTGGTGGGCGAGATCCTCATCTTCATCTTCTACAAGCGGGCGCCCATGGTGGCGCGCCTGTCATTCCTGGACGAGATCGTGGGCGGCTTCCTGGGCGCCGGCATCGTCATCCTCATCGTGGGCGCCTTCGTGATGGGGCTTGATTCGTTCTACAGCTACAACCAGGTGGCGGCGAGCGCCCAGCAGCCGATCGCCCAGGTCATCAACGAGGGCCTCACCGACTCGGTCATCGCCGGCTGGCTGCGCGGGTCGCTCATCCCGGCCATCGGCCTGCTCGGGCCGCTCCTGCCCAGTCAGCTGCAAAACATCGTCTGAGCGCCGCACGCCGCGCCATCCGCCAGGGGGACGCGCTCGAGCGTGACTTCTGCGACCGCCCGGTCGTGGACCTGGCCCGCGCCCTGCTAGGGTGTGTCCTCGTGCGGCGCCCGCCGGGAGCCGGCGAATGCAGCGCCGTGATCGTGGAGACCGAGGCCTATGACGGCCCGGCCGACCAGGCCAGCCACGCGCGCTTCGGGCGCACGGCACGCACGGCGACCATGTTCGGACCAGGCGGTCGGGCGTACGTTTACCTGGTGTACGGCATCCATCGCTGCCTCAACGTGGTGGCCGGGCCGGATGGCGTCCCCGGGGCGGTCCTCATCCGTGCTGTCGCGCCGCTCGACGGCATCGCGGAGATGGCCGCGCGGCGTGGCCGATCGTCGGTCGCACCCGCGCGCCTTGCCGCCGGGCCCGGCCTCGTCACCCAGGCCCTGGCCATCGGCCTGGATCTGGATGGCGCCGACCTGACCCGGCCGGGCGCCCTCTGGCTCGCCTCGCCGCCACCGGACGTGAGCGCCGGACTGGCGGCAGCAGGCGTCGTGGTAGGGCCGCGTGTCGGCGTGCAGTACGCAGGCCCGGGCTGGGCGGACCTGCCGTGGCGGTTCGGCTGGCGCGGCCATCCGGCGCTCTCGAGGCCCTTCCCGAGCGGACCGGCGGGCGGGGCCTGATGGACCCGCGGTCGATCGTGCTGCTGGAATTCCCCGAACTGCGCGAGCGGCTCGTGGCCGCCACGGCCTTCGAGCCGTCCCGGCGACTGGCGGCGGCGCTGGAGCCGACCAGCGACCCCGTCCTCGTGACACAGTGGCTGGACCAGACCGACCAGGCCCGCGCGCTGGCGTCCGAGCGGCCCGGCGTGGGCATCGGGGCGGCCCGCGACATGGGACCGGCGGTCGAGCGGGCGGCGCGCCAGGGTCGCCTGGAGCCGGCCCAGCTGCTCGACGTCGCGGTGACGCTGGAGGCCACCGCCCACCTCGTCGACGCCCTGGCCGAGGATCCCCGTCCGCTGCTCCGCGGCCTGGCGCGGCGGCTGTCACCGCTGCCGCACGTCCGGGCGCGCCTGGAGCAGAGCGTCGACCCCGCGGGCGAGCTCCTGGACACGGCCTCCCCGGCCCTTGGTGGGCTGCGGCGCCAGGTCCGCATCTCGTACGAACGCCTGCGCACGCGACTGGAGGAGCTGGTCCATTCGGGGACCGTCGGCCCAGCCCTCCAGGAGCCGATCGTGACGCTGCGCAACGGGCGCTACGTCGTGCCGGTCCGGGCCGAGGCCCGGAGCCGGGTCCGGGGCATCGTCCACGACCAGTCGGGCAGCGGCCAGACGCTGTTCGTGGAGCCACTCGTGGCGGTCGAGCTGGGCAACCGTTGGCGCGAGGCGCAGCTCGCCGTCCAGGCGGAGGAGGAGCGCATCCTGGACGAGCTGTCGGCCCTCGTCGGGAGCCAGGCGCCGGCCCTGCGGGCTACCCTGGGCGCGCTGGCCGACTTCGACTTCTGGACGGCCAAGGCGCGCCTGGCGGCCGAGCTGGACGGGGTGCGCGCCGAGACGGTCGAGCAGGCGCAGGTGGTGCTCCTGAGCGCCCGTCATCCGGGTCTCACCGGGCGCGTCGTGCCCATCGACGTGCGCCTCGGCGGCGACTACACGGCCCTGGTCATCACCGGACCCAACACCGGCGGCAAGACGGTCGCCCTGCGCACGCTCGGCCTCCTGGCCCTGATGCACCAGGCCGGGCTGCACGTCCCGGCTGCAGCGGGCAGTCGCCTGCCGGTCTTCCGGGACGTGCTGGCCGACATCGGTGATGAACAATCCGTGGCGCAGAGCCTATCGACATTCAGCGGCCACCTGCGCGCGATCGTCCGCATCGTCGCCACGGCCGGGCCCGGCTGCCTGGTCCTGCTCGATGAGCTGGGCGCGGGCACCGACCCGACCGAGGGATCGGCGCTGGCGCAGGCCCTGCTGGACCACTTCGTCCGGGCCGGGGCCCTGGTGGCAGCCACGACCCACTACGCCGAGCTGAAGACCTATGCCCACAACACGCCGCTCGCCCGCAACGCCTCCGTCGACTTCGACCTGGAGACGCTCAGCCCGACCTACCACCTGAGCATCGGACTGCCGGGCACGAGCCAGGCGTTCGCCATCGCCGAACGCCTGGGCCTGCCGCCCGACCTCGTGGCGGATGCCCGGTCGCGGCTTACCCGGGCGCAGCAGGAGTTCGAGACCACGCTCGCCGCGATCAAGGCCTCGCAGGCCACCGCGGCCGAGGCGACGGCTCGTGCGCGGGTCGCCGAGGCGCGTGCCGTCGAGGCGCGCCAGGCGGCGGAGGTGGAGCGGGCGCGAGCGCGACGCGAGCGGGATGACGCCTTCATGAGCGCCCGTGAGGAGGCCGATCGGGCCCTCGCCAGCCTGCGCGCCGAGATCGCCCAGGTGCGGGCCACGATGGGGCGGGAGAGCCTCAGCGAGGCGCGCCTCGACGAGCTGGAGGCCGTCCTCGAAGCGCGTGCCCAGGCGATCCCGGCCCCGCGTCGCCGTCGGACCGCCATCCCCGCCACGCCGGCGCCGCCGGCGACCTGGGCGCCGGGCATGACCGCCCGCAGCCGGCGCGAGGGCTGGGCGGGCCGCCTGGCCACGGTCGACCTGGCGAGCGGCCGCGGCATGCTCGAGGCCGGTCAGCTGCGGGTGACGGTGGCCCTTGACGACCTGGAGCCGGTCGCCCCCGAAGCCGTCGCCCCGCCGCCCGGCGGGGGCGAGGTCCGCGGTGGAGGGCCGCGCGCCGGCCGGCGCGGCGAGTTCGGCGCCGAGCCCGCCGCGCCGCTGACCCGGGCACGGTCCAGTGGCGCCCGGGCCTCCGACCGGGTCGTGCCCTCGACACTCGACCTGCGCGGCGCGCGGGTGGACGAGGCGCTCGAGGCGCTCGATCGCTACCTGGACCAGGCCGCCGTGGCCGGCGCACAGCGCGTGACGATCGTCCACGGCCATGGCTCGGGCGCGCTGCGCGACGCGGTACGGGCCGCGCTCAGTGGCCACCCGCTCGTGCGCGAGTGGCGACCCGGCGCGCGCGGCGAGGGCGGCGACGGGGCGAGCATCGTCGGCCTCTGATCAGGCGGTCAGGGGCAGGATCCTTGGCCGGCGCCGCGGCTGGGCCGGCGGGAATGAGGGCGGGCCGCTCGGGAGCCCGCTCGGCGACGGGCTCGGCGGCACGGTGGAGCACGTCTGGGTCGGCGCGAACGGGGCCCCCCACGTGGAGCCGAACGGCCGGAAGGCGCCGTTGTAGAAGTAGGCCGTCCGGGTCTTGATCGGCCCGGGACCGCCCAGCACCCCGGGACCGCGGGCCGCACGGGCGGCCCACGCTCGGTCGGCGGCCTGCCAGGCACTCATCGACGACTCGACGTTGCTGAAGTCCAGGAAACCGCGCGTCACCGGCGTCCCGAAGCAGCCGTCCTGCCACAGGGTGTTGGTCTCCTGCTCGATCTGGATGCCGACCTTGGTGTTGTCGGGCTGCTTGGGCTGCGTGCCGTCGATGAACAGCTCGGTGACGGTCTTGGTCGTATACGGGCCCGGGGCCATGCCGCTGTAGGCGTCCACCTTGGCCGTCACGATGCCGGCCGGCTCGGCGAACTGGTCGACCTGCCAGGCCTTGGTGGCCTCCTCCATGAAGCCTTGCCACACGAACGTCGTGACGTCGATGGAGAAGAGCGGGTTCTGGGGCGTGCTGACCAGGGAGTTGTCGCTGTTGCCGTTCCAGGCCCCGGCCGCGAGCGCGTACTGACCAGCGTTCCGCTCGGCCGTCGTGGGGGGCGCGATGTAGCCGTACGCGTTGAGGTCGCGGGCGTCGTTGTTGGTGCCCGTCTTGAGCGTCGCCGGACGTCGTGTGCCGTCGGACGCCGTCAGCTTGAAGGCGCCCCAGAACGGGTTGACCTTGGGATCGGTGTTGCCGGCCAGGATGTCGGTGATGATGTACGCCGCCTGCGGACTGACGACCTGGGTGCCGGCGGGCGTCTTGTAGGGCGACACGACGTCGGCGCCGTTGGGCCCCTCGATCCGCAGGATCGTCGTGTGACCGGTGTAGTGGCCCTGGTTGGCCAGGGTCGCCCAGGCGGTCACGAAGTCGACCGGGTGGACCTCCTGGGTGCCGAGGGTCAGGGAGAGGCCGGCCTGTGGCCCGTTGGGGTTGAAGACCATGCCGAACTGCTGGGCTGTCGCCGCGACATGGGCGACGCCGTTATAGGAGAGGGCCTTGACGGCGGGGATGTTGAGCGAGAACTCGAGCGCCTCGCGCATGCGGACGGGCCCGCGCTCCAGGTTGTCGGCGTCGGTCGGGATATAGGGGTTGGCAGTCGTCCCGAAGTTGGTGGTCACGTCCATGAACATCGTGGCGGCCGTCATGGTCTTGTCGTTGATGCCGACCACGTAGTTGAACGGCTTGAAGGCCGAACCCACCTGCCGCCAGCCGTCACCGACCACGTCGAACTGAGGTTGGAACTTGGCCGACGCGTTGGTCGCGTAGTAGTCCGCGCTGCCGACGTACGCCAGGAGCTGACCGGTCTGGTAGTCGATGGCCACCAGCGCCCCGTTATGGAGGTTCTTGTCGCGCAGGTTGGCCATCCACGACTGGTACGGCACCCCGATCTGCTTGGCATACGCCTTGGGGTCGGCCGTATGGGGCAGGATGGCCGCCGCCTTGACCCACTTCTCGGCGATCTGCTGGAGGCGCCAGTCGAGGGTCGTGATGATCTTCAGCCCGCCGGCCTCCAGCTGCGGGCATGTCTCGACGCCGGCGCCGCAGAGCTCATCGGTCACCTGCTGGCGGACGGCCCATACGAACTGCGGCGCCTTCCAGTCGGGGACCGTCTGCGGCGCGAGGATGACCGGCTCAGCTGCGGCGGCGGCGTAGTCGGCCGCGGTGTACGCCTTGCCGGCCGCGTCGGTCATGGGGGTCCCGTAGGTCTGCATCGCGTTGAGCACTTCGTTGCGCCGCAGGACCGGCGGGGAGTCCTGGGGCACCACCAGCTTGCCGTCCTGGGTGACCGCGTTGCGCACCAGGTCGTAGGCCGTCGGCGACTGCGGGATGCCCGCCAGGATGGCCGCCTGGGCGAGGGTCAGCTTGCTCAGGTCGGACACGCCGAAGTAGTTCTGGGCCGCCGCCTCGATGCCGTAGTTGTTGTTGCCGTAGAAGTTCTGGTTGAGGTAGTCGGTGATGATCTTCTGCTTGCCGTCGACACCCGGGAAGGCCTGGGTCAGCCGGATGGACTGGATGATCTCCTTGATCTTGCGTTCGACCGTCCGGCTGGGATCCTGGACCAGGGCGGGGTCCAGGAGGCGGCTGCGCACCAGCTGCTGCGTGATCGTGGAGCCGCCGCGCGGGTTGCCCTGCAGCGTGTCCCTGAGCGAGGAGAGGATGCCCACCGGGTCGAAGCCGGCATTGGTCCAGAAGGTGTGGTCCTCGATGGCCGTCGTGGCGTCGAGGATGGCTGGCGAGAGCTCCGAGAAGGTGACGGTCTGGCGGCGCTCCGTGCCGAACGTGGCCAGGACGACCGTCCCGGTGCGGTCGTAGATCGTCGACTCCTCGTTGAACACGATCGAGTTCAGCTGCGTGGGATCGGCCAGGCCGTTGCTGAAATAGGCGTACGCGCCGACCACCCCGATGAAGGCCACGATGGCGAACGCTGCCATGGTGCCGAAGAGGAAGAGGGGGAGACCGACAGCGACGGCGCGAGCACCGCCACCGCCCCGGCGCCGGCCGCCGTTCAGGCGACGCTGCTGGCGCCGTGCGAGGCTGGTCTGCATTTCGGGCGGGACTCTAGCATAGTTACCCGGCGCGCCCGATCGGGCCGCTCCCCCCGCCGGAGGGCGACCGAAGCATGCCCGTTGCCGATCTTCTGCCCGAGCTGCGCTGGCGCGGCATGGCCCAGCTCGTCTCCGACGGCCTGGAGGCGCGGCTGGCGCGCGGCCCCATCCGCGCCTACGTGGGCATCGACCCGACGGGTCCGTCGCTCCACGTGGGCCACCTCGTCCAGGTCTTCCTGCTGACCCACCTGCAGCGGGCGGGGAGCGTCCCGGTGGCCCTCGTCGGCGGCGGCACGGGCATGATCGGTGACCCGTCCGGCACGAGCGCCGAGCGGAACCTGCTGGATGACGAGGTGCTGGACCGCAACCGCGCTGCGCTGCGGGAGCAGCTGGGCCGGTTCCTGGACTTCACGCCGGGGCCACACGCGGCGATCCTGCTGGACAACCGCGCCTGGCTGGGCGAGTACCGCCTGCTGGACTTCCTGCGCCAGATCGGCAAGCACTTCACGGTGGCCGCCATGCTGGAGAAGGAGTCCGTGCAGCAGCGCCTGGGCGGCGGCCTCTCGTTCGCCGAGTTCGCCTACCAGACGTTGCAGGCGACCGACTACCTGGTCCTCCACCGCGACCATGGGGTCGACCTCCAGATGGGCGGCTCGGACCAGTGGGGCAACATCGCTGCCGGGATGGACCTCATCCGCCGGGTCGAAGGGCGCGCCGAGGGCGATGCGGCGACCGTGTTCGGCCTGTGCAGCCCGCTGCTGCTGAACCTGCAGGGCCAGAAGATGGGCAAGACGGCCAAGGGCTCGGTGTTCCTCGACGTTTCGCTCACCAGCGTGTACGACTTCTACCAGTACGCGGTCGGCCAGCCGGACGAGCTCATCGGGCGGCTGCTGCGCTGGCTGACGCTCATGCCGCGGGAGGAGGTGGAGGCCCTGGAGGCGGAGCAGGCAGCTCATCCCGAGGCTCGCGCCGCGCAGCGGGCGTTCGCCTTCGACCTGACCGAGCGCGTCCACGGGCGCGCCGCGGCCGAGCGCCAGGTGCGCGTCGCGGCGGCGGCTTTCGGTGACGCGCCGCTGGAGGACCCGGAGGTGCTGGCGGAGCTGCACACGCATGCCGACGGCTTCGAGTTCACGGCCGCGCAGCTTCGGTCGGGGCTCCTGCCCTTCCTTGTCGCGACCGGCCTGTACCGTTCGAACGGCGAGGCCCGGCGGGCCATCGAGCAGGGCGGCCTGCGCCTCGACGATCGGCGGATCACCACGAGCGA
>DASPUH010000155.1:0-43377 GCA_035622975.1 Candidatus Sulfotelmatobacter sp.
GCTGGAAGTCGGGCGGGACCAGGCCGGCCACCAGGTCGACCGTCGCCAGGGCGATCTCCAGGGCCGCGGCCAGCGGCTCGCGGAGCGACGTGATCTCGGTCTTGCGGAACGTGCGGGAGAAGCCGCCCACGCGGACCGAGACCGGGTGGATGGCCCGGCCGCCGATGAGCTCCACGATGCGGTTGCCGGCCTTCTTGAGGTTGAGGCCGGCCTCCACCGCGGCGCGATGATCCCGCGCCAGCTCGAGCGCGCTGGCGTAGCCCAGGAAGTCAGGCAGGTGCAGCAGATAGACGTGGAGGGCGTGGCTCTCGATCCACTCGCCGCAGTAGAGCAGGCGGCGGAGGGCTCGCACCTGGGGGTCGATGGGGATGCCCAGGCCGTGCTCGAAGGCGTGCACGGCGGTCATCTGGTAGGCCACCGGGCAGATGCCGCAGATGCGCGCGACGATGTCGATGACCTCGTCGGGGGTTCGGCCCACGACGAGCCGCTCGAAGTAGCGGGGCGCCTCGAAGATCTCGAGATGCGCCTCCTCGACGGCTCCGTCACGGACGCGCAGGCGGAGTGACCCCTCGCCTTCGACGCGGGTCAGGCCGGCGATGTCGACGACGAGGTCGCCGCTCGTGCCGGTGGGCAGGCCGGTGTCATGCATCCTGCAGCTCCCGCTGGGGCTCCCCGGGACCGGGCGGGCCGCCGTGAGCGTCGATCTGCGCGCGGAACGGGCCTGACCAGGCGGTGAAGCCCGAGAACAGGCGAGCCACCTCGTGGGCCGACCGGTCGTCGGAGAACCAGGCCGCGAGCGAGGCGGTGTTGGCCGCCTCCCGGGGGCCGAAGCAGCCGTAGCAGCCGCGGCCGTAGGCCGGGCAGATCGCGCCGCAGCCGGTCCGGGTGACCGGGCCCAGGCAGGGCACGCCCCTGGCCACCGCGACGCACACGACACCCCGCCGCTTGCACTCGAGGCACACCGCCTCGTCGGGCAGCTGTGGCCGACGGCCGGTCACCAGGGCGATGAGGAACTCGCGGAGCTGGGCCGGCGAGATGGGGCAGCCGCGCAGTTCGCCGTCCACGGCCACGAAGTCCGCCACCGGCCGGGCCATGGCCAGCGACTCCACGAACTCCGCCTGCGGGTAGACCGCGGAGCGGATCGCGTCATGGTCGAACCAGTTGCGGATGGCCTGGATGCCGCCGGCGGTGGCGCACGCGCCGATGGTGATGAGCCGCGTGCTCACGGCCCGCAGCCGGACGATCTCCTCGGCTTGCTCCTCGGTGCTGATGGAGCCCTCCACGAACAGGACGTCGAAGGGGCCGGCGGAGCGGCGCGAGGTGGCCTCGGCGAACTCCACCACGTCCACCCGCTCGGCGATCGCGAGCAGTTCGTCCTCCAGGTCCAGGAGCGTCAGCTGGCAGCCGTCGCACGAGGCGAACTTGACCACGCCGATGCGCGGCCGCCGGGGCGCCGTGGCGCGGGGCGAGTGGCGGACCGGTGCAGCCCACGGTTGGCTGGTCATCAGAGGCCCTCCCGGCCGAATGCGTCACCGAGTCCGGCCAGCGAGAAGACGGGCCCGTCACGGCAGACGAAGAACGGCCCCAGCTGGCAGTGACCGCACGTGCCGACGCCGCAGGCCATGTTGCGCTCGAGGGTCAGCCAGGTCGCCGCGGGCCGGACGCCGAGGCGACCCAGCGTCGCGGCCGTGGCCTGCATCATCCGCTCCGGCCCGCAGACGTAGGCGGTGACCCGGGCGCCGTTCCAGGTGGCCTGGTCGAAGAGCTGCGTCACGACGCCGACGCGACCGGTCCACTCCGGCCCGGCCCGATCGACGATCTCGGTGACCTGCAGGTCGGCGCGACCGGCCAGCGCATGCATCTCATGCACGAAGAGGCGGTCCTGCGGCGTCCGCGCCCCCAGGTAGAGGCGCACGGCGCCGAACCGCGGCCGCTCGGTCAGGATCCGGTCGATCAGCGGGCGGAGCGGAGCCAGGCCGATGCCGCCGGCCACGATCACGACGTCGCGCCCGTATGCCTCGGCGACCGGCCAGCCGCGGCCCATCGGTCCGCGCAGCGAGATCTCGGCCCCAAGCGGGAGGCTGGTGATGGCGGACGTGGCCGGGCCGACGGCCCGGACGGTCAGTTCGAGTCCATCGGGCAGCATCCGGGAGATCGAGATGGGTGGGACGGCGAAGGCAGGCAATTCGACCATCACGAACTGGCCGGGCTGGGCAGCCAGGATCGCCGGGTCGCTGCAGGCGAGGCGGAGCGTGGTGGTGTCGGCCGTCTCCGCCGCGAGGGCCCGCACCGTGGCCACCGCGTGCGTGGCTGGCAGCACCGTCGCCAGCGACGCCGGGGCGCGGCCGGCGGCCGGCGACCGCGGCCAGGGGATGGGTCCGACCGGGGCGTCGGCCGGGGCGATGGCGCGCAGCTCGTCGCGCACGTCGATGCCCACCGGGCACCAGGCGATGCAGCGGCCGCAGCCGACGCAGCCGGTCGAGCCGAACTGGTCCCACCAGGTCGAGAACTTGTGGGTCAGCCACTGGCGATAGCGGTCGCGGACCCGGGGCCGGAAGTTCGCCTCACCGGCCACCCGGCCGAAGCCCAGGCTGAAGCAGCTGTCCCAGGTGCGGGTCGTGCTGCCATCGACCCCGTCGAGATCGGAGGCCACGGCCACGCTGGTGCAGAAGCACGTGGGGCAGACGAGGGTGCAGTTGGCGCACGCCAAGCACCGCTCGGCCACCTGGTCCCAGCGCGGATGATCGAGGGCGGCGCGCAGGCGCCCGGGCAGGCCTTCCGCCGCTACCGGGTCACCGATGGCCTGGCGCACGGCGGCCACCTGCGCCGTGGCGCGGGCCGTCTCGGCCGCCGCGGCCGGTCGCAGCCCGAGGCCCTGGACCAGTCGCGCCCCGGCGGGCGTCCCGCTGCGCACCACGTACCCGTCATCGAGCTCGGAGAGGACGATGTCGACGCCCTCCCTGACTTCCGGACCGGTGCCCATCGACGTGCAGAAGCAGGTGCTGGTGGAAGTGGCGCATTCGACCGCCACCACGAGGGCCGCCTCGTCGCGAGCCGCGTGATCGGCGTCGCCGAGGGGACCGGCCCGCATCGCGCGGGTCTGGATGGCGAGGGCCGCCACTTCGCACGCCCGGACGCCCACGAAGGCCAGGCGCGGCGCTTCGGGGACGACCGACTCCACAAGGACCTGACCCTCATCGCGCCGGCCGCGTGTCAGCGGCACGATCGCCGGATGCGTGAAGCGCTTCCAGCTGGTGACGGGGATCGTGTAGTCGAAGGCCCGCTCGCCGCCCCGCTCCCGAAGGCGGTACTTGCCAGGGGCCGTGTCGGACTCCCAGCCCACCGGCAGCTGGGCGGGCGAGGTCAACTCGTCGTAGACCACGGCCCCGTCGACGACGGTCGGCCCGACGACGCGCCGCCCGTCGGCCTGGAGAGCGGTGAAGAGATGTTCCAGTTCGTCGCGCGGCAGGAACCGCCCGGTGTCGAGCGTCATGAGGCGTGACCGACGCGATAGAGGTCCAGCAGCTGGACCCGCGTCGCGGCAAGCCGCCGCGCGACGACCTTGAGCATGCGCTGGTAGACGGCACTGGCGAGTTCGCAGTCCTCGGCCATGGCGGCCAGCAGGCGCTCGCGCTCGAACATGAGGGCCTGGGTGGGGACGAGCGCCGTGCCCGTCGACGTGGAGCGCGAGCCGGGCATGACCGCCGACCAGCCGAAGACATCGCCGTCGTCGACGGTCAGGATCGTCTGCGGGCCGACGCCGGGCACGTTCAGCCGAAGCGCGATCCGCCCGCTGACGACGACGCCGAGGGCGGCGATCGGCTCGCCTTCCCGGATGACCTGGCTGCCCGCGGGCACGTCCGCCACCTCGGCCAGCGCCGCCAGGCGCTTGCACACATCGGGCGACATACCTGCGGCGAAGCGCGTCTTGCTGAGCAGGGCACGTGTGGAAGAACTCATGGGCCCATCCTGCGGGCCGCGCCGGAGCGCATCGAGGGCCATTGGTCACGCGTCCCGGTGACCCTCGGCGGTCGTTCGCGGGCCGTCCGGCGCCCATGCTCGCGATGGCCGGTCGAACCGGCCCGTTGGAAGGAGCCTTCGATGCGTGCCCTGCTGGCCCTCGATGGGTCACCCTCATCCCTCGCCGCAAGCGAGCTCGCGGCATCGCTCGCCTGGCCGAGTGGCTCGATCATCGACGTCGTCGGCGTGGTCGCCTCCGCCACCGATGCCGGCCCCGCGCGCCACCAGTTCGAGGGCATGCTCGATGCCGCGGCCGCCTCCCTGGCCGGCGATTCGCGGATCGTGCGGCGCACGACCCCGGCGGGCCGGCCCGGTACCGTCCTGGTCGAGCTGGCCGCCGACCTGCGAGCCGAGCTCGTCATCGTCGGCAGCCGCGGGCGGGGGCGATTGCGCTCGATGCTGCTGGGGTCGGTCTCGGCGGAGGTCGTGGACCACGCGCCGTGCCCCGTGCTGGTCGTGCGGCGCGCCGCGGCGGGATCGGTGCTCGTGGCCGTCGACGGCTCTCCCTCCGCCGACGGGGCGGTCAGCTACCTCATCGCCAACCGCTTCCTTGCCGGGCACCCGATCGAGGTCCTCAGCGTCGCCCCCGGCCCTGACCTGCCCATGACTCTGCCCCTGTCGGAAGGGGCCGACCGCCCGGTCGAGACGGCCGAGGCCCGGCTGGTCGAGGACCGCTGGCGGGCCGAAGCGACCGCGGCCAACGCCGCACGCCGACTCGATGAGAGCGGCTATGCCGTTCGCTGGTCGATCGGCACGGGCGACGCGGCGCACGAGATCATCCTGGCCGCCGAGAACTTCGACTCGGGCCTCATCGTGATGGGCAGCCGCGGCCACACCGGCCTGACGCGCCTGCTGCTCGGCAGCGTGGCTCGCAACGTGCTGCTCCACACGGCGACGTCGGTCCTCGTCGTCCGCGAGCCGCTCCGGGTCGCGGCGCCCGAGGAGATCAAGGTGCCGGCGCGCGTGGAGCGCCCGGAGGCCGTCTCGGTGTGAGGTGATCGGGGGCGAGTCGTGCCCCCGTCATCGGCTCGTCGGCCGTGCCGCGCCGTGGGGTTTGCCGGATCCTCGCCCCGGCCGCGGCTGGCCGGGCCGCCGGCTGTGCAGGCCCGTCGGGATTGCAGGCCCGTCGGGATTTGCGCGTCGGGCCGCTGGCTTTGGCGGTCGGGCTTTGTGCGTCGGGCCGCCGGCTTTGGCCGTCGGGATCTTCGTCGAGCTTTGCGCCAGGCGGCGCTAACGACGGAGCACGGCTCCTTCCGACGTCATCCCTGCCGCCAGGCGCAACCAACGGCGTTGGAACGGCCTGGATCGGCCTTTGCCGACGCGTTCCTCCGCCCTTACGAGCGCTAGCCGCAACGCCCGATCGGCCGCAACGCCAACGCCCGATCGGCCGCAACGCCAACGCCCGAGCGCGCCAACGCCCGAGCGCGGCGCCAACGCCGGGGCGCCGCCCGCGGCGTGGGTGCGTCAGTGGCGTGGCGCCCCGGTCACGGCGAGCGGCTCGCCGGTGCGGGCGTCGCTCGCGCCGGGCTCGGCCGAACGCCCGCCGCTGGCCCCGACGCGCGGCGGGTGGATGACCAGCACCGAGCACGGGGCATGCGTCACGACGTTGCGCGCCACGCTGCCCAGCACGAGGCGGGTCAAGCCGGTCCTGCCCCGCGTGCCCACGACGATCAGGTCGCTGCCCGTCGCCTCGGCGGCCTTGATGAGCTGGTCGGCGGCGTCCCCCTCGCGGACGCTGCCGGTCGCTCGGTAGCCGGCCCGGACGAGCCGCTCCACGGTCGCCTGGACGAGCTCCGCTTCGTCGGCGCGGGTGGCCTCCTCGGAGGCCATGAGCTGCGGCACGGTGGTCACGCCGCCGGCTTCGGCCATCCCGACCCACCACGGGAAGAGGGACGGCGCGACCGAGACGACATGGATCGGCGTCAAGCGGAAGGGGCGCCAATGGAGGACGAGGTCGACCGCCCGCTCGGCCCCGGTCGAGCCGTCGACACCCAGCACGATGCCGCGGACCATGTCGCCCCGCGCCACGAGAACGGGCCTGTCGGACAGGTCGATGACCTCCGCCGAGACTGACCCCAGGACCATCGACGAGAGCGGCCCGTGGCCCCGGCTGCCGATCACGATGGCGTCGGCGTCCCACCGCCGCGCCTCGTCGGCGATGAGCTGCGCGGGACGCCCGGCCAGGATCACCGACTCGGTCGGCATGACCGGGCGGAGCCGCGCGACTGCATGCTCGAGCGTGGCCGCGGCGGCCGCCCGGGCCACCTCGTCGATGTCGAACGGGGCTACCGGAGCGACGATCGGCCAGGGATTGCCGGCGCTCATGGCGACCTCGTCCAGGACGGTCACGACCCGCGCCACGGACGGCGTGGGCCACGGCTCCTGGACAAGGAGCTGCAGGGCGCGTTCAGCGGATGGGGAACCATCGGTCGCCAGCAGCAGTCGCATGGTCATCACCTCGGGACCCCGAGGCGGGCCTGGCCCGATTCGGGCGAGACGGGCTCGCGGTCTTGCAGCCATCATGGGTCGACGCTGCCCGCATGGGCAGGGCCGTCCGGCCCGTTGTGGAAAGGGCGGACGACCCGCGCGCCCGCGGCGACGGCGAACCATGCTCTGCACCGCGGTGCCACAGGCTGGCGCCCGAGCCAAGGAGCGAACATGCGCGTGGTCAGCGCGGCGGAGGCCGTGGCCGGGATCCGTTCCGGCGACCAGATCTACCTGCAGTGCGCCGCGGCGACCCCCGAGGTGCTCCTCGCCGCCCTCGTGGCGCGCGGGCCGGAACTGCAGGACGTGTCGATCGTGCACCTGCACATCGAGGGGCCCGCGCCGCACCTGGCGCCCCAGATGGCCGGTCACTTCCGCCACCGCTCGCTGTTCATCGGCCCGAACGCGCGCGGGGCCGTGAACGACGGCCGGGCCGACTACGTGCCGGTCTTCCTGTCGGACGTGCCCAGGCTCTTCCGGCGCGGGCTGCTGCCGCTCGATGCCGTGTTCCTCAACGTGACCCCGCCCGACCGTCACGGCTTCTGCTCCCTGGGCACCTCGGTCGAGGCCATCCCGGCGGCCATGTCCGCCGCGCGACAGGTGATCGTGCAGCTCAACCCGGCCCTGCCGCGGACACTGGGCGAGAGCTTCATCCACGTCAGCAGCATCGATCTGGCGGTCGAGGTGAACGAGCCGCCCCACGAGCTCAAGCTGCCCGAGATCGGCGAGACGGAGCGCCGCATCGGCCACTTCGTGGCCGAGCTGGTGCCCGACGGGGCGACGCTGCAGCTGGGCATCGGCGCCATCCCGTCGGCGGTCGGCGCGGCGCTCGGCGGGAAGCATGATCTGGGCATCCACACCGAGATGTTCACCGACCCCGTGGTCGACCTGGTCGAGGCCGGCGTCGTCACCGGCGCCCGCAAGGAGCGCAACCGGGGCAAGATCGTGTGCGCCTTCATGATGGGCAGCCGGCGCCTGTACGACTTCGTGAACGACAACCCGATGGTCGAGATGCGGCCGGTCGACTTCACCAACGACACGGCCGTCATCCGGACCTTCAGCCACATGGTGGCCGTGAATTCGGCCATCGAGGTCGACCTCACGGGCCAGGTCGTGGCCGACTCGATCGGCCACCGCATGTTCAGCGGCGTGGGCGGCCAGCACGACTTCGTGCGCGGGGCGTCCCTGGCCGAGGCGGGCCGCGCCATCATCGCGCTGCCCTCGACGGCCCGTGACCGCTCGCGCATCGTAGCCACGCTGCAGGACGGGGCCGGGGTCGTGACGACCCGGGCCCACGCGCCCACCATCGTCACGGAATGGGGAGTCGCCGAGCTGTTCGGTCGCAGCCTCCACGAGCGGGCGGAGGCCCTCATCGCCGTGGCCCACCCGGAGCACCGAGACCGCCTCCGCCACGAGGCGCGCGAGCTGCACCTGGCATGACACGCCGCGGGCCGTTCGTCACCGGCGAGCGTGACCACGGGCTCTGGCCCCGATCGGGCATCGGCCCTACCGTCAGGACATGGCGCCCCCCGTCATGACCCCCGCCGCTGCCGGCCGGGTCGTCCCTGAAGCACCCCTGTCGGCTGATGCCGCCCTGGCCCTCGTCGGAGACCGTGGCGTGCGGTTGATGGAGGCCGATCCGGCCGCCCGCCAGGCGGCGAACCTGCTGCTGGTGGCCCTGCGCCGCGAGCACCATGACCGCCAGTTCGAGCCCGACTGGCTGCTCTACTGGGTGGCGGCGGCCGGGCGCGGCGTCCGCCGTCGCCTGGACCGTGGCAGCCTCGAGATCGGTGGCGCGCCGTTCGCCTGGGGCACGATCCGCGTCTTCGACCGCCTCTCGGTCTTCAGCACCTACGTCACCTTCGGGGGCACGATCACGCTGGGACACGCGTCCGATGGCACGCTGATGGCCCAGTTCGCCTCGCCGGCTCCCATCCTGCGCTGGACGGGCCGCGACCAGCCGCCCGATGTCCGCGCCGCCGAGGCGGAGTGCTTCTTCGCTCGCATCATGGTGCCCATCGACTTCACCTCGGGCGCTGAAGCCCTGGTCGCCGCCACCAGCCCCCTGGCCGTATACGCGGCGATGCTGGCCGATCTCGAACCGAGGCTCGCCGCCGAGCGCGCCCTTGACGCGCCGGATGCCCGCCTGGCGGCCACCGTCCGTCACGAGGCGCTGCGCGTCCGTGCCTCGGATCCGGCCGCCTGGCAGGAAGGCCGGGCGCTTCTCGTGGGGCTGGGTCTCGCCTCGGCCTGAGGTGCCGGGTCCTCGCCACCCGGCCTGGTCGGTGACGTTGGTCACCCCGACCCGGGACCTCCGACGCTGGTCACGGCTGTTCAGGCCGGCCACCGTGGAGGCGTCCGCGGGGGTCGGCGTGTGCCTCGCGGGACCGGTACGTGAAGGAGGCGTGCGATGGCGCTCGAACGGATCCTTGTGGCGTACGACGGCTCCGAACCAGCGTTCCGGGCCCTGGAGCAGGCGGCCGAGGTGGGCCAGGTGGAGGACGCGCAGGTCGACCTGGTGATCGTGGGCACGCCCGAGCTGCACGACCCCGAGACGATCATCCAGCAGGCGGTGGGCTACCTGTGTGACCGCGGCTTCGATCCGGAGGTCCACATCCGCTTCGGCGATCCGGCCGGCTCGATCCGGCGGGTGGCCGACGAGGAGGGCTACGACGCGGTCTACATGGGCACGCGCGGTCATGCCGCCCACCTGAGCCCGCTCAGCCCGAGCGTCTCGGGCGCCGTCGTCGAGCTGGCTCACGTGACGACGGTGGTCGCCCACTAGGGCCCGCCGACCCGCGGTATCCTCGCCGCCTGAGGAGGCACCCAGGCGGCTGAGCTCGTCCCGCCCGCTCCATCTGGCCTGACCGCGGCCGCCGCGGCCGAGCGGCTCCGCGTCGACGGCCCCAACGCCTTTCCTGAACGCGGCCAGCGGACGGTGGCCCGCATCCTGCTGGGCCAGTTCGCCAGCCCGCTGGTGCTGCTGCTGGTGGCCGCCAGCGCCATCAGCGTCGTGGTCGGCGACCGCGTCGACGCCGGGATCATCCTGACCATCGTGGTCGTCTCGGCCGGCCTCGGGTTCGTGCAGGAAGCCCGGTCGGCGAGCGCGGTGCAGGCCCTGCGAGCGCGCCTGGCGCTGCAGGCGACGGCCGTCCGCGATGGCACACCCACGGAGGTGCCGGTGGCCGACCTCGTGGTCGGCGACGTGGTGCTGCTGGCGGCCGGCGACGTCGTGCCCGCTGACGGGCGCCTGCTGGAAACGAACCACCTGTTCGTCGACGAGTCGGCCATGACCGGCGAATCGGCCCCGGTGGCCAAGTCGGTCGAGGCGGGCGCCGGATCGGCCCCTGGCGCGGCGCCGGACGACGGCGCGCCCGCGACCGGCGACCGCGACCACCTCGTCTTCTTCGGCACGAGCGTCATCAGCGGCACCGGCCGGGCCGTGGTCGTGGCCACCGGCCCGCGGACCGAGTACGGCCTCATCGCCCGGCGCCTGGAAGAACGACCGCCGCGCAACGACTTCGAGCGCGGCGTCCGCCGCTTCGGACTGCTGATCGCGCGGGTGATCCTGCTGCTCGTGATGGGGGTCTTCGCGGCCGACGTCGCCCTTCAGCGGCCGCTCCTGGACTCGTTCCTGTTCGCCCTTGCCCTGGCCGTGGGCCTGACCCCCGAACTGCTGCCGGCGATCGTCACGGTCAACTTGAGCCGCGGCGCCCGCGCGCTCGCGTCCCACGGCGTCCTCGTCCGGCGGCTGCCGGCCATCCAGAACCTGGGCAGCATGACCGTCCTGTGCACCGACAAGACGGGCACGCTGACGGAGGGCCGCCTGTCGCTCGTGCGTGCGATCGCGGGAGACGGGCAGGCCGCCCCCGGGGCCGTGGCGGCGGCCTGGCTGAACAGCCACTTCGAGTCCGGCTTCACCAATCCGCTCGACGCGGCCATCCTGGCCGCGGCCTCCGGGCCCGCCGACGCGGACGCCTACCGCAAGGTCGCCGAGCTGCCCTTCGACTTCCAGCGGCGGTGCCTGAGCGTCGTCCTCACCCGCCCCGACGGATCGCCCGTGCTGGTCTGCAAGGGCGCCCCCGAGGCGGTCCTGGCGCGTTCGACGCAGGTGCGCGGCCCGGGCCTGGCGCCCCAGCCGCTGGAGGCGCCCGGCCGGACGGCGGTGGAGGCGCAGATCGCGGCGGCCGCGGCCCAGGGCCAGCGGGCGATCGCCGTCGCCACCCGGTCGGACGGCGTGGGGCCCGCCCTCGACGCGGCGGACGAGCGCGACCTCGTGTACGAGGGCCTGCTGCTGTTCAACGACCCACCCAAGGCCGACATCGCCGCCACGCTGCAGGAGCTGCGGACGCTGGACGTCGACCTGCGCATCGTCACCGGGGACGATGAACTGGTCGCCCGCGCCGTCGCCCAGGCGGTCGGCCTGTCGGTGCGAGCAGTCCTCACCGGCGACCAGATCCAGGCCCTGAGCCCGACCGCCTTCGTGGCGCGAGCCCAGGACGCCACGATCTTCGCTCGCGTGGACCCGGACCAGAAGTTGCGCGTCATCCGGGCCCTCCAGGAACGCGGCGCGGTCGTCGGCTACCTGGGCGACGGCATCAACGACGCCCCGCCGCTGCACGTCGCGGACGTCGGCATCAGCGTCGACAACGCCACGGACGTGGCGCGCGCGGCGGCCGACGTGATCCTCCTGCAGGCGAGCCTCTCGGCCATCGCCCAGGGCGTCCGTGAAGGCAGGCGCACGTTCGGCAACACGCTGAAGTACATCCGCATGGGCACCAGCTCCAACTTCGGCAACATGCTGAGCATGGCCGGGGCGGCCCTGATCCTGCCCTTCCTGCCCATGCTGCCGAGCCAGATCCTGCTCAATAACCTGATCTACGACGCGTCGCAGACGGCCATCCCGGCCGACACCATCGACCCCGAGACGGAGCGGGAGCCGGCGCGCTGGGACATCGGCGGCATCGAGCGCTTCATGGTCGTCTTCGGCCCGATCTCCTCCGTCTTCGACTACGTCACCTTCGGCCTGCTGCTGGCCGGGCTGGGCAGTGCTGAGGCCGCCTTCCACACCGGGTGGTTCATCGAATCGCTCGCCACGCAGGTCCTCGTCATCTTCGTCATCCGGACCGGCCGGGTGCCGTTCTGGCGCAGCCGGCCGAGTCCCTGGCTGGCGGCGGCGGCGGTCGCCGCGGTGGCCGTGGCGATCCTGCTGCCCATCAGCCCGCTGGGCGGGATCCTGGGCTTCGCCGCGCTGCCGCCGCTCTTCTGGGTCGTGCTGCCCGTGCTCGTCGCCTGCTACCTGGCCCTGGTGGAGGCGGCCAAGTGGTTCCTCCTGCGCCGCGGTACCCTCGGCGGCGACCGTGCGATCCACGCCTGACCCGACCCTCGCCCCCGAGGAGGCGCAGCGCCTCGACGCCTACTGGCGGGCGGCCAACTACCTCTCGGTCGGCCAGATCTACCTCCTGGATAACCCGCTGCTGCGCGTGCCGCTGTCGCCCGAGCACGTGAAACCGCGCCTGCTGGGGCACTGGGGCACGACGCCGGGCCTCAACTTCATCTACGCGCACATGAACCGCGTCATCCGCGATTGGGACCTGAACGCCATCTATGTCACCGGCCCCGGTCACGGCGGGCCCGGCCTCGTCGCCAACGCCTACCTGGAGGGGACGTACAGCGAGGTCTACCCGGATATCACGCCCGACCTGGAGGGCATGCGCCGGCTGTTCCGCCAGTTCTCCTTCCCGGGTGGCATCCCCAGTCATGTCGCACCCGAGACGCCTGGCTCGATCCACGAGGGCGGCGAGCTGGGCTACGCGTTGTCACACGCCTACGGGGCCGCCTTCGACAACCCCGACCTGGTCGTCTGCTGCGTCATCGGCGACGGCGAGGCCGAGACGGGGCCGCTCGCGACGAGCTGGCACTCCAACAAGTTCCTGTCGCCGGTCCGTGATGGCGCGGTCCTGCCGATCCTGCACCTCAACGGCTACAAGATCGCCAACCCGACGGTCCTGGCGCGCATCCCCGACGACGAGTTGCGGGCCCTGCTGCAGGGCTATGGCCATGACCCGGTCTTCATCACCGCGACGGAGCCGGCGCAGGCACACCAGGACATGGCCGCCGTGATGGACCAGGTCATCGCCACGATCCAGCGCATCCAGCGGGCGGCACGGGAGGAGGGCGAGACCGGACGGCCGCGCTGGCCGATGATCGTGCTGCGCAGCCCCAAGGGCTGGACGGGACCGGCGGTCGTCGACGGGCTCCCAGTGGAGGGCACGTGGCGCTCCCACCAGGTGCCGCTCGCGGAGGTGCGCACCAACCCGGAGCACCTTCGCCTCCTGGAGTCGTGGCTGCGCAGCTACCGGCCAGAGGAGCTGTTCGATGAGCAAGGCAGCCTGGTGCCCGAGCTGGCCGGCCTGCCCCCCAAGCGCTACCGCCGCATGAGCGCCAACCCGCACGCCAACGGCGGCCTGGTGCTGCGCGACCTGGCCCTGCCCGATTTCCGCGCCTACGCCGTGCCGGCCGCGTCACCCGGCGCCGCCACGAGCGAAGCGACCCGCGTCCTGGGCGCGTTCATCCGCGACGTGATCAAGGCCAATCCGACGACCTTCCGCCTGTTCGGTCCGGACGAGACATCGTCCAACCGGCTGGACGCCGTCTTCGAGACCACCGACCGCCAGTTCGAGGGCCGGCTGCTGCCGACCGACGAGCACCAGGCGCCACAGGGCCGGGTGATGGAGGTCCTCTCGGAGCACCAGTGCGAGGGCTGGCTGGAGGGGTACCTCCTGACCGGCCGCCACGGCCTGTTCGACTGCTACGAGGCCTTCATCCACATCATCGACTCCATGTTCAACCAGCACGCCAAGTGGCTCAAGGTGACCAACGAGATCCCCTGGCGCCGTCCCATCGCCTCACTCAACTACCTGCTCTCATCCCTGGTGTGGCGGCAGGACCACAACGGGTTCTCCCATCAGGACCCGGGCTTCATCGACCACGTCGTCAACAAGAAGGCGGAGGTCGTGCGGGTGTACCTGCCGCCCGACACCAACTGCCTCCTCTCGGTGGCCGATCACTGCCTGCGCAGCCGCCAGTACGTGAACCTCATCGTGGCCGGCAAACAGCCGTCACCGGATTGGCTGACGATGGACCAGGCCATCCTCCACTGCACGCGCGGCATCGGCATGTGGGACTGGGCGAGCAGCGACCAGGACGGCGAGCCGGACGTGGTGATGGCCTGCTGTGGCGACACGCCGACGCTCGAGACGCTGGCCGCGGTGGACCTGCTGCGGCAGCACGTCCCGGACGTGAAGGTCCGCGTCGTGAACGTCGTCGACCTGATGCGGCTGCAGCCCGCCAGCGAGCATCCCCATGGGCTCTCGGACACGGAGTTCGACGCGCTGTTCACGGCCGATCGGCCGGTCGTGTTCGCCTACCACGGCTACCCCTGGCTGATCCATCGCCTCACCTACCGCCGCACGAACCACGCCAACATCCACGTTCGCGGCTACAAGGAGGAGGGGACCACCACCACGCCGTTCGACATGGTCATGCTCAACGACCTGGACCGCTTCCATCTCGTGATGGACGTCATCGACCGGGTGCCCGGCCTGGCCGCACGCGCCGGTCACCTCCGCCAGCTGATGGCCGACCGGCGGGTCGAGTGCCGGGCCTATACCCGTCGGGTGGGCGATGATCCGCCCGAGATCCGTGACTGGACGTGGGGCCAGACCACCGGCGGATGAACGCGCCACGGCAGATCCTCGTCGTCAACGCCGGCTCGAGCAGCCTGAAGCTGCGGCGCCTGGACGCGCGCGACCGCCTCCTGGCGAGCCACGACCTGCCGATGGTGCAGGGCCGGGTCGACCGGCCGGCGCTCACCGGCGCGCTCGGTGGCGCGGCGCCGCCCGACGCCATCGGCCATCGCATCGTGCATGGCGGCCGCCGCTACCTGGGCCCGGTACGCCTGGATGAGACGGTCGAACGGGACCTCCGCCAGCTGGTCGACCTGGCCCCGCTCCACCAGCCCAAGTCGATCGATGCCCTGGAGGCCGTCAAGGCCATCTACCCGCACGTGCCCGCCGTGGCCTCCTTCGACACGGCGTTCCATGCGGCGATGCCGGCGGCTTCGACGACCTACGCCCTGCCGCGCGAGTGGCGCGAGCGCTGGGACCTGCGGCGCTACGGCTTCCACGGCCTGTCGCACGCGTACGCCACCAGGCGGGTGGGCGAGCTGCTGCGCCGGCCGCCCGCGGCGTTCCGCGCGGTGATCTGCCACCTGGGGGCGGGCGCCTCGCTGGCGGCGGTCGCCGGGGGCGTCTCGGTGGACACGACGATGGGCTTCACGCCCCTTGAGGGCCTTGTGATGGCCACTCGCTCGGGCAGCGTCGACCCGGGGCTGCTCATGTGGCTGCAGGAGCACGTGGGCATGCCGGCGCAGGAGATGGCCGCGACGCTCGAGAACCGGGCCGGACTCCTCGGCCTCAGCGGTACCGCCGACATGGCGGCCGTGGTCGCCCGGGCGGAGGCCGGCGAGGCCGTGGCCGGCACGGCGCTGGCCGTCTACCTCCACCGCCTGCGCGCGTCGATCGCGGCGATGACCGCGGCCATGGGTGGACTCGACGTCCTTGTCTTCACCGGCGGCGTCGGCGAGCATGCCCCGGCCATCCGCGCGGCGGCCTGCGAGGGCCTGGGCTTCCTCGGCGTCCGATACGACCGGTCGGCCGACCTGCGCCTTCCGCGCTCCGGAAGGCCGGACCGCGAGATCGGTGTCCGCGGTGCCCCGGTCCGTGTCTTCGTCGTCCAGGCCCGCGAGGACCTCCAGATGGCCCACGAGGTGCGGCGCGTCCTGGCCGGCGTATGACCATGCCCTGGTGCGGATGCGGCCGCGGGCGCGGCGGCATCATGGTGACGAGTGGCCTGCCGGAACGTGACCGACGACCGTTCCCCGCGTCCGTCGGCCATGGCTAGCCTCGGCTCGAGCCCGAAGGGGCGTGTAGCACAGGCCATCGATCCTGCCCGGGGCATCGGCTCCGGGACGTTCCCGGGCGCGAGGTCCGTAGGGCGACACCGCGCATCTCTCCCGGGTCCGCGGCGGACGACCTCCCACCGGGCCGCCGTCACTTGGTCGGTCGCCGGCGCCGGCCCCTCCGGGCCCTTCTATGGCCTCGGCGCGTCCGTCAGGCGGCGCTCAGGGCCCAGGCGGCGACGCGCTCCAGCTCACCCGCCTCCAGCTCGGGCTGGGCTCCCCGGGTCACGAAGAAGCTCTCCGGCGGGGCCACGGTGCTCGCCCCGGCTCGCCGCAGGAGCGAGGCGGCAGCGGCCGCCGCGGATCCGGTGAGCAGGCGGGACATGCGGTACCGGGTGTCGAACGTCGCCGCGCGCAGCCCGGCCAGCGAGCCCCGTGGCAGGGCGTTGAGGGCTGCCTTGAGAGGGGCCGAGGCGCCGTGAGCGTGCGTCGGGCCGCCCACGAGCAGCAGGTCCACGCCGGCAAGGTCCCCCACGCCATCGGTGGCGGATCGGAGGTCCACGGTGTTCCCGTCGGCCAGGGCAGCCTGCGCGGCCCGCGCGATCTGCTCGGTGTTGCCGAACTTGGAGTCACAGATGATCACGACGTGCATGGACCATCTCCTTGTGTGACGGGACGGCGACGAGCGTGCCCTCTCCGCATCCCGGTCGCGGCTCGTCGAGGCCGTCAGCGTCGAGCTCGGCGCGCTCGATGGACGGACCGGCCGGCCGGTGCGTCCTCTACGCGTGAGCGTACGGTCGTGGAGGGGCTCGGTCAGGGGTCTTCCGGCCTCTGCTGGGGGGCCGCAGGTCCCCCCTTTGCCCGACCGGGCGGCGACCCTTCAACGCAGTCGAGGGAAGGGCCGGAATACCCTTCGTTCGTGACCTTTGGCCCAGCGGGGTCGCGTCGGCCTCCCGTAAGGTCCACCGAAATCGGAGGGCGGGATGGGCTACCGGATCACCATCGACGACGCCAACTGCATCAATTGCGGTATCTGTATGGACGTCTGCCCGGTGCAGGCGCTCGACATGACCCGCCCCACGAGAGGCGGTGTGGAGTTGTCGGGGGGCTTCGGGGCGCCGCTGCGCTGGATGATGGAGTACCCCGTCCAGACCGGTGAATGCATCGGCTGCACGATGTGCGTCAAGGAGTGCCCGGTGTCGGTGGTCCACCTGGACACGGTGGCTGGCGTGACACCCGTGGCGCCGCTTCAGGGTCCGATCACCGTCGCCGCGACACCCGGTGAAGGCTGGGTGCCGCTGTCGGCCGTCACCCGGGAGGGGCGCAAGCCCCACCATCCGTCACCGTTCGCAGCGTTCTATCGCTGGCATACCCGTGACGATGTGACCCGCCCGGCCTGGCTGGGCCATCGCGAGGTCGCGCCCGCCCCGATCGCACCGTGCCAGGGCGCCTGCCCCGCGGGTACCGACGCGGCCCGTTACGTCGGCCTCCTCGCCGAGGGCAGGGACGACGAGGCGTACGCCGTGGCGGCGGAGGTCAACCCGTTCCCCACCGTCTGCGGCTGGATCTGCACCGCGCCGTGCGAGTCGGCCTGCCGGCGCGGCGTGCTCGACGAGCCCATCGCCATCCGCACCCTGAAGCGCTTCGCGGTCGAGCACGGCCACCTGCCCGCCATCGAGAAGCCGGCGCAGATCCGCGATGGCAGGGTGGCCATCGTCGGCGGCGGGCCGGCCGGCATGTCGGCGGCGTACTACCTCGCCCGGCTCGGCTACACGGTCACCGTCTTCGAGGCGATGCCCGTGCCCGGCGGCATGATGGCCATCGGGATCCCCGAGTACCGCCTTCCGCGGGCCGCCCTGCGGGCGGAGATCCAGCGCATCCTGGACCTGGGGGTCGATCTTCGCCTGGGCAGCGTGATGGGTCGCGACTTCACCCTGGCGGACCTGGAGGCGCAGGGCTTCAAGGCCATCTTCCTGGCCACCGGCGCGTCGCGCAGCCGCCGCCTGGGCGTCCCCGGCGACGACCTGCCGGGGGTCGTCCCCGCCACGGTCTTCCTGAAGGAGACCAACATCGGCCAGCCGCCGGCCCTGACCGGGGCGGTGGTCGTGGTCGGCGGCGGTAGCACGGCCATGGACGCCGCGCGCTCCGCCCTCCGCTCGGGGGCGGCGAGCGTGACGGTCGTCTATCGCCGCCGCCGCGAGGACATGCCGGCCCAGCAGGAGGAGGTCGAGGCCGCCGAACGCGAAGGCATCCGGTTCGTCTTCCAGCGTGTCCCCGACCGCGTGGTCGGCGACACGGCCGTGACCGGCCTGGCCGTGCGGCGGCAGGTGGCCGTCGACGACTCCACCGCTGATGGGGCGTCCGCCGGGCGTGATGCAGCGGTCGACATCGTGCCAGCCAGCACGATCCTGGTGGCCATCGGCGAGGAGCCGGACCCCTCGATCTTGCCGGAGGGCGCTGGCATCGAGGTCACCGCCACCGCCGCCATCGCCACGGACCCGGGCACACTTGCCACTGGCCGGCCGGGCGTGTTCGCCGGCGGTGATGTCGTGTCGGGGCCCAAGACGATCATCGATGCCGTCGCCGCGGGGCGGCGCGCGGCGGGTTCCATCCATGGCTATCTGGCGGGCGTCCCCGACGGTGAGGCGGCCGTGATGGCCGCCGTGCGCTACCGGACCGCCACCGCCGACGCGCTGCCGCTGGACCTGGCCGTCCGGCCCCGGGCCCGCGCGCCGTTGCCGCTGTTCGAACCGGGCTCGTTCGCGGCCACCCAGCAGGGCTTCGACCCGGACGTCGCGCGAGCCGAGGCGGCCCGCTGCTTCCGCTGTGATGCGGTCCACCGGTGCGGTGACGTCCGGGTCATCGCGGGCCGGCAAGTCACGGCGACCGCCGAGGTCGCCACTCCAGGAGGACGGTCATGACGCCAGATCAGGTCTCGGCGTTCTTCGACGCCGGCGAAAGCTTCGTCGAAGGCACCATCGCGGCGGCCCTCGTCGCCCTGTGGATCCTCGCCCTGTCCCTGCACGTGGCGCGGCCGTACATGGTCGCGAACCTGCACAAGTTCACCCTGCGCCTGGGGGCGGACCTGTGGTGGATCGTCTACGTCGCGCTGCGCGACCTCATCCTGGTGCAGGTCTTCCTGGGCAGCTTCATCTTCTTCTACCCGGACGTGGTCTCCGAAAAGGACCTGCCGGTGACGGGCGGCCTGGCCGCAGCCTGCGCCTTCGCCGTGCTGCTCATGAAGTTGGTCTCGCGCGGCGACGCGCACCTGGGCTGGTTCCGCTGGCAGACCATCCTGCTGGGTCTGGGGACGACGCTGTACGTCGTGCCCTACGTCCTGGGCGTACAGCTGACGAACATCGACGACCCGACGGCCAAGCAGATCGCCTCGATCATGGTCAGCTCCCAGAACACGGACTGGAGCCTGCCCCTCTGCTATCTCTCCGCGGCCCTCGTGGGGGTCATGGGCATCGCCGCCGTCGTCTACAACCTGCGCCGGGCCACCGACCGCAAGTCGCAGGCCGTGGAGGCCTAGGAGCACACCATGAACGCACAAGACTTCACCGACGCGCTCGTCAACGGCGGCGAGGGCTGGCTGGTCCTCTCAGTCGCCGCGGTCCTGCCGATGCTGTGGACCTTCACCCTGATCCTGCAGTTCTCCCGCCCCTACGTGATCCGCTTCCTGGGGACCCTCACGCTCCGCTTCGGCGGGGACGTGTGGTGGCTCTCGTACGTGCTCATGCGGGATGCGCTGCTGCTCGTGACCCTCACCCTGAGCATCGTCTTCCTGATGCCGAACCTGTACATCGGGCTGGGATTGCCGCTCACGGCCCCGTTCGCCACGGTCCTGCTGATGTGGGCCCTGGTCGTCAAGCTGCTGCGCGATGCCGACGACGACCCGCAGGCCTTCCGGATCGTCAGCCTGCTGATGGTGGCCGCGTCGGTGCTGTACATCGTGCCCCAGATCTACGGGCTCGAGGCTGCCGACCAGGTCGACCGGCTCGATTCGTTCGCCGGCTTGGGCGGCATCCCGGCCGCGCTGTCCGCCGCCTCCGATGCCGGCACGAACGCGCTGGCGTGGCCCATCCTGTGGGTCAGCCTGGTGCTCTTCGCGCTGACCGGGGGCTTCCTCTTCGTGCGCTTCCTGATGGGCCTGGGCCGCGAGACATCCGACGAGGATGCGGCCGCCGCCTGAGGCGGATCGTCAGTCGGGCGCGCCCGGGAAGCGGTGCTTGGCGACGAACGCCGCCGCCTGGGCCCGTCGCTCCAGGTTCAGCTTGGAGAGGATCGAGCTGACGTAGTTCTTGACCGTCTTCTCCGAGAGGAAGACCTCCGTGGCGATCTCGCGGTTGGTCTTGCCCTCGGCGACGAGACTGAGGATGCGGCGCTCCTGCTGGGTCAGCTGGGCGTACTCGTCGGGCTCACCGTCGGTGGCGATGCGCCGGATGCGCTCGAGGACCTGCGCCGTCACGGCGGGGTCCAGGAGCGACTCGCCGCGGGCCACCGTCTCCAGGGCGGAGACCAGGTCGCGGGCGCGGATCTGCTTGAGGAGATAGCCGCTCGCCCCGGCGATGATGGCCGACATGACAGCCTCCTCATCGGGATAGCTGGTCAGCATCACGACGCGCGTGGCCGGCATCTCGGCGCGGATCTCCCGGCAGGCCTCGATGCCCGAGCCGTCGGGCAGCCGGACGTCCATGACCACCAGGTCGGGCTGGTAGCGACGCGCCTGCGCGACCGCCTCGACGACCGTGCCCGCCTCGGCGACCACCTGGATGCCCGGGCGCCGGCTGAGCATCGCCACGAGTCCCTGCCGGACGACCTCGTGGTCGTCCACCACCAGGAGGCGGATCGCGGCGGTGGTCTCCGCACCCACCCCGGTCACGGGCGTGCGCCCTCCGACGGACGGCGGGGCAGGCTGACTTCCACCTGCGTCCCGCCACCGGGGCGGGGCGAGAAGGTCAGCGAAC
This sequence comes from Candidatus Sulfotelmatobacter sp., assembly GCA_035622975.1. Classification (GTDB taxonomy): domain Bacteria; phylum Chloroflexota; class Limnocylindria; order Limnocylindrales; family CSP1-4; genus DASPUH01. The sequence continues at coordinate 20,437 of DASPUH010000155.1, forward strand.
CCCCGATCCGTTCCGCCCGTCGTGTCATGTTGCGGACTCCTTGGTGGCCCAGTGACGACCCGCTGGCCTGCATGCCGACCCCGTCGTCGGCGACGACCAGGTGCAGCTCGCCCCCATCATCGCGCACCTGGACCCAGGCGCGCGCGGCGTGAGCATGGCGCGCCACGTTGCTGAGGGCTTCGCTGGCGATGGCCAGCAGGTCGCCGGTCACCGTGGCATCCGGCTCCGTGACCGGATGGTCGGGAACCTCGACCGTGACGTCAAGGAACGTGTCGTGGCGTGAGTCGTCGGCCAGCGCGGCCAGACCGGCGAGCAGGCCCGCCCCCTCGAGCAGGCCCGGCTCCAGGGTGTAGATGAAGTTGCGCACGTCGGCGATGGCCAGGTGCAGGGAGTCGATGGATCGCTCGATCATGGCCACCACCTCCGGGTCGGCGACCCGGGAGCCGACATCTTCGAGGTGGAGGCTGATGGCGTAGAGCTCCTGGATCAGGCCGTCGTGGAGATCGGCACTGATCCGCTCACGCTCGGCCACGACTGCCAGCTGGTTCACCTGGGCCACCAGCCGGGCATTCTCGATGGCGATCCCGGCATGCAGGGCGAAGGCCTCCACGAGCCGCCGGTCGTCCTCGGTGAAGTGGCCGCCGCGCTTGTCAGTGAGGTAGAGGTTGCCGACCGGGCGGCCCTTGACCGTGACGGGCACGCCCAGGAAATCGTGCATCGGCGGATGGTGGGGCGGGAACCCGAAGCGTCGCGGATCCCGGCCGATGTCCTCGACGATGATCGACCGGCCCCCGCTGACGATGAGGCCCAGCAGGCCCCGGCCCTGCGGCTGGTCACCGATGCGTGCACGCGCGGCGTCATCGAGGCCGCTCGTGATGAAGCGTTCCAGGCGCCCGTTCGAGCCGACGATGCCCAGTGCGGCGTAGCGGGCGTCGACCAGCGTGCGAGCCCGGTCCGCGATCAGCTGGAGCGTCGTGTCCGGCGCCTCCTGGACGGCCATCGCCTGGGCCGCCTCGAGCAGTCCCGCCAGCGCCTCGAGCGCCAGCTGTGGCGAGACGGCAGGGTCGACCTCGCTCGGCTTCACGTCGTGCAGCCTAGCAGCGCGCCGGGTGTCGGGCGGTTGGCGCTATCGTGCAGGGCATGAGCACCGTCGAGCCATTGCTGGCCGCGCTGGAAAGGGGCGGATACCAGCGGACCGAACCCCGTCGCCTGGTGGCCACCATGGTGGCCCAGCACGATGGACACTTCACGGCGCCCGAGCTGGTCCGTGAGAGCCGGCGGCGCGGCCTGCCCGTGGGCCGGGCCACCATCTTCCGCGCCCTGGACGTCTTCCTGGCGCTGGGTCTCGTGGAGCGCCTGGATCTGCCCGACGGCGAGCATGCATACGTGCTCTGCGAACCCACCCACCACCACCACGTGGTCTGCCAGCGTTGTGGGCGGACGGCGGAAGTGGACGACGACCGCGGTCTCCGAACCGTGGTCCAGGAGATCGAGCAGCACACCGGCTACGCCATCGATACGCACCGGGTGGAGCTGTTCGGGACGTGTCCCAGCTGCCAGGCGCAGGAGGCTGGGCCGGCCGGACGCGCCCGGTAGCAGGTCAGCGACCGTAGCGGGCGGATGGGCGGAGGCGCATCGCGCTCCACGTCGCGTCGAGGGAGATGAGCGCCACGCCGGTGAGGGCGGCGATCCGCTCGCTCGCCGCGGTCAGGCCGTCGCGGTCCAGGTCGGAGGCCACGCCGCCAGCACGCTTGGGGTAGGCGACCCACAGCATCCGGTCGCCGGCGGCGGCGCGCGCCACGGCCGGCAGGTGGCGCTCCAGTGTCGCGAGATCGACTGCGAACAGGAGCGTCACGTCCGGGGCCACGTCCCGGGATGAGAACGAGGCGCCCCGGGGCAATGGCCCCAGGAGCGCCTCGATGTCTGGTGGTGCCTGGATGACCAGCAGCCGCTGGCCCGGTCCCAGGCGAAGCTTGCGCGTGGTGTCCGTCACGGCGCCATCCTGCGGGGCGCCGCACCCGGCTCAGTAGCCGCCGTAGCCCGATGAGGACGGGCTCGCCGCCGGCGCGCCGCTGGCCAGCGCGACCGTGAAGCCGTTCACGTTCTGCCCCGTCGTATCGCCCGGCGCCTTGTCACCCTGCCAGCCGTACAGCGGGCGGCCGTCGAAGGTCACCTGGACGGTGCCGTCGGCCCGCGTCAGGGTGCCCAGCGTGCCGCTGACCCCGGACGCGAGGGCGGCGGTCTGGCCGGAGGCCACGACGAGCGGGGGCCACGCCGAAGCGCAGGCGCCGTTGCAGGTCGAGCTCGTCGCGCTGTCCCCGGCGTGGATGTACAGGGTCGTCCCGTTGGGGCCCACGAGGACCGCGCCCAGCGAGGTGCTGGCCATGCCGATGGTGACGTTCGAGGCGGCCGCCGATGCCGGCGCCGAAGCGGCGGGGGTCGGGGTGGCCGCGGCCGGCGCGCTCGTGGCGCTGCCCGATGAGCACGCAGCGACCAGCGCGAGCGACGCGATCAGGAGGCCGGCGAACCGGCGTGTCGTAAGCATCAGATACCTCCGTCGAACACGGCCGTCAGGGGCGCGACCCGGTGTTCACGCTGTCCTACGCTACGTGCGCAGCCTCGGTTTCCCGATGCTCTCAGCGGTTCGAGCCCGGCCGGGCCATGGTCGGCAGCACCGCCACCCACTTGCCATCGCGGGTCGGATAGCGACCCTCGGGCCGCGTCCAGGCGATGTAGTTGTGGATCATGCCAGCCATGTCGTAGAAGTGGCCGGGCGGTTGGACGTGGCCCCAGATGGAGCTCACCCGCGGGTACCAGGGGTCGACGATGTAGGCGCCTTCGAATCGTGCCGTGGCATCGGCCGCCAGGTTGCCCGTGGCGCGATAGCCGGTCATGACCCACGTGTGTGCGCCCCACCAGGCCAGCAGGATGACCGGCTCGTGCGTCGCCGACAGGGCGATGCCGGCGGCGCGCAGGGCCTGGTCCCGCGTCGTGAACGCCTTGACGACGTAGCCGGGCGCGCCGTAGTAGGCGAGGGCCTTCGTCATGGCCAGGGGACCCCAGCCGAAGTTGTGGGAGTCATCGTATGACCACCACTGCTTGATGTGGCTCTCGATCTGCTGCTGGACCGCGTCGCTGGCCTTGACCAGGCCCATCGTGGCGAGGGCGCTCGTCAGGCCGGCCGGGGCGCACAGCTCCTTGGTCAGCTGGCTGTCGAAGACGGCCGCCCCGTTGGGCGCCAGGTTGATATCGACCGGGCCGGCCTGGACGGTGGGGGCGGGGCTGGCCGTTGGTTGGGCGCTGGACGTCGCCGCCGGGCTGGCGGTCGGTGAGACGGTCGACGTCACCGACGGGGTGAGGGTCGCCAGGCCGACGGCGGGCGACGTGGCTGCGCTGCGGGCCGGCGCGCCTGCGGATCCGCGTACGACAGTGCCGACCAGCGCCCCCGCGATGAGGGCGAGGGCGAGCACGAAGGCCAGGCCCACGCTTCGCAGGCGGGACCGGCCGCTCGTGGAGGATGCGTCTGGGTCGACCGGTACGGGCATCACCACCGCCATGCACGGGACGTGCCTGCGGTGAGTCTACGCGCGTCGCGCTCAGGACCCGCTGCCGCCCCTGGGACGAGGCGACGGCGTCCCTGTACGAGCGCCCGACGGCCCTGATCCGTGCTTGACGGGGGTGGAGCGGCCGGTATGCTGTCGCGCACGGCGGGGGCGGCAGGTTCGAGCGAGAGGGCCGCATGCGGATCTTCTTCGTCACGGACGTCCACGGGTCGGACGTCTGCTGGCGCAAGTTCCTGAATGCCGGCGCATTCCACAAGGCGGACGTACTGATCATGGGCGGTGACATGACGGGCAAGGCGATGGTGCCCATCGTGGCCACCCCGACCGGCTGGGAGGTCACCCTCCAGGACGAGCGCCACGAGCTCGCGACGCAGGAGGAGGTCGTGGCGATGGAGCGCCGCATCTCCGACCGCGGTTACTACCCCGTGCGACTCTCCCGGGACGAGGTGGCCGCCTGGGCCGCCGATCCGGCCCTCGTCGATCGCCGCTTCAAGGCGGAGATCGTCGCCGGCGTCCAGCGCTGGATGGGCATGGCCGACGACAAGCTGGGGCCGACCGCCATCCGCTGCGTGGTCTCGCCGGCCAACGACGACATGTTCGAGATCGACCCGCTCATCGAGCAGGCGGCGTCGGTCATGCTGGGGGAGGGCAACACGATCGCCCTCGACGGCTTCGACCTGATCTCCACCGGCTGGGCCAACCCGACGCCGTGGAACACCTTCCGCGAGCTGCCGGAGGACCAGCTGGCCGAGCGCATCGACGGGCTGGTGCGCGACGTGCGGGACCCCCACCGCGCGATCTTCAACTTCCATGCCCCGCCGTACGGCTCGAACCTGGATGGCGCGCCCAAGTTGACGCCCGATATGAAGTACGTCGCGGGCGGCCAGGCCATCGTCCCCGTGGGTTCGCACGCGGTGCGGGCCGCCATCCTCAGGTACGAGCCGGTGCTGTCCCTGCACGGCCACATCCATGAGGGTCGCGGCGCGGTCAAGCTGGGCCGCACCCTTGCTGTGAATCCGGGCAGCGCCTACGAGGACGGGGTGCTGCAGGCGGCCATCGTCGACCTCGACGGTCAGAAGGGAGCGGTCAAGCGATACGTCCTGATCAACGGTTGACAGAACGGTCGAGAGAGAGGAGAGCAGTGTGGCTTCCGTGAGTCAGGCCCCGTCGCTGTTCCTGCGCAACGCGACGGGTCTCGTCAAGGGTTGGTCCGGCTTCGACGCGTTCACCTACTCGTTCATGTCGGTGAACCTGGTCACGCTGGGGATGTACTTCAGCTTCCTGTACGTCTCGTCCGCGGGCGATGGGTCGATGCTGTCGTCGGTGGTCATCTCGGGCATCGCCGTCACGTTCCTGTGTGTGGCCTACGCGGGCCTGATCGCCGTGATGCCACGGGCCGGTGGCGACTACGTGTGGCAGAGCCGCGTGCTGGACGGCATCCCGGGCATCGTATCGGGGGCCGTGATGGTCGGGGTGGGCGGGTATCTCGTCGGCTCGGCCATCGGGGGTGACACGCTCGCCCTGATCGGCGCGATCGCCGGTGTCATCGGCGGAGGCGTGCTCGGCTACATCAAGGGCGGCCTCGCCTTCGTCCTGGCCGCCACGGGCTGGTGGTTCATCCTCGCCCAATGGGCACCGATCTACGGCTCGATCCTGCGCGTCGAGTTCCTGCAGCCATTGGCTGCGCTGCTGGGCTCGACGGATGCGGTCACCTTCTTCTCGAGCGCCAACGGCAACTTCGTGACCTCGCTCATCGTCATCGTGTTGACGACCGGCCTGGTGTCCCTGGGCATGGCGGGCTACGCGCGGATCCAGAAGTGGAGCCTGTATATCGGTCTCATCGGCCTGGCCGTCATGTTCGTGCTGATGCTCGTCAGCTCCCAGACCGACTTCCAGACCGCCTTCGACAAGGCCTCGTCCAGCCTCTTCGGCGTCTCCGGGGCCTACAACGCGATCGTCACCGCGGGTGCGGGCGCGAACACCGATCTGGCGCCCTTCGGCATCGGGTCGGGGACCTTCGTGCTGATCCCCTTCATGATGTTCTGGATCCTCTACCCGAACTGGGGGGCGACGCTCTACGGCGAGGTCCGCGGCTCGTCCGACTTCAAGCGGGTGCTGCGCGGCATGCTGGGTGGCCTGTGGGTCACCGTCGTCCTTGCCGTGGCCTTCCTGGTGCTGGCCGCCAAGACCTTCGGGTGGGCCTTCTTCAGCTCGACGGGCGCGCAGGTGTACTCGACGACGCCGGTCATCCCCATCTGGGGCTATCCACCGTTGCTGGTGTCCTTCCTGATCGACAATCGCATCTTCCAGATCGGGATGGTCATCGTCTTCGGGGCCTGGTTCCTGGGCTGGTCGGGGACCCTCTTCCTGTCCTCGACACGGATGATCTTCGCGGCCGCCTTCGACCGCGTGCTGCCGGAGGCGGCGGCACGGGTCTCGGACCAGCGGCATGTCCCGTGGGTCGCCCTCCTGCTGATCATGGTCCCGTCCGTCGTCGTCAGTGCGGTCTACGCTTACTGGACGCCGTTCGCCTCGTACACCCTGGATGCGTCGCTGGTCATCGCCGTGATGTTCTTCGGCACCGCCATCGCGGCGACGATCCTGCCGTGGTGGAAACCGAACCTCTACCGCAACTCGCCGATCGCCCGCTACAGCATCCTGGGCATCCCCCTCATCAGCATCGGTGGCGCGGTCACGGTGGTCGTCCTGGGGTGGGTGCTCTATGAGTGGCTGGAGGTCTCCACCTACGGGATCGGCGTGGGGACTCCCGGCTCGATCATCTACCTCGGCATCCTCTACGGCATCGCCATCGTGATGTACGTGGTGGCGTACCTGTACCGCCGCAGCCAGGGCGTGAACCTGGACGCGATCCATTCGGAGATCCCGGCCGAGTAAGGGTTGGCACCCGGCCGAGCCGGCGTGCCCGGCCGGGTCTTGCACCACGCCCTGGCGGATCCGGCGTGCCCTGCCGGGTCTTGCCCTGCTGGGTCTTGCGCCAGGCCCTGGCCGATCCGGCGTGCCCGGCCGGGTCTTGCGCCACGCGGCGCTAATGACGGACGAGGAGGCCCGAACCGCCTGATTCGGGCCCTTCCGCCGTCGTTCGTTGCGGCTGCCGACCGGATCGCCGGGGGAACGGCCGCTGCTCCGTCGTAGCCGCCGCCAGGCGCAACGCCGACCGGACAGTTGCCGTCGCCAGGCGCAACGCCGACTGGACAGTAGCCGCCGCCAGGCGCAGAACCGACCAGGACCAGCCCGGCCGACCGGGCCATCCAGCCCGCCGACCGGGCCATCGAGCCCGGCCGACCAGGACCAGCCCGAGTGGCGCCCGCGTCCGTAACCCGCCCGCAAGGGACGGGCGACAAGACTGCGGCCATGAACGCCAACGACTACACCCCATCCGTCGGGGCCGGCAGCGCCGTGGTGCAGCCGCCCGCCATCCTCGCCTGGTTGCGGCAGATCGCTCGCGGGCGTACCGCCGACCCGTTCTGGGCGCGTCCGGCCCTGGCCGGCTCGGCGCTGCTGGCGGCCGCCCTGTACGTGATCAACCTCACGGTCAGCGGGTACGCCAACACGTACTACGCGGCGGCAGCGCTGGCCGCCTCCAAGAGCTGGTCGGCCTGGTTCTTCGGCTCGTTCGACGCGGCCAACTTCATCACCATCGACAAGCCGCCGCTGGCCCTCTGGGTCATGGGCCTGTCGGTGCGGCTGTTCGGCCTCAGCTCGTGGAGCATCCTGCTGCCGCAGGCGTTGGCCGGCGTGGCCACGGTGGTCCTGCTGTGGCTGGCCGTGCGGCGCAGCTTCGGCCCGGCCGCAGCCACGATCGCGGCGGTCGTCATGGCCCTCACACCGGCGGCTGTCCTGATCTTCCGTTTCGACAATCCGGACGCCGTGCTCACCCTGCTGCTGGTCGCGGCCGCCTACGCCTTCCTGCGCGGCCTCGAGAACGGCCACATCCGCTGGCTGGCACTCGCCGGCGGCCTGGTCGGCTCGGCGTTCCTGACCAAGTACCTGCAGGCGTACCTCGTGCTGCCCGCGTTCGCCGCCACCTACGCGATCGCCGGGCGGGGCACCGTGCGGCGCCGCCTGGCCGTCCTCCTGGTGAGTGGTACTGCCGTCCTGGTCGCCAGCGGCTGGTGGGTCGCCATCGTGCAGGCCATCCCGGCAGCGGATCGGCCGTACATCGGGGGCAGCACCAACGACTCCGTCCTCGATCTGATCTTCGGGTACGACGGCCTGGGCCGGATCTTCGGTGGTTCGGGCAACCCGGGCGGGACCGGCGGCGCTGGCGGCGGTGGCTTCTCCGGCACGCCGGGTCTGCTGCGCCTGTTCAACGCCCAGCTCGGCGGCCAGATCAGCTGGTTCGTCCCGTCCGCGGTCGTGGGGCTCGTCGGCGGCCTGATCCTGCGTGGCCGCGCGGTGCGCACGGATGCGCGACGGGCCGGCTACCTCATGTGGGGCGGCTGGTTCCTGGTCACGGCGGCCGTCTTCAGCCTCATGTCCGGCATCATCCACTCCTACTACACGGTGGCGCTGGCGCCTGCGATCGCGGCCCTGGTCGGCGCGGGCCTGGTCGACCTGTGGGGGCTGCGCAGCCGCCACTGGATCGGCGGCGCGATCCTCGCCGCCACGTTCGCCGTCAGCGCCTGGTTGGCCGTGCAGCTGCTGGGCCGGTCGCCGGACTTCGTGCCCGGCGTCGACGTCGTCATCCTTGCGGTCGCCCTGCTGGTCGCGCTCGTCGTGGCCCTGCCCCGCCGCAGCGGGTCGGACCGTCTCACGCTGGTCGCCATGGGCCTGGGTCTGGCAGCCCTGCTGATCGGCCCGACTGCCTACGCTCTCGACACCATGAGCACGGCCTACTCGGGTGGCGACCCGAGCGCCGGTCCCGCGGTGACGGCCACGACCGACGGCGCACCGGGCGGCGGCGGCGGGGCGCAGCCCGGCGGCCAGTTCGGTGGCCAGCCAGGTGGCAGCCTGCCGGGCGGCGGTGGCCAGGCCGGTGGACCGCCAGCGGGCGGCCTCGGCGGCGCCACGGGCCCGGTCGGCGCCGGGCCGGCGGACGGTGTCGGCGGTGGCAGCGGCCTCGGCGGTGGCGCAGCCGCGGACACGACGCTGGTCGACTACCTCGTGGCGCACAAGGGGTCGGCCACCTGGATCGTGGCCGTCGACTCCTCGATGAATGCAGGCTCGATCGAGCTCGCGTCGGGAGAGCCGGTCATGGCCATGGGCGGCTTCAACGGCGGCGACCCCGCCCCGACCCTCGCGCAGTTCAAGGCCCTCGTCGCATCCGGCCAGCTCCGGTTCCTGCTCGTCGAGGGCAACGGCGGGGGGAACGGCGGCCCGGGCGGCACGAGTGACTCGTCGATCAGCGCCATCGAGACATGGGCTGCTTCGGTCGGGACGGTCGTGGACACCGGCAGCACGGCCGGCGGGACGCTGTACGACCTGGCGGCTGCCAGCACGAGCGGGTCATGAGGGCCCGCGACGTTCGACCGCAGTAGAGGTGACGCCTATGCCGATCGGACGGGGGAACCATCCTTCACCTGCACCCCAAGGAGTCAATGCTTGAACCCTGATCTCGAACCACAGGCCCCGGAGGCGGGGTCCCTGCCGGCGGGTCGGCGCATCGCGTCGATCCCGATCCGCCTCGGGGCGACCGTCCTGCTGGCGGTCAGCCTCCTCGCCGTGGGTGGCGCGGCGGTGGTCAATGCGGCCTCGCCGTCCGCTTCCGGGGCTCCGTCCGCCTCCGGGGCACCCGCCCCGTCCGGTGCCCCCGGCCACGGCGGGGCGATGCCGGGCGGCTGCCCGGGCATGTCGTCCGGCACCTCCGGGACATCCGGCTAGGACCCGGGAAACGGAAGAGCGCCTCCCCGTCCGGGGAGGCGCTCTTCGCATGGTCGCGGTGGTGGACCGCGTCAGACGCTCTTGCCGACGTTGGACAGGATGCCGCGGATCTGGCTGCCCAGGAAGATGAGGGCCAGGATCGCGATGATCGCGATCAGGGCCAGGATGAGTGCATATTCGGCCAATCCCTGGCCAGATGCGGAGCGTCGGGTGCGCGCGAGCCTCCAGATGTCCTCGCTGAGGGACATGGCCCAGACTGCGGCGTACATAACCAAGCGTTCACCTCCTTTCCGCGGATGGTGCGGGAAGTATCGCGCGCGCGTCGTCCCCGGAGCCATAGTACGGTCGTCCTGATGGATGGGGACGGCGTGCACCACGACACTAGGTCATGACCGAGAGCGTCGCCGTCCGCGCGGTCGGGCTGGGCCGACGGTTCGGGGCCCAGTGGGCCCTCCGGGGCGTGGACCTGGAGCTCGCCCGCGGCGAGGTGTTCGGGCTGCTCGGGCCCAACGGCGCGGGCAAGACCACGACCGTGCGCCTGCTCTCCGCCCTCATCGCGCCGACCGAGGGACGGGCCTGGATCGACGGTCTGGACGTCATCGCCGACGCCGAGGCCGTGCGGGCCCGCATCGGCGTGCTGACCGAGACGCCGGGCCTCTATGAGCGCCTGACGGCGGTCCAGAACCTGGAGTTCTTCGGGCGGCTCCATGCGCTTGCACCAGCGGTTCGGCGCGAACGGATGGAGCGCCTCCTGCGCTTGTTCGACCTGTGGGACCGCCGCGAGGGCCTGGTCGGCACCTTCAGCAAGGGCATGAAGCAGAAGCTCGCCATCGCGCGTGCGCTGCTCCACGAGCCAAGCGTCCTGTTCCTCGACGAGCCCACCGCCGCGCTGGACCCGGAGGCCGCGTTCGTCGTCCGCGAGGCCATCGCTGCGCTGAAGGGTCAGGGCCGCACGATCGTCCTGTGCACGCACAACCTGGACGAGGCGGAGCGGCTGTGCGACCGGATCGGCTTCCTGCGCACGAGCCTGTTGCGGCTGGACAGCCCGTCGCGCCTGCGGGGCCTGGCGGGCAAGGCCGTCCTGGAGGTCCAGCTGGCGACCCCCTCGCCCGCTGATCTCGTGGCTCGCGTGCAGGCCCGGCCGGAGGTGCGAGGCGTCGAGGCCGCGGGATCGATCCTGGACATCAGCGTCGACGACCTCACCCGCGACACGCCCGACCTGGTGCGCACGCTGGCAGGCGCCGGGGCGGCGATCCTGGGGGTGCGGACCCGCACGGCCTCGCTCGAGGACGTCTACTTCGAAGTCATGGGCGCCCGGCCACCGACCGACGGCGGACCGCCCTGATGGGCCTCGTGCGGACCGCCATGGTCGGCGCGGTCGTCCGGCGCGAGGTCCGTGAGATCGTCCGGAACCGGCTCCTCGTGTCCTCGATCATCCTGCCGCCTGTCCTGCTCACCGCTGCGCCGATCATCCTCGTCGCCCTGGGGTCCAAGGCGGCCCCGGACCTGCCGGCCGACCAGGTGGCGCAGCTGGTCGCGCGTCATCCCTCGTGGGTCGGTCTGGACGGGCGTCAGGTCGTCATGGCCTACGCGATCTCGCAGTTCCTGGCCACGTTCCTGATCCTGCCGGCGTACATCCCGCTGGCCATCGCCAGCTACTCCATCGTGGGCGAGAAGCAGACGCGCAGCCTGGAGGCCGTCCTGGCCACGCCCCTTCGCACCAGCGAACTGCTGGCCGGCAAGGCCGTCGCCGCGCTCGTGCCCGGGATCCTCGCCTCGTGGCTGGCGTTCGCGACCTTGCTGACGCTGACCGCTGTCCTCGTGGCCCCCGCGTTGCTGCCGGTGATCACCGACGACGCGTGGCTGGCCGGGGTGCTGGTCCTGGGGCCGGCCGTCGGCCTCATCTCCGTGGAGGCCGGCATCATCGTCAGCTCCCGGGTCAACGACCCGCGGGTGGCGCAGCAGATCGGCGGCATCGTCATCCTGCCGATCCTGGCCCTCATCGTCCTGCAGGGCGCCGGCGGGTTCCTCGTCGACGGGCCGGCCTACCTGGCAGGGGCAGTGGTGCTCGTGGTGATCGCCGCCGGTGGCCTGCGCCTCGCGGTGGCCCTCTTCGGACGGGAGACGATCCTCACCCGCTGGCGATGATCAAGGGATGCGCGGCAGCGGCAGCGCAAACGCAGGTCTGGTTCCGAGAGATGAGCAGCCTGATATGGCAAGATAGCGCGGTATGGCGAAGTCAGCACCCGCCGATGGCGCCCGCCTCCTCCGCATGGGCCAGGTCGCGCCCATGCTCGGGGTCAGCGTGGACACCCTGCGCCGCTGGGAGGCCGAAGGTCGGCTGACCACCGTGCGCTCGCCCGGCGGGCAACGCCTCGTCGAGCCGCAGGAGGTCCATCGCCTCCTCGCCGAGCGTCGCGAAGCCGCGCCCGAGCGGCCCATCACCAAGCAGTCGGCGCGGAACCGCTTCGAGGGCGTCGTGACGCGGGTCGAGCGGGACCGCGTGGCGGCCGTGGTGGAGGTGCAGGCGGGGCCGCATCGCCTGGTCAGCCTGATGACTGCCGAGGCCGTCATCGAGCTTGATCTCAAGGTCGGCGACGCGGTCGTGTGCGCCGTCAAGTCGACCAATGTCGTGGTGGAGATCCCGGGGCCCGCCCCGCGAGGAGGTACGCGTGAAGCTTGACCGCCGCCTGGCCAGCCTGTGCGTGACCCTGGTCACGGTGCTGGCCGCCTGCTCAGGAGCCGCCACGGCCACCCCGACCCCCGCGCCGACCGCCGCCCCGCCCACGCCTACCGCCCCACCGGCCAGCGCACCGGCCAGTGGCGCGACAGGCAGCCTGACGATCTATGCCGCCTCGTCCCTGACGGCCGCCTTCACCGAGATGAAGACGGCGTACCAGGCGGCCAACCCGGGACTGACCCTGACCCTGTCCTTCGGCGCGTCGAGCACCCTTGAGACCCAGATCGAGCAGGGCGCTCCGGCCGACGTCTTCGCCTCCGCCGACACGTCCAACCCGCAGAAGCTGGTCGACAAGGGTCTCGCCGCCGGCGCGATCACCACGTTCGCCGGCAACCTGCTGACCGTGATCGTGCCGCCGGCCAACCCCGGCGGGGTACAGACGCCGGCCGACCTGGCCAAGTCCGGCCTGAAGTTCGTGGCGGCCGGCGACACGGTACCCATCACCAAGTACGCCGACATGCTGCTGGCCAATCTGGCCAAGGAGCCGGGCTATCCGGCTGGTTTCGTGGCAGCGGTGACCGCCAACATCGTCTCCAAGGAAGACAACGTGGCGGCCGTGGTGAGCAAGATCGAACTCGGCGAGGGTGATGCGGCGATCGTCTACGTCACCGATGCCAACACGGCCGGCAGCAAGGTCACCGCGATCACCGTGCCGGTCGACGCCAACGTCCCGGCGACCTATGGCGCCGTCGCGGTCAAGGCGTCCGCCAACGCCGCCGCGGCCGCCGCATTCATCACCTGGCTGGCCGGGCCGAGCGGCCAGGCCATCCTCGCCAAATACGGGTTCCTGCCGCCCGGCTGAGCCGTCGTGCTGCACAGCTCTCGCCGTTCACCCGGCCGCGACCAGGCCACACCCCTGGTCGCGGCCTTTCTCTCCATCTGTGCGCTCAGCTTCCTGGGCGTGCCGGTGGCGGTCCTGGTGGGACGTGCCGTCCTGGGCGGCTCGCTGGCGGCCGAGACGAGCGACCCCGCCATCGGGGACGCCCTCGCGCTCAGCCTGCTGGCGACTGCCGCCAGCCTCGTCCTGACCGTGACCTTCGGCACGCCGCTGGCCTACCTGCTGGCGCGGCGCCGCTGGCCGGGCCGCGCGCTGGTCGAGGCCCTCATCGACCTGCCCGTCGTGCTGCCGCCGGCCGTGGCCGGGCTGGCCCTGTTGCTGGCCCTTGGCCGCAACGGCCTCTTCGGTGGTCTCCTCCATGACATGGGCATCGAGCTGCCGTTCACCACGGGCGCCGTGGTGCTGGCCCAGACGTTCGTGGCGGCGCCGTTCTACATCCGCTCCGCGCGCACCGGCTTCGCCGCTGTGCCGTCCGACCTGGAGGACGCCGCGCGCGTCGACGGCGGGTCCGAACCCGCCGTCTTCCGCCTGGTGACCGTGCCGCTGGCCTCATCCGCCCTGGCCGCTGGTCTCGTACTGAGCTGGGCCCGCGCGCTCGGCGAGTTCGGGGCCACGATCATGTTCGCCGGCAACGTCCAGGGCCTCACCCAGACCCTGCCGCTGCTGGTCTACGGCCAGTTCCAGTCCAGCCTTGACGCCTCGATCGCGGCCGCGGCCATCCTCGTCGTGGCGGCTTTTGGCGTGCTCGTCGCGATCCGCCTCGTGCACTGGCGCTCGGCCGTGGAGCTCCGTTCGGTCCTCTAGGCGTAGAACGCCGTGATGGCCGCCGTGTCGTCGGAGAAGGCCCAGCGCTCGACGATCCGCCCGTCGCGGATGTGGTAGATCTCGGCCGTGCGGTAGGTGAAGGTCCTGCCGCCTCGCGTCGCGGTCGCCTCGACGAGGGCGATGGCGTGGTCGTCACTGGCCACGATGTCGTGCACCTTCGCGGTGACCTCGAAGTCGGCACCGCCACCGGGCGCCGCGGCCTGCAGGGCCGCCTTCCCGCGGCGGGGCTCCGCGACGCCGATCTCGTGCCACACGATGTCGTCCGCGATGAGGGCGTCAAGGCGCGCCATGTCCATCGCGGCGAAGGCGTCGTTGACCTGCCGAGCGACCGATTCGTTCTCCTGTCGGGACATCTCCAGCGCTCCTCGTCCGGCTGGTCGTGAGCGGCCGCCGTCGAGGCGACCGGGTGCCACGCAGCTCGCACCGTTGATACGCCGCCGGGGGCGGGCTGGCAAGGTGGTTATCCACAACCTGGCGGCCGGAGTCGCTACAGGTGGGCCTTGAGGGCAAGGATCCGCCCGTAGGAGGCTTGCAGCGTCGCCAGCGGGATCGTGCCGTTGGCGACGTCCGCCAGCAGCGCGATATAGACGCCCCGGCTCGTGGCCTCGGTGCCGGTCACCAGGATGAGGTCGGTGCCAGCGGTGGCGGCATGGACGGCGAGGTCGGCGTCCGAGACCCCGCGGGCGAAGGCCGTGCCATCGAGGGAATCGGTGATGGTCGCGCCCGTGTAGCCCAGTCCCTGGCGCAGCAGCGCCTGGGAGATCGCCGCCGACCAGCCCGCCGCGTTCGCCGTGTCGTATGCGGCGTAGGTCGCGTTGGAAAGCATGATCAGCGGGAGGTCGTGGGCGATCGCCGCCCGGTAGGGCTCCAGGCCGGGTGCCAGGCCGGCGGTCGACGCGGTGATCGTCACCACGCTGGCGTCGGTGTTCTGGGCGGCGAACCCGATGCCCGGGAAGTGCTTCATGGCAGGCAGCACCCCGGCCGACTGGAGGCCCGAGGCGAAGGCGTCGGCCAGCCGGGCCGTCAGGGCGGCGTCGGCCGAGAACGTCCGGCCGTCACGCTCCATGAACGAGGCCGCTGAAGCCGGGACGTCCGCGACCGGGGCCAGGTCCACGTTGACACCCAGGCCGCCGAGGGCGACACCGGTGGCGGCACCCTGCGCCCGCGCGGTCGAGGCGCGACCGTCGCGCCCCATCTGCGGCGCCGACAGCGTGGGGGGTGCCCACGTGATGCGGCTGGTGGCGCCGCCCTCCTGGTCGACGGCGATGAGCAGCGGCGGCTGGCCGCCCGCGCCGGCCGCCGCCTGCAGGGTGCCGGTCAGGGCATGGAGGGCGGCCGGCGTGGTGATGTTGAAGCCGAAGAGGATGACTCCACCCACCTCGCCGCGCCGGACCCGGCCCAGGAGGTCGGCGCTCGGCATGGCGCCCTCCATGCGCACGACGAGCTTCTGGCCGATCAACTGGGCGAGCGTCGGCGCCGGGCTGCCGGGCGCTGGTGTCGGTGTCGGGGTGGGGATGGGCGTGGCAGTCGACGACGCAGCGGTCGACGGCGAGACCGACGAAATCGCGCTCGGCACGCTCGTCTGGCTGCCACAGGCCGTCGTCACGAGGCAGGCAGCGAGCAGCAGACCCAGGATCCTCACCCTGCCGACCAGCTCACGCGACGAGTATCGTGGCGCGGACATGGCGGTGCCAGGCGGCGATCCGACGGCCCAGGGCAGGTGGCCGGCCGTCGGCCGGCTGCTCGAGGCCGTAGACCAGTTCCTGCCGCGCAGCGCCCTGCTCCTGGCCACACTGACGCTTGGCGAGGCCCTCATGGGCCTGCTGCGCGATCGGGTGCTGGCACGGTCGTTCGGCGCCGGTCCGGCGCTCGACGCGTACAACAGCGCGGTCATCCTGCCCGAGCTGCTGCTGGACATCGTGGTGGCCGGCGGCGTGCAGGCCGCCCTCGTGCCGCTGTTCACCCGCCTGCGGCGGGACGACGAGCGGGCTGCCCAGGTGTTCGGACGGACGGTCATCTGGGTCGGCGTGGCGGCCATGCTCCTCGTGGCGGTGGGCCTGCTCCTGGGTGCGCCATGGCTTGCCGCGCTGGCGGTGCCCGGCTTCGACGCCGCGGGCCGTGAGCAGTACGTCACCGTGCTGCGCCTGGTGGCCATCACGCCAGCCTTCTTCGCCGCCTCGATCGCGGTGGGCGAACTGCTCGTGGCCCACCGCCGCTTCGTCGGCTACGGGCTCGCCCCCGTCCTCTACAACGGCGGGATCGCCGCCGGCACCTTCCTGCTCGCCGATCGGATCGGCGTGGCGGCCCCAGCCCTCGGCGCGGCGGCGGGGGCCGCGCTCCACCTGGCGATCCGCCTGTGGGACCTGCGCGCGACCGGCGTGGCCGTCCGTCCGGCCTTCGCTGTCCGGACGCGAGCCTTCCGCGAGTTCCTCGTGCTGATGCTGCCCAAGATGGTCGGCGAGCCCCTCGATCCCCTGACGCGACTGGTGGCGACGGCTATCGCGTCGACGCTCGCCTCGGGGAGCGTCACCGCCGTCATCTTCGCCTGGAACTTCGAGAGCGGGGCGGTGAGCATCGTCGGCCTGGCCTTCTCCGTGGTCGCCTTCCCCGCCCTGGCGGCCGCCGCCGCCGATGGCGATCGCATCCGCTTCCTGGCGACGGCCGGCCGCGCGGGGCTCGCCATCGTCGTGCTGTCCAGCGCCGGTGCGATCCTCATGGCGCTGCTCGCGCGACCGATCATCGGCGTCTTCCTGGGCGGCGGGGCGTTCGATGAGACGGCGGTGGCCCGCACCTCCGCAGTCCTCATCGCCTTCGCCGTGGCCATCCCCCTGGAGAGCCTGACCCAGCTGCTGGCGCGCGCCGTGTACGCCACCCGCAATACGTTGCTGCCGGTGGCCGCCGCCGCCGTGGGTTTCGCGGTCCTCGCGGTCACCGCGCCACCCCTCGTGGCCCTGCTGGGGGTGGCCGGCGTGCCCGTGGCCTACATCTTCGACTACGCGGTCCGCGTGCTGATCCTCGGCGCCTCCGCCATCCACCGCGGCCGGCGCCTGGTCCCCGGGCGGCCGCTCACTGACCCGCCCCCGCTGGCACAGCCGCGATCGTCGGCACCACGGCGATGAACTTCAGGTCGCGCGCGGGATAGTAGCCCTCAGGGCGCCGCCAGGGCAGCACGTTGACCGCGAGGTTGGCCATCGTGTGGAACACGCCGGGCGCCGCGGACCGTCCCCAGATCGTCGATACGCGCGGGTACCACGGGTCCAGGATGTAGGCGCCCGAGATCGTCGCATCGCGGAAGATCGTGGGGTCGGCCGAGGCGCGATACCCGGTCATGACCCACGTGTGGGCGCCGTACCAGGCCATCAGGACGACCGGTTCGTGGGTCGTCGTCAGGGCGAGCGTCGCGTCCCGGATCTCGGAGGCCAGGGTGGTGTAGGCGCGCACCTGGTAGCCGGGCACCCCGTAGGCGGCGAGCGCCAGCGAGATCGCCCCAGGGCCCCAGCCGCCGTCATGGCTGTCGGACCAGCTGTCCCACTGGCCGATCTGACCGGCCAGGTGCGTTTCGAAGGCCGTCGTGTTCGCGCCATGGCCCAGGATGCTGAGGACGATCGTCGTGCCGGCCGGGGCGCACCACACATCCTTGATCTCGGAGATGAAGACCGCGTCAGGGTCGGGCACCAGGTTCACGTCGACGGGCATCCGGGCCGGCGTGGCGAGGGTGGTCGTCGGCGTGGTCCCGGGCGAACCGGGGATCGACGCGGGCACCGCCGTCGGCGTGTCGGTCGGTTCGGGTGTGACGTCCACCGTTGCGACCGTCGGACGGTCGGGCGGCGGGTTCAGCCACAGGTCCACGTGCGCGACGACCCGGCTGAAGGCATAGCCGGCGCCCAGCGTGTCGGTCACCACCGCTGCCGACCCGGCGATGGTGCCGGCCATGGCCAGCGCCACCAGACGGACCCAGTGGCCCCGGATCCAGCTCACGACACGCCTGGGCCACCGATGTCCCAGCCCACCCGGTGCCGTGCTGGACGTGACGCGCATGTCGAGCCTCGCGGAGATGTCCCTCTCAAGCGGACGAGCGGACTCTCCCGCCTGCGACGGTCACGCGTCAGCTTGCCACCGATCCCCGAAACGCGTGGATCTCAGGGTCCGCCGTGGCGTTCCACGACGGAGGCGGCCGGGCCGGCCCCGGCCTGCAGCAGGGGCCGCACGCCCACCGGGATCGACGGAGCATGGCCGCGGGCCACAGGACCCGATGGTTGGGGTACTTGGACTCTGGCCGGCGGGCCCGGCCAGCCGAGGATTGCCCCAACGCCCGGCTTCGCGGATGCGACGTCGACGCACCATCCGGAGGCTCAAGATGCGCGCCCTCGTGGTCCACCACGACATCGACATGGCCGATCAGGAGACCGCCAGCCTGCGGCGGCGGGGCATCGAGGTCGAACAGTGCTGGGGGCCCGAATACCATAGCTGTCCGGTCATGCGTGGCGAGGCCTGCGCGGCGGCCGAACGGGCGGACGTCCTGGTCTACGACGTCCTATCGACCGGTGAGAGCGACGGCGGGCGCTCGCTGGTGGACGGCCTCCGCGAGCTCTACCCCGACAAGCCGGTGGTCCTCACGGCCTCCGGTATGGAGCTCGATTGGGTGGAGACGGAAGGGCCGCACCGCGTCGTGCCCCTCGTCGGGATCCCCACGGGCGAGCGGCTCGTCGAGGCGATCGAACTGGCCACCCGGGAGGAGCCGCCCACGCCCACGGCCTAGCCGGGCGCCGCGCGCGCCGGTCGAGCGACGATCGTCTTCCAGGTCGCATCCTCTGCGCATGGCCGAGGTCCGTTTCGATGTCCGGCTCACGCCGCGAGGCGGCAGCGACCGGGTCGATGGGGTCGGTGACGATGGCGTGCTCCTGGTACGGGTGGCGGCGCCTCCCGCCGACGGGGCGGCCAACGCCGCGTTGATGGGGTTGCTGGCGCGCGAGCTGGGGATCCCGCGGTCGCGGGTGCGTGTGGCGCGGGGCATCACGAGCCGGCGCAAGGCGATCGCCGTCGCGGACGCGGGCGCAGACGAAGTGCGGGCGCGGTGGCCGGGCCTGGCGGTCAGCACGCCCGCACGCGTCGGGGGAGGGCGCCCGTAGACGGCCAGCTCCTCTGACGACTCGCCGCCTACCAGTGGCGGATGTGGTGCTCCTCGGTGAACCAGTCACCGATCCGGCGATGCTCCGGGTGCCGCTGCCAATAGAGCCGCAGGCCGATCAGGGCGAGGATGAAGAGCAGCCCGGGGGCTACCAGCACGACCACTGCCAGCCACGTGAGGCCCGCCGCCAGGCAGACGACGATCACCGCCAGCCACGCGATCGGGATCAGCCACTCCCACCAACGGGTCCGCGTGCGCATGCGGGCACGGTACACCCGGCGGCTTCGGACAGCTCGATGGATCGGTCACGGCTAGGGCGACCCGTGACCGGCGCGAGGCGCACCCGTGGCCGGGTCATTCGAGCATGACACCCGAGGTCACCTCACCTGACGGTGGAGACCTCCGGCACGAGCGCTAGCGGCGAGTCGGAGCCGGCGACGAGGCCGGTCGGTCATCGACCAGCCCGACTCGCTGGGCGACGACGGCAGCCTCGACGCGCCCCTCGACGCCGAGCTTGCCCAGGATGTTCGACACGTGCACGCTGGCTGTCTTGGGGCTGATGAACAGCAGCTCGGCGATCTCGCGGTTGGTCCGCCCTGCGGCGAGCAGCGACAGGACCTCGCTCTCGCGCGCAGTGAGCCCCAGGAGCGAGCGGGGCGCGCGCTCGGCAGGCTGGCCGGTCGTCGGCACCTCCGGCGTCGCGGGGAGCCGCGCCCGTCGGGCGAGATCGGCGATCCCCTGGGCGAGCGGGCCAGCGCCCAGCCGGGAAGCGATCGTGGCGGCCTCTCGTGCCTCCTCGCCAGCGCGGTCGCGCGACGCCCGATCACCGACCGAAGCCTCCGCCACGCGCCACCGCGCGTATGACTCGGCATACGGGCGCCCAGCCTCGGCCGCGACCGCCGCCGCCGTGGTCCACGCGCGAACCCTCAGCCCGCCACGAGCCCCATGGGCTCGGGCCACCTCGGCACGGACGGTCCCCAGCTCGGCCGCCCAAGCGCGCCGCAGCACCGGCAGGGCCTGGGCGGCCCTCGCCAGGTCGGTCACCTTCACCACGGCGCCTTCGGCACCCGTGACGGTCGCCCTCGTCGCTTGCTCAAGGATCGAGAGGTCCGCCGCTGCCCAGGCCGCGAGCGCCAGCAGGCGACCGCCGCTGGCGCCCAGGCCGGGCAAGCCGGAAGCCGCCCCTGGCGCCGCATCCCCCGCCAGCAGATCGGCCAGGACCAGGAGGGCGGCGTGCGGTTCGCCCCGCCACAGGGTGGCTTCGGCCTTCGCCGCCGCAAGCCATCCGAGGTGCTCACGGCTCGTGGAGCGGCGGCCAAGCTCCTCGGCCTCCGCCAGCGCGTCGGCAGCCTCGCTGGCCTGCCCGCGTCCGACCGCCACCAACGCGGTGACCGCGACCAGCGCCAGGCGGCCCGGCCCGACGGGCTGTGCCGCCATGGCTGTGGCGACCGTGGCCTTCGCCTCGTCCCATCGCCCGAGCAGGTAGCGGATCCTGGCCGCGGCGGCCGCGAGGATCGGCCCGAACGTCCGCTCGACGCCGTGTGCGCTGCAGACGTCGCGACCTTCGATGGCGATGACCAGGGCCTCATCCAGGCGACCCACGTATTCGAGCGCGCTGGCCAGTTGGGCGTAGGCCAGGGCCAGGCCCTGGACGTCGCCCAGCGCGCGGGCGGTGGCCCAGGCCGAGCGGATCGCCTCCACCCCCGCCTCGCCCTGCCCGCCGTGGATCAGGCACCAGCCCAGGACACCCTCGGCGAGCGCGGCCTCTTCGCGAGCTCCCGCTGCGACCGCCACCTGTAGAGCGCGGCGCGCCTCCCGCTTCGCCCGGCGCAGGTGACCGGTGAAGAGCAGGAGTCCGGCCAGATGACCGAGGGCATTGGCTCGGATCCTGGTCGCCTCACCGGATGGCGCGGCGTCCACCTCCTCCTCCGCGTTCGCCAGGGCCGCCAGTTGGTCGCCGGCTTCCCACAGACACCAGCGGAGATGGCTGCGGGCGACCGACACCTGTTCGCGCTGGGCCACGGGGTCGAGGGCACGGATGAGCGTCCGGAACAGGCCGACCGCAAGCTCGTGCTCGCCCGCCAGCGCCGCCGTGTCCGCGGCGCGCTGCAAGAGCTCGAGGCGTCCGATGCCCACCAGATCGTCAGCGAAGGGCACCAGGTCCCACAGGACGAGTGCTCGCTCGAAGTGCTGAGCCGCCTCGGCGAAGGCGAAGACGCCCTCGGCGGCGATCCCCGCCTCGATATGCGCCGGCAGTGCCCGCTGGGTCTCGCCCGCGGCGTCCAGGTGGTAGGCGATCTCGGCCGGGCTCGGCGACCCGCCGACCCCGTCGGCCAGCGCCGATGCGAATCGGGCGTGAAGGCTCGCCCGCTCGCCGGGCAGGAGCTCCGACTCCACGGTGGTGCGCAGCAGCTCGTGGCGGAAGCGGTAGCCCACCGCTCCGCCTTCCTTGACCGGCACGAGGATCTGCTCGGCGATGGCCGCCCGCAAGCCTTCCGCCACGACCTGGGCCGGCAGCCCCGACACCGCGGTCAGCAACCGATCGTGCACCACGCGACCCGCGGCGGAGGCCACGCGGAGCACCTCGCGACTCGTGGCCGGGAGACGGCTGCTCCGGGCCGCGAGGACGTCGCGGAGACGCATCGACAGCGACGCATCCGCGTCGGGCGTCACCAGGCCCGACGCCACGAGCTCCTCCGTATACAGGGGATTGCCACCGCTCAGCGCCTGGATCCGGCCGATGGTCGAGGCGTCCGGGCGATAGCCAAGGATGGCCGCGACCTGCCGGCCCGTGTCGAGGAGGGAGAGGGGTTCGAGCTCGATGCGCTCGACGGTGCCGTCCCGTTCCAGGTCGGCGATGGCCGTCGTCAGCCTCCCCCCCGCGACCAGGGCCTCGCTGCGCGCGGTCATCACCATCAGCGCCCGGACCCGCCGGAGGCTGTGGACGAGGAAGCTCATCAGGTCGAGGCTCGAGCGGTCGGCCCAGTGCAGGTCCTCCAGCACGACGAGCAGGGGCGTCGCCTCGGTCAGGCGCTCCACGACGTGGAGCAGGGCCTCGTACAAGGGGAGCGGCCCCAGGTCGAGGACCGCCGCGCTCAGCAGCGGGCCGCGCTCGACGACATCGGCGAGCGATGCCGCCGCGCGGGTCCCATGGGCCAGAGCGGTGATGCCGCCCATGGCCGGGCCCAGGACACGCTGACGATCCGCGGGTGAGAGCTCCCGTGTCAGGCCGCGGAGGATCTCGGCGAAGGGCAGGTAAGGGATCGCCGTCCCCAGCTCCAGGCAGCGGCCGATCGTGACCCTGAAGCCGGCCGCGACGGCCCGCTCCACGACGGCGGTCACGACCCGCGTCTTGCCGACGCCTGCCTCACCGCTCAGGAGGACCGCGTGCGCGTCGCCGAGGGCGGCCTCCGAGAGCATGGCGCCAAGGCGATCCACCTCCGCCTCGCGTCCCACCAGCGTCGGACTGGCGATGCCCCGGTTCCCGGACCCGCCCACCGCGCGATAGTGCGCCGCCGCGGCGCGCGCGGCAACCCCGTCTTCGTCAGGGGTACGTCGCGGCGTGGAAATACGGCGGTCGCCCGATGTCCCGCCTCCCGACTTAGTCCGACGTTGCCCTCATGCCGGCGTTTGACCGGCGAGACGGCAGGAGGGTCACGACGTGGATGCCACGGTGGGATGGGCGACGGTAGCGGGAGTCGCTGCACCTCGGGATGCCCGCGAAGCGGACGCCGTGTTCGAGGCCGTCTACGCATCCCACCGCGAGACCTTGCAGCGTCAGATGACGGCCATGACACGGGACCCGGACTCGGCCGAAGAGGTGTGCCAGGAGGCCTTCGCCAGGTTGCTCGTGGAACTGCGTGCCGGCCGCCGCCCGGACAACATCGGCGCGTGGCTGTACCGAGTGGGCCGCAATCTTGTGGTCAGCCACGCCCGCCATCGACAGGTCGTCGAACGCCAGGAGCGCGGTATGGTCGCCGCCGCTCCGTCCAGGCCCGCCGAGGCG
>DASPUH010000156.1:0-19569 GCA_035622975.1 Candidatus Sulfotelmatobacter sp.
CTGTGGAGGCCGGTGCGCATGGCGATGGTGACCCGCCGATCCGCGGCCAGGCGGGCGTTCAGCGCGGCCAGCGCCTGGCGCATCTCCAGGGCGGCGCGCACGGCCCGCAGGGCGTCGTCCTCGTGGACGGTCGGCAGGCCGAACACGGCCATGATGGCGTCGCCGATGAACTTCTCGACCGTCCCGGAATGGCGCTCGATGGCTGCCCGCATGACCGCGAAGTAGTCAGCCATGACGGACCGCAGGGCCTCGGGGTCCAGGGACTCGCCGAGGGCGGTCGAATCGACCACATCGCTGAACAGGATCGTCACGGTCCGGCGCGAGGGTGTCGTGGCGACGGCGAGTTCCTGCAGCCGGCTCCCGCAGTCCAGGCAGAACCGAGCCCGCTCGGGGTTCTCCGCACCGCAGGCCGGGCAGACGATCATCGCACCATCGAGTGTAGGAGGCTCCATCTGTCCGCTTCGCGACAGCGCGGACCTGGCCGGTTCGGGACCTTGTACGCTGCATCACCGGGGGACTGTCGCCCCGGTGATATCGGCTGCGCTTGGGTCGGGCGACAGTTGGGCGGTCTTCGGTCGCGGCGGGCCCGGTAGGTCGACAGTGAGGATCAGAGCGATGAGTCCTGGCATTCGCAGGGCACTCGCGTCTGCGGCGGCGGCGGTGGTCGTAGCGTCCGCCTGTGGGAGCACGTCGACGGCCGCGCCAACGCCCACGCCCACGGCAGCACCCACGAGTACGCCCGCGGCGTCACCGCCGCCGGCGTCGCCGTCTCCGTCCCTGACTGGCCTGGACCAGCAGCTCCTGGGCTCCTACGCCCCGAAGGTGCCCGACAGCACCACGCCGCACGGCACCCTGCTGATGGGCGAATGGTCGCCGCCCGACACGCTCAATCTCTGGTTCGCGAGCAGCTTCTCCACCCTGGAGGCGATGCAGCCGTCGATGCGCGGCTTCGTCGCCATCACCTCCGACGGCAAGTACATCCCCGACCTGGCGACCACGGTGCCCACGCCCGAGAACGGCGGGGTCGTGGTGAACGGCACCACGTTCGACGTCAAGGTCACCCTCAAGCCCGACCTCAAGTGGTCGGACGGCACGCCGCTGACCATGGACGACTTCGTGGCCACGTGGAAGTGGGCGACCGATCCCGCCCAGACGGGCTGCCTCCTCTGCACGACCGGCTGGCCCGACATCGGCGGCATCGACGAGTCGACCGACAGGCTGACCGCGACGATCCACTTCAAGGACCTGTACTCGGGGTGGCTGGGGTTCCTGACCAGCGGCCCCTGGCCGGCCCGGTACCTGGACTCGGTGCCGATCGCCAAGGCGTCGACGCTGTATCCGCTCAGCGCCGAGATCGCCAAGGTGCCCTTCAACGGCCCCTTCACGATCACGAGCGCGTCCAAGACCGAGATCGACTATGCGCCGAACCCGTATTGGGCCGGTGGCGTCAGCACGGCCCACGCGCCGTACCTGGCCGGTCTCAAGTTCGTCTACTACGGTGACAAGAACGGGGAGATCACCGACTTCCTGGCCGGCAAGCTCGACCTCGCCCTCGCCCTCAATCAAGGGGACTACCCGGCCGTGGCCAAGGTCGATCCCAGCGTCGGCAGCGCCGAGGAAGTGCCCGTCTGGCGCTACGAGTACCTCGACATCAACAACGACCCCAACCACACCCGCGGCAACGACCTGTGGGATCCGGCCGTCCGCAAGGCGCTGGCCATGGCGGTGGACAAGTCCGATCTCATCAGCGTGCTATTCCCCGGCCAGAGCATCCAGCCGGCCTGCTCGCCCGCGCCGCCAGGCCTGTGGTACGGCGTGACCGAGACCTGCCCGGCCTATGACCAAGCAGGAGCCGTCAGTGCCCTGGAGGCCGCCGGACTTGCCGTCGGCGGCGACGGCGACTTCCAGTACCAGGGCAAGGACCTGGACCTTGAGCTCTGCACCTTCGCCTCCAGCCCCGCCGAACTCACCGAGCTGCAGAAGGTCCAGGGCTACCTGCAGGCCGTCCACATCAAGAGCTACGTCAAGACGGTCGATGCCTCATCGGTCCTGTATGCAGCCTGGTCCGACACCACCCCCACCACGGACTGCAGCATCTACCGCGGGAACTACGACCTGGCGGCGTTCACCTACGTCATCAGCGGCAGCCCGTACAACGACTACTACTACACGTACGCCGCCGACCAGTGGCCGGAGAAAGGCGACCACTCCGGCACCAACGACACCCGCTTCGACGATCCCAGCATGGACGAGGCCCTGGCGACCCTCAAGAGCGCCGTCGACCTGCAGGCGCAGGCCGATGCCGCCAAGGCGGTCCAGGACGCCTATGTGGCCGGTACGCCGGAGATACCCTTGTTCTACCGCGCCGAAACGACCGGTGTGAGCGTCCATGTCGGCAATTGGCCGGGCTACGCGGCGTCCTCGTTCGGCGAGTTGTGGAACGTGGAGGACTGGTACTACATCCCCTGACCGGCGGCAAGCACGGCGTCATCGATCGCGGCACGCACGGGCATCCCCTCCCGCGCCCCGGCGAGCCCCACGGACAGGCCGGCGGCGATCGTGGCCCGCCGGACGGCCTCGATCCACGGCCGTTCCTCCAACAGGCCCGCGGCGAGGACGCCGCTGAACGTGTCGCCCGCGCCGGTCGTGTCGACCACGGTGGGCGGTCGATAGGCGGGGATTTCGACCTCCGCGCCGCCCGGACCCATCACGCGAACGCCTGCGGAGCCCTGGGTCACGGCCAGCCGCAGGGCGGGCCGGTCACCCAGGATTCGGGCCGCGCCGCCAAGGGCCGCCAACTCCACTGTGTTCGGCGTCAGCACGTCCACCACGTCGGACAGCGCGGCGACGAAGGCCTCCGCAGGCGCGGGATCCAGGACGACGGTCGCGCCAACCGCCCGCGCCGCCCGGGCGCCGGCCTCCACCACGTCCACGGGCAGCTCGAGATCGCTCAGTAGGATCCCGCCGTCCACGAGCAGAGATCGGACGGCGGCTGCGGTCGACATCGGATCCGTGCTGGCATTCGCCCCCGAGGCGACCGCGATCTGGTTCTCGCCATCAGGCGCGACGACGATGAGCGCCACGCCTGTGGCGGCCTCGCGGGCCACTCGAACCTCCCCGACGTCGACGCCCTCGTCCCGCAACGCCGCGAGCGCGTCCCGGCCATACCCATCGTCCCCGACGGCCCCCACGAAGGCCACCCGACCCTCGAGTGGCCCGCCACGCAGGGCTCGCGCCGCGGCGACGGCGGCGTTGCCGCCCTTGCCGCCGTGATGCTGGCCGAAACGGCCGCCGGTCACGGTCTGCCCGGGGATCGGTAGCCGGACCCCGGCCACCACCAGGTCCACGTTCAGCGACCCGAGCACGACCAGGCGTTTCATCCGGCCGCGGCTCATCCGCTGATGAACTCGCCCCCGTCGACGCCGATGACGTTGCCCGTCACCCAAGAGGTGCCGTCCTGCGAGAGGCGCACGATCACGCTGGCCACGTCCTGGACGGTCGTCATGCGCCCGCTGGGGTTGCGCTTGGTGGCGTGCTCGATGAGCGCGTCGTGCTCCGGGATCTGCATCAGGGCAGGCGTCACGGTCACCCCCGCGCGGATCGCGTTGACGGCCACGTCCGCCCGGCGGCGGGCGAACTCCATCGCCAGCTGCCGGCAGTGCGATTCCAGGGCCGACTTGGCGGCGCTCACGGCGCCGTAACTGTCGATCACCCGGGTGGACCCCTCGCTGGTCATGGCGTAGATCTTGGAGCCGGCCTCCAGGAAGCCGCCGCGCCACAGGTCCTGCGCCCAGTAGACGAGGCTGTTGGCCATCACGTCCAGGGTCATCTCCATGTTCTTGCGGCTGATGGCCGCGTCCGGTTCGGACGCCAGGAACGGTTTGAGGGTGCCGAACGCCAGGGAGTGCAGCAGCACGCGGACGTATGGGCGGCGTCGCGTGCGCTCGAACTGCGCGTCGAACACGGCTCGCAGGCCACCCAGGAATTCGGCCCTCCGTTCGTCATCCGCCGCATTCATGTTGACGAAGTGGGCCGTCCTGCCGGCCGCATGGATGGCCGCCGTCACCTCCGCCACGTGGGCCATGCCCTGCCGCCGGTCGAGATGGACCCCGGCGATGTCATAGCCGGCGGCCGCCAGGGCCCGCGCCGTCGCCTCGCCGAAGCCGCTGCTCGCGCCGAGCACCAGCGCCCACGGCTGCCGGTCGCCGTCCATCTCGCCCGTGCCATCGTGCGCCGCCATGCCGCCTCCTTGGCCCTCCGCCCCGTGAGCGAGTCTAGCGTCCTAGACTGGGCCGCGATGTCCGAGCCTACCGGCACTCGCGTCCCCCTGGCGCCCGTCGAGGCGGAGCGCTACCGCGAGGTGATGGGCCGTTTCGTGACCGGCGTCACGGTCGTCACGAGCATGGTCCAGACGCAGGCCGGTGCGCATCCCTGGGGCACCACCGTCAACGCCTTCACCTCGGTGTCGCTCGATCCGCCGCTCGTCCTCGTGTGCATCGGGCGCGAGCGGTCCATCCACGATGTGATCGGCCGCGCCGGCCGCTTCGCCGTCAACATCCTGGCGGAGGAGAGTCAGGGCCTCTCGGACTGCTTCTCCGGGGCACCCTCGGACCTGCCGCGCAGCGCCTTCTGTGGCGCGGCCTACCGCGTGGGCGGGACCGGCGTGCCGATCCTGGAGGCAGCGGTGGCCCATCTGGAGTGCGCCGTCGAGCGGGTCCTGGACGCGGGGGATCACACCATCTACCTCGCCCGGGTGGTCGACCTGGGGGTCAGCGACGTCCACCCGCTGCCGCTCCTCTACTACCGCGGCCGCTACCTGCGTATCGAGCGAGCCGCCAGCTCGGAGCTCATGGGCAAGCCCGACGAGCGGTACCCCGAAGGTCGGGACATCCCCATCTGAGATGCCCACGCTGCAGGCGAACGGCCTCGAGGTCGCCTATTCCGTGGAGGGCGCCGGGCCGCCGGTGGTCATGCTGCACGGCGCGTCAAGCTCGGCCCGCGAGGACTGGTCCGCCCAACTGCCGTCATTCCGCAAGGCGTTCCGGGTCTACCTGCCGGACGCTCGGGGCCATGGCGGCACGCGGTGGGACGCCTCGCGGGGCTTCTCCACGGATCTCCTCGTCGCCGACCTGGCGGCCTTCGTCGACGCCCTGGGCCTGACCACCTTCCACCTCGTGGGTTTCAGCCTGGGGGCCATGACCGCGCTGACATACGCGACGCGCCACGCCGACCGGCTGCGGACCCTGCTCATCGCCGGCATCGACACGGAGCGTGAGCCGCGATCCAGCGTCGCTCGACACCTGATGGACGCCGAGCGGATCGCCAGTGAGGAACCTGCCTGGGCCGCCCAGCTGGACCGCCGTCACGGGCCGGTCCAGGGACCCGGCGCATGGCGGGTCCTCATGGCCGCGATCGCGCACGACATCGTGACGCAGGCGCTGCTGACACCGGCCGAGCTCCGGCAGGTTCGCGTGCCGACCCTGCTGGCATATGGTGACCGCGACGTGTTCGCGCCGCTACCGCACGTGGTCGCTTTGTACCGCCAGCTGCCCGACGCACGGCTGCTGGTGGCGCCGGACTGCGATCACCAGGTGATGGTCTCGCGGCCGGGCCTCTTCAACGACGCGGCCGCCGCGTTCTATCGTGAGACCGAGGCCGTCGCCCGCGCTCGCGCCTCGGGCGACGGAAGCCTCACCGTTTCGACGATCCGCGGCGGCAGCCGCGCCCCGATCCCCAAGGAGGCCCGCCCATGACCACCACCCTGATGGCGTTGTACCGCCGGCCCGAGGGCGGCGAGGTGGCCGTGGCCACCTTCCGAAGGCGCTATGCGGAGGAGCACCTGCCCCTCATCCGCCAGGTGCCGGGCCTCCAGAGCCTGCACGTGGCGGAGGTCGTGCAGGCCTTCGGCGACAGCGACCTGATGCTCGTGGCACGCCTCGTCTTCCCCGACAAGGCGGCCCTGGACGCGGCGCTCGGCAGCGAACCCATGCGCGCTGCCGGTCGCACCCTGCGGGAGATCGCGCCCGGGCTGGTCACGATGGTCGTCGTCGAGCCCGACACGGAGCTCGGCGCGGCCGGCGACGCATGACGGTCGTCTACGCGGTCGAGGGCCGCCGCGCCACGATCCGTCTCCAGCGCCCCGCCCAGCTCAACGCGCTCGACGGAGCCACGCTCGACGCCCTGGCCGGCCGGTTCCGCGAAGCCGGAGCGGACGACCGCATCGGGGTGGTCGTCCTCACCGGATCAGGCGAGCGCGCCTTCTGCACGGGTGCGGACCTCCGCGAGCAGGAGGCGTTCCTGCGCCGGCCGCATGACTACTACGCCTGGATGGGCCGCTTCATCGCCGCCATCGACGCCATCCGCGGCTGCCCCAAGCCGGTCGTGGCGCGCCTGAACGGCATCGTCGTCGGCGGCGGCAACGAGCTGAACCTGGCCTGCGACCTGGCGGTGCTGGTCGACGACGCGTACATCCGCCACGTCGGCCCGTCGCACGGCAGCCTGCCGTCCGGCGGAGCCACCCAGTGGCTGCCGATCTTCCTGGGCGACCGGCGGGCGCGGGAGATGCTGCTCCTGAACCGCGAGATCCCCGCCGCCCAGGCGCTCGACTGGGGGCTCGTCAACCGCGTCGTGCCGCGCGCGGAGCTGGACGCGGCGGTGGACGACTACTGCACCGAGCTGCTGGCCAAGATGCCCGAGATCTCCCGCGCCACTCGAGCCCAGCTGGACTTCTGGCGTGATCTCTCCTGGTCGCTCACCATCCGCATGGCGCGGGAGTGGCTGACGCTGCACGCGGCGTCGGACGAGGTGCGCGAGGGCCTGCAGGCCTTCGGCGCGAAGCGGCCGGTCGACTATGAGCGGCTGCGGCGGCGCCTGGAGGATGGCGGCGGCACCCCCGGGCCGGAGGGCGTGTCGTGACCGGAGCGGACGAGGCACATCGACTCCTGGTCCAGCAGCCCGCCATCGATGCCGACGGCGCGACGGTCCAGGGCGTGGCCCTCGTGACGCTCGACCGGCCGGAGGCGCTCAACGCGCTGGACGGTGAGGCGCTCCGCCAGCTCGTGGAGGTCCTGCGACGACTGGATGCCGATCCGGCGTGCCACGCCGTCGTCATCACGGGGCAGGGGGAACGCGCGTTCGCGGCCGGGGCCGACATCAAGGAGATGGTGGAGGCGACCCCGGAGGAGCTGGAGGCCAGCGGCCGGTTCCGCTATTGGGATGAGCTGCGGACGATCGGCCTGCCGCTCGTGGCGGCCGTTCGCGGGTACGCCCTGGGCGGCGGTTGTGAGCTGGCCATGGCGTGCGACATCATCGTGGCCGCCGACGACGCGACCTTCGGCCAGCCGGAGATCCGGATCGGCGTGATGCCGGGTGCGGGCGGGACGCAGCGGCTGACCCGCGCCCTGGGCAAGGCCCGCGCCATGGAGCTGATCCTGACGGGAGACACGCTCGGGGCTCGCGAAGCCGAAGCTCACGGTCTGGTCAGCCGGGTCGTCGCCCGTGAGGAGACGCTGTCGGAGGCGCTGGCCCTCGCCGCGCGGGTCGCGGCCATGCCGCCCCTGGCCGTGCGGGCGGCCAAGCGCGCCGTGAACCTGGCCTACGAGCTGCCCTTGAGTGCGGGCCTCGCGGCCGAGCGGCAGGCCTTCTTCCAGCTGTTCGCCACGGCCGACCAGAAGGAAGGCATGCACGCCTTCATGGAGAAGCGTCCCCCCGCCTGGCGCGGCCGCTGACGCCATTCCGTGGTCCTGCGGTCGTGGCGAGGTTGTAGGCTTGCGGCGCGCGCCTCGAGGCGCGACGGATGGTCACGCGGGAGGGCTGACACGTGGCGGATGAGTGGCAGCTGGCGAAGGACGCCGTCTTTCCCTGCCTGATGCCCCCGGGGAGTCAGGGCGACCCTGCCGAGCGCAAGGTGGACTGGGCGAACGAGGGCATCCAGACGCACGCCCAGCCGTTGATCACCGAGGGTCCCTGCGGGCTGGTGGTGGCATTCACTCTCCAGGGCACCGGCTTCGACGTCCTGGTCAACGCCCAGCACCTGCACGACTGGGGCGTCACCGCGGAGGAACTCGCGGTGACCGCCGGGCAGAACCTGGGGGCCTGGTCGGATGAGACCGGCTGGATCGATGAAGACTCCGGGGAGCGGCGCCTGCGCAGCTCCGAGAGCGGCACCGGTCGCGACGCTGCCCGGATCCTGCTGCCCGCCGTCCGGGCGTCCCTGGCCGCCGAGCTGCGCCGCGGCGCACCACCCGGGACCCGCGTGCTGGTGGGGCTGCCGGACCGTGAGCTGCTCGTGGCCGGGGCCCTCCGCCCCGGCGACCATGAATTCGCGGCCCTCATGCACGACTTCGTGATGGATCACTCGGCGTCCGCCGACCAGCCCATCGATCGCCGCCTGTTCGAGCTGCAGGGCGACGACCTCGTGGAGTTCACGGGCTAGCGTCGATGGCGGCACCGGCGCCCCTGCGCAGCGAACAGGTCGACCACGTCCTGACCCTCACCCTGGATCGGCCCGAGGCGCTGAACGCCCTGGACGCGTCCCTCAAGACCGGCCTCCTGGCGGCGCTCAGGTCCGCGGCACGCGATCGCTCGGTGCGGGCGGTGATCCTCACCGGCGCGGGACGCGCCTTCTGCGCCGGCCAGGACCTGCGGGAAACGGGGCTCACCGGTTCCCGTATCGGGCGCGAGGTGCGCGAGCGTTACAACCCGCTCATCCTCGCCCTGGCGCGCCTCGAGAAACCGGTGGTCGCCGCCGTCAACGGGGTGGCTGCCGGGGCCGGCCTGTCGCTGGCCCTGGCCTGCGACATCCGTCTGGCGGCCGACACCGCGACGTTCACCTGCGCCTTCGGCCGGGTGGGCCTGGTGCCCGACAGCGGCCTGTCGTGGTTCCTGCCCCGCATCGTGGGCCTCGGGCGCGCGCTGGAGTTGGCGCTCACGACCGACCCCGTCGACGCGGCAGCGGCTGAGCGCATGGGCCTCGTCGATCGGGTCGTGCCGGCTCCGGATCTGGCCCGCCAGGCAGCGGCCCTCGCCGATCGTCTGGCGGCCGGGGCGCCCCTGGCCATGGGGCTCACCAAGCGTGCCCTGCTGGCGGCGGCCTCCATGGACCTGGAGACCGCGCTGGAGGCCGAGGCGCAGCTGCAGACCGCGGCCGGCCGCTCGGCCGACCACGCCGAGGGCATCGCTGCCTTCACGGAGAAGCGGCCGCCGCGCTTCGCCGATCGGTGAGGCCTCCCGGCGGCACGACGACAGCCGCGTCGGGGACGGAGGTCGTGGGGATCGTGGGGGCCGGCACGATGGGCGCCGGGATCGCCCAGGTCTGCCTGCAGGCCGGCCACAGCGTCCGGCTGCACGACGTCTCACCCGAGGCGGTGGCGACCGGCCGGGCGCGCATCGCCGACGCCCTGACCCGCCTCGTGGCGCGTGGCACGCTCGCCCCGGCGGCTCGCGCCGGCGCCATCCGGCGCCTGCACGACGCGCCCGACCTGACGGCGCTGGTCGGCGGGCGCGGCCAGGCGGGTCGGCGGGGCGGGGGCCGGCCTGTCGATCTTGTGATCGAGGCCGCGGTGGAGGACCTGGACCTGAAGCGGGAGGTCTTCCGGGCTCTGGACTCGCTGGTCCCGGCGACCACGATCCTGGCCACCAACACGAGCGCCCTGTCGATCGACGCCATCGCCGCCGCGACCGTCCACCCGGAGCGCGTGCTGGGCCTTCACTTCTTCAATCCCGCCCCGCGCATGGCGCTCGTGGAGGTCGTCGCCGGCGAGCAGACGGCCGGGGTCACGATGCATGCAGGGTTGCGGTTCGTGGCGGGCCTGGGCAAGACGCCGGTCGAGTGTGCCGATGCGCCGGGCTTCATCGTCAACCGCGTCAACCGGCCGTTCACCCTGGAGGCCCTCCGCCTCGTCGAGGCCGGTGAGTCGGACGTGCCGACGGTGGACGCCGCGCTCGTGGCGGCCGGCTATCCGATGGGCCCGTTCACGCTGATGGACCTCGTGGGCCTCGACGTGAACTACGCCGTCGCGACCGCCATCTGGCGCGCCTTCGACGAGGCCGAGCGCTTCCGGCCCTCGCCCATCCAGGCCGCGCTCGTGGAAGCCCGCACCCTTGGCCGGAAGTCCGGCGTCGGTTTCTACCGCTACGGTCCGGACGGCCGTCAGGGTGGCGTCGCGCCACTGCCGTCCGCGCTGGTCGGTGCAGGAGCGGCGGGTGATCCCCTGGCGGCCGACGAGATCGTGGCCCGTCTGGAGCTGGCCCTCATCAACGAGGCCTACCGAGCCGCCGGCGACGGCGTGGCCGATCCCCCCGACATCGACGTCGCGATGCGGCTCGGCGCGGGCCATCCCCACGGCCCGTTCGAGCGTGCCCGGGCGCTGGGCCTGGGTCAGGTCGTGCGCGGCCTGGCCGTTCTCGAGCGCCGTTACGGGGCGCGCTATCGCGTCGCGCCGGCGCTCTGGCAGATCGCCGCGGTCTGAGCCGCGCCTGAGAAGGGGCGCTCGAACCGCTACGATCGTGGCCATGCAGGACGCCAGCGCGTGAACCGAGATCTGACCCGGGCCACACGCGAGGCGTGGCTGGTCAGCGCGGTTCGCACTCCGGTCGGGCGCTACGGCGGCGCTTTGTCGCGGGTGCGGCCGGACGACCTGGCGGCGCTCGTCATCCGCGCCGCGGTGGACCGCTCGAGCCTGCCGCCGGAGCGGATCGAGGACGTCATCCTGGGCTGCGCGAACCAGGCCGGCGAGGACAACCGCAACGTGGCCCGCATGGCCGGGCTCCTGGCCGGCCTGCCCATCGAAGCCGGCGGCTTGACGGTCAACCGCCTGTGCGGCTCGGGCCTGCAGGCCATCAACAGCGCGGCCCACGCCATCATGGTCGGCGACGGCGACGCGTTCGTGGCGGGTGGCGTCGAGTCCATGAGCCGCGCCCCGCTGGTCACCCTCAAGGCGGAGACGGCCTTCGCGCGCGGCGACCGGCCGCTGGTGGACACGACCCTGGGCTGGCGGTTCGTGAACCCGGCCCTGGCGGCCATGCATCCGCCGCTGTCGATGGGCGAGACCGCGGAGGAGGTGGCGACCCGCTGCGGCGTCACGCGCGAGGAGCAGGACGCGTTCGCCCTGGAGAGCCAGCGGCGGGCGGTGGCCGCGGCCGACAGCGGCCGCTTCGACGGGCAGATCGTGCCGGTCCCGGTGCCGCAGCCCAAGGGTGAGCCCCTCCTCGTGACCCGTGACGAGCATCCCCGCGCCGACACGACCCTGGAGGCGCTGGAGCGGCTGCGGCCGGCCTTCCGGGACGGCGGGTCGGTCACGGCCGGCAACAGCTCGGGCATCAACGACGGGGCCAGCGCCACGGTCCTCGCGGAGGCTGGCCTGGCCCGCGAGCTCGGCCTCCACCCGCTGGCCCGGGTCGTCGCGACGGCCGTCGCGGGGGTCGATCCCTCGGTCATGGGCCTGGGGCCCATACCCGCCACCCAGAAGGTCCTGGTTCGCGCGGGCCTGGACGTGGCCGATCTGGACCTCATCGAGCTGAACGAGGCCTTCGCCAGCCAGTCGATCGCCTGCATCCGCGAGCTCGGCCTGGACCCCGCGAGGGTCAACGTGAACGGCGGCGCCATCGCCCTGGGTCATCCGCTGGGCATGAGCGGTGCGCGGCTGGTGACGATGCTGGCCCACGAGCTGGTCGCCCGCGGCGGCCGCTACGGCCTCGCCACCATGTGCATCGGCGTCGGGCAGGGCATCGCCACGCTCATCGAACGGATCGAGGCGTAACCGCCCCGCGGCCTTACCCGAGGCGGCCTCAGTGGTACGAGGCGACGTACAGGAGAACGGCGACCAAGGCCCCGACCACGACGCCCAGGATCCCGGCGCCCCAGGCTCGCGCATCGACCGGCCCGAGTGGCGCCCCATCGCCGTGGTCGTCGTGCACGGCCGCACCGTGACTCGCGACGACGTCGCCGGCGGGAACGTGAGCTCCAGCATGCGCCCCGTGGGCGTCCGCCGTCGGGTGTGGCTCGCTCATGGGAGGAGGTCCTCGTTCACCACCTGGTCGACGGTGACGGGTCCCGCGACCGGCTTCTCCGGCAGGGTCTGCATGAAGGCGATCGAGCGGCTCCAGGCGTCCCGGTCGATCGCTCCCAGCCCGTGGGCCTGAGTGTAGGGGCTCTGCCACGTCGCGATGGTGGCCTGCAGGATCGCCAGCTGGGTGGGAGCGGAGCCGGCGAGCGTGGGCTGCGCGGCGATCGAGGCAGTGAGTCCGGCCTGGGGATCGGCCATCACGGCGTTCATCGCGCGCAGCGTGGCGGCCACGAACGCCTTGAGGGCGTCGTGCTTCTGCGCCAGCGTCGACGTGCCGACGATGAGCCCCGGCCCGGGGAGTGGCGTCGCCTGGTCCACGTGCAGCTCGCTCGTCGGGATGCCGTCGAGCTGGAGCTGCACCGGTTCGTTGTTGGTGAACCCCGTCGCCGCGTCGACGGCCCCCTGTTGCACCGCGACGGCCTGGCCGTAGTCGGGATACAGCACGACCTGCACGTCGCTGGGTGTCATCTGGGCGGATGCGAGGAGCGCCTCCAGCATGATCCAGCTGGAGCCGTAGCGCCCCGGCGTGCCGACCTTCCTGCCCTTGAGGTCGGCGACCGTGGCGATGTTCGCGCTGGCCTTGGCGAACACGACGTTGGGGAAGAGCCCGTAGAGCGTGGCCACGTAGGTCACCGGGATGCCCTGGCTGACGGCGGGGATGACGCTCGTGCCGTCGGCCACTCCGACATCGATGCTGCCCTGGCCCACGAGCGTCACCAGGTCGGGGTCGTTCTTGTTCTGGAACGTGACGTCCAGACCGGCCGCCCGGTAGTAGCCCTGCTCCTGGGCGTAGTAGAACTGGGCGAACTGGACGCTCGGGATGTACCCCAGGCCGACGACCAGCGGGACCGGCGGGCCCGATGGCGAGGCGGTCGGCCCTGGAGACCCGGCGACGGTCGTGCTGCTCGGGCCCGGAGCCGACGTGGTCGCGCCGGCCGACGGCGTCGGCACGCCCGGGCCGTTCGTGCACGCGACCAGCAGCAGGGTGGCGAGGATGGCCAGGCCGCGGTGGATGGGCGGGCGCATGCGGACCTCCGAGGCGATCAGGCGCGGACGCCGACGAGGCGCCGCTCCACAAGGACGACGAGCAGGTACAGGCCGATCCCCAGGAGGGCGATCGTGAGGAGGGTCGCGAACAGCAGCGGTGTGTCGAAGAGGCTGCCGCGGGCGAGGTTGATGAGGACGCCCAGCCCCGCGTTCGCCCCGGCCCACTCGCCGACGATGGCGCCGACGACGGCCAGCGTCACGCCCACGCGCAGGCCCCCCAGGATCGCCGGCAGGGCGGCCGGCACCTCCACCCACAGGAGCCGCTGGCGGGGCGTGGCACGGAACGCGGCGGCCATCTCCACCAGCCGCGGATCGACGGACCGGACGCCGACCATCGTGGCGACCGTGACCGGGAAGAAGAGGACGACCGCACAGATCGCGGCGATGCTGATGAGGCCCGTCCCGAACCACAGGGCGATCAGGGGCGCGACGGCCAGGATGGGTGTCGCCTGCGCGGCGACGAGGTAAGGCGCCAGGACCTGCTCCGCCAGTCGCGAGCGGCCCAGGAGCGTGCCCAGCGGCAGCGCGGTGCCCACGCCGATGATGAGACCCCCCGCGATCTCCTCGATCGTGGCCGCGGCGTGCGGCTCGATGGTGCCGTCGGCCCAGGCGCGGATGAAGCGGGCCGCCACGACCTCCGGGGCGGGCAGCACGAACGCGGGATAACCGGCCACGACCACGAGCAGCTTCCAGGCGATGAGGAGCGTCGCGATCCCGCCCAGGGTCAGCAGCCAGCCACGGAGGCCCCCGCGCCCCGCGCGCGGCATCGCCAACCGCTGGCCGGCCGGCGTCGCGGTCGTCATGGCGTCGTCTCCGCCGTCTCGCCGGGGTCGACGAGCCAGCGCCGCACCTCGAGCGCGGCCGCGCTGCCCGCCGGGCTATCGACCTGCTCAGGCGCGCGTGGCCGCGGGAGCGCCACCGCGATGTCGGCCACGATCCGACCCGGCCGCGGTGACATGACCAGGACGCGGTCGGCCAGGAAGACCGCCTCGGGGATGCTGTGGGTGACCAGCACGATCGTGGTCGCCGTCCGTTCCCAGATGCGGAGCAGCTCGCCGCCGACGCGTTCGCGAGTGATGGCATCGAGCGAGCTGAAGGGCTCGTCCAGCAGCAGCACCGCGGGTTCGAGGGCCAGCGCCCGGGCGATGGCCACGCGCTGCCGCATCCCCCCACTCAACTGGTGCGGCCGGGCCTGGGCGAATGTCCCCAGGTCGACCAGGTCCAGCAGCTCCGCCACCCGTCGGTCGCGCTCGGGATGGCGGTCGCCAGCGACGCGGAGCGGGAAGGCGACATTGGCCGCGACGGACGCCCACGGCAGGAGGCGCGGTTCCTGGAACACGAAGCCCACCCGTGGGTCGGGGCCGCTGACCGGCCGGCCGCCAAGCGCCACTGCTCCCTCGTCGGGGGCCAGCAGGCCGCCGATGAGCCGCAGGAGCGTGCTCTTGCCGCACCCGTTGGGACCGACCACGGCCACGATCTCGCGCGGCCGGACGGCGAACGACACGTCGTCCAGCGCCCGCAGCCGCGACCCATCGGTGGCACGGAACGTCTTGCCCAACCCGTCGACCCGGATGGGCGCAGCCCGATCGCCCGCCGCCACGAGGCGGCTGGCGGGGTCGGTCGCATGCTGGATGGGGTGGACGGCCGTGACGTGGCCTCCGGGCGGGCGCTCGACACCGGAGCGCAAGCGGCGCCTGCACTCGGGAGCCTGCGGAAGCTGGTCGCGGTGCCAGCTCGCTGTGATGGCCCGCTGCCCCGGCGCGACTCGCGCCGTTCGAGCGGTGCCCATCAGGCGGGCTCGCCCCTGCCTTCTCCCGTCCGGACTATGACCGTCGGCTCCCTGCCAGGGGATCCACCGCCGCCGCGGGTCGACACGGCGTGCGGGTCGTGGGCTGGCGGCCGCACGGCTGGCGCCGCGCTCCGCCGACCACCGGTCGGGACTTCCACCCGACCCCGAAGGCGAGGCTATTGATGCTGTCTCAGGGAGTGTACGCCTCGGCGTGCGTGATGTATCCGAACTGGCGCCACAGGAGTGTCACCAGGAGCGCCGAGCCGGCAAAGGCGAACCAGAAGGGTGCGGTGATGCCGAAGGCACTTGCGAGGAGGCCGCCCAGTGGGGTGCCGATCACCAGCCCGCCCACGATGGCGACCCGGTAGACGCCGGTGACCCGCCCCATCAGCTCATTGGGCACGGCCCGCTGACGGACAACGGTGGAGGTCGTGCCCCACACGAAGGCATGGGCGCCGAAGACGACCAGGACGGCGAGGGCCACCGCGGCGGCGGTCGTCAGGGCCAGCGTCAGATGGGTGAACGTCTCGATGAGCAGCCCGACCCGCATGATGTCGGCCAGGCTGAAGCGGCGTTCCAGGGCGCCGTAGATGGACGCGCCGATGAGGCCGCCGACGGCCACAGCCGTCGTCAGCAGCCCGAATCCCACCGCGTCCATGCCCAGGCGCTGGCTGGCGTACAGCACCAGCACCGACCAGGCTGCGCCGAACGTGACGTTGAAGGTGAGGATCGTCAGCGCCAGCGTCCGCATCGGCGGGTGCCCGACCAGCCAGCGGATGCCCTCGGCCATCTCGGAGACGAAGCCGCTTCCCGCACCGTTCAGCGCCTTCGTGGTGACGGTGATGCGCGAGATGAGCACCGCTCCGAGGGCGAATGCCGCCGCATTCGTGGTGAAGGGCAGGGCCATCCCGACTGCGAACAGGAAAGCGCCGATGGGCGGTCCGACCAGCTGATTCACCAGCAGGAACGCCGTCTGCATGCGGGCGTTGGCGAGGCCGAGGTCGGCACGAGCGACAAGGCTCGGGATCAGCGTGCTGCTGGCCGAGTCGGCGAAGGTCTCCGCGGTCCCCAGTGCGAACAGTGTCGCCAGGACCAGGGCGATGTTGACGGCGCCATTCAGGATCGTGGCCACCAAGACCGCCAGGACCGCGGCCCTGATGAGGTTCACCGTGACGACCATCCGCCGCCGATCGAACCGATCCGCCGCGACACCGCCGATCACGCCGAACAACAGGGCAGGCAGATACTCGCTCAGCAGGGCCAGCGAGACCAGGAAGGGGTCGTGGGTCTGGGATGCGACCAGCAGCGGCCCGGCGGCGACGACCACTCCGTCTCCCGCGTTGTTGATGAAGGTCGCCACCAGCAGCCAGCGGAAGCTCAAGCCCAGCCTGGGTGGCGCGACGGCTCCGATGGTTCGGGCCAGCAAGCCCTGTATGGCCATCGACGGAGTCTCCACCGGCTGAATCTACGGGGCGGCACCCCGCGGGCGCGGGAATGGCCACCACTGCCGCGCTGACGGCCGAGCACGCCGCGCTGACGGCCGATCCTGGACGAGGCTGACGCGTTGGCGTCCAGTCGCCTGGGGACTGTCATGCGCCCGGATGCGGCGTTTCGTTGCTGTGTCGCAGCGCGACGAGCACGCCCTGGACTACAGGAACAACGGCGTGCTTGAGATCGGCGCATAAGAGTCTCCTGGGCGCTAGACGACAACGCGTTCTCCCCGGCCGTCGGGATTCCCCTGGTGGTCGGGCGGTAACCGGCGGTAGAGACGCCTCGGCGAGCATCCGGGAATGGATGACGCTCGCGTCGGGACACTGCTCCGTGCCGTCCGCCGACGACGGGGATGGCGCCAGATCGACGTCGCCCGAGCCGCCGGCCTGCCGCAGACAGCGGTGTCCCGGGCGGAGCGGGGTCAGCTGGAACGGATGACCCTGATCACGATCCGTCGTCTTGCCGCGGCGCTAGAGGTGACGCTGCCGTTCGAACCCCGCTGGCGCGGCGCGGAGTCCGCGCGTCTGCTGGACGAGGTGCACGCGCATTTGGTCGAGCGGTGCGCCGCCATGCTCCGACGAGCCGGCTGGGAGGTGATCATCGAGTTCACCTTCAGCGTCTACGGCGAGCGAGGGGCCGTCGACATCATCGCCTGGCACCAAGCGAGCCGGGCGCTGCTGATCGTCGAGGTCAAGTCGGTCATCATCGACCTCCAGGCGCTCCTCTCGACCCTCGACCGCAAGGTCCGCCTGGTGCCGAAACTCCTCGCGGTACAGCGGGGCTGGGAAGCCGCGAGCGTCGGGCGGCTGGTCTACGCGCCGGCCACCACTCGGAACCGGAACGTGGTCAGTCGCCACGAGGCATCCCTCCGCTCCGCGTATCCGACACGAGGGGCGGGCGCGCGTCGCTGGCTCATGCACCCGGTCGGAACCATGGCGGCCCTGTGGCTTGCCCGCCCGTCGGCGGCCCGGGCCAGGACCCTGCGCGCCCTCGCAACCGCACGCGTTCGCCCGCCACGCGACCGGGCGAAGTGACGACGCTGGCCATCGGGTGGCCACCGGCCCCACAAGTCCGTGCGAGGGTCACGGTGCGAGGCACACCCGCCTGCGCACCTTCCTGCTCGTCGTTGTTGTGGAGTCGCCTGGGGACTGGTACGCGCCCGGATCCGGCGTGAGGTTGTTGCGTCGCAGCCCAACGAGCACGGCCTGGACTATGCCGACAACGCGACACCCGGGATCGGCGCATATGAGACTGGGGAGCGCTAAACGACAACGGGGACCAGAGGCGGGAAGAGGGACCGGCGACGGGCACGGGCCGCGGCGGTCACGGGACCGCTGCGGAACGGCGACTCGCCATGGGAACTCACAGGCGCCTCCATCGGCCGAGGCACCGGGTCGGCCCGCCCCGCGCTGGTACGCTCGTAGCGTGTTGACGGTGGTCTTGACGCGGCATGGGGGCACGACGCGCTCGAAGCCCGAGCAGCACCTGGGCCAGCACCTTGACGTGCCGCTCTCCGATGAGGGTCGGGCCCAGGCGGCGTCCCTGGGGCGGCGGCTGGCCGGCGTGGCCTTCGACCGGGTGGTCGCTAGCCCCTTGCGGCGGGCCGTCGAGACGGCGCGGCTGATCGTCCCCGGGCGTGAGCCGGAGACCGACCCCCGCCTCCTGGAGATGGACTACGGCGCGTGGGA
Organism: Candidatus Sulfotelmatobacter sp.; assembly: GCA_035622975.1. Taxonomy (GTDB): domain Bacteria; phylum Chloroflexota; class Limnocylindria; order Limnocylindrales; family CSP1-4; genus DASPUH01. The sequence goes on from DASPUH010000156.1 coordinate 18,081, forward strand.
GGGCCTGACCTACGAGCAGATCGCGGCCCGCGACGGCGCCGCGCGACGGCTGTGGGAGGCGGATCCGGCGAGCCTCGCCTGCCCGGGCGGGGAGAGCGGCAACGAGGTTGCGGCCAGGGTGCGTTCGTTCCTGGAGGCGGCCATCGATGAGATCGGGCCTGGGGACGACGAGGTCGGGCCTGGGGACGACGAGGCCGGGCCCGGGGCCGATGCCGCCCCCGGCGACCCGGATCACCGGATCCTGGTGGTAGCGCACAGCACGACCGACCGGATCCTGCTGTGCGTGGCGCTGGGCGTCCCGGTGCGCGACTTCCGCCGCCGGTTCGTCCAGGACCCGGCCAACCTGACCGTCATCCGGTTCGCCGGATCGCGCGGGATCGGCGGACAGGCACTCGTGGTCGATGACGTCGGCCACCTGCGGGGCCTCATGGGCGCGACCTGGGACTGACAGCCCTGGGGTCGAGGAGGCTCCCCGCCCGACCGACCGTCGCCACCGGCCCGGCGGCGCGCCGCGGCTGCCCTATCCTGCCGACGTGCCCGCTCCATCCTCCGTCGTCCTGACCGGCTACGACCTCACGCTCGAGGCGGTCGATGCGGTGGCCCGCCACGGAGCACACGCCACGCTCGACCCGGCGGCCCGCGAGCGGATGCTGGCCAGCCGGCGGACGATCGAGTCCATCGTGGCGTCCGGCGAGGCCGTGTACGGCGTCACGACCGGCTTCGGCGACCTCGCCAACCGGCGCATCGAACCGGCCGACGCGGCGCGCCTGCAGCAGAACCTGCTGGTGAGCCATGCCGTGGGGGTCGGCGCCCCGTTCGACACGGCGACGGTGCGGGCCATGCTGCTCCTGCGCGCCAACACCCTGGCGCTCGGGTACAGCGGCTGCCGCCCGGAGGTCGTGGAGCGCCTGCTGGAGTTCCTGGCCCGGGGCATCCATCCGGTGGTTCCCGAGCAGGGCAGCGTCGGAGCGTCGGGTGACCTCGCCCCGCTGGCCCACCTGGCACGGCCACTCATCGGCCGGGGGGAGGTCGAGTTCGGCGGCCGGCAGATGCCTGCCGCGACGGCGCTGGAAGCCGCCGGGCTGGCCCCGCTCGAGCTCCAGGCCAAGGAGGGCCTGGCGCTGCTCAACGGCACCCAGATGATGACCGCGATCGGGGCGCTGACCGTGCTCGACGGCGAGCGGCTGGCCGGGTGCGCGAGCGTCATCGCGGCCATGAGCATCGAGGCCCTCCTGGGCACGGACGTCGCGTTCGCGGCGGCCTACCATGCGGCGCGCCCGCACGATGGCCAGGGTCGGGTCGCCGCGGAGTTGCGGCACCTGCTGCGTGGCTCGCAGCTGCAGCGCAGCCACCATGGCGAAGCGCACAAGGTGCAGGACGCCTACTCGCTGCGCTGTGTGCCGCAAGTCCACGGTGCGTCCCGGGACGCCCTGGCCTACGCGCGCCGGGTCCTGGAGGTGGAGATCAACAGCGCCACCGACAACCCGCT
>DASPUH010000157.1:0-37453 GCA_035622975.1 Candidatus Sulfotelmatobacter sp.
GCGTATGACTGGGCGCCAAGCCCCGGTCCGCGCGCCAGCGATCCGCACCAGCTGACCCTCCTGTATGGCGCCGGCCAGACCGGCGTGTTGATGGCGCGTGCCGCCGAGCGCAACCCCGGGGCCGGCGTCGTGCCGGTCGGCTTCCTCGATGACGACGCCGCGCTGCATGGCAAGATCGTGTCCGGCCTTCGCGTCTTCGGTGGCCGCGAGAGTCTGGCCGCCGCCGTCGAGGCGACCGGGGCGCGCACCCTGCTCATCGCCATGCCCAGCACGCCGGGGACGGTCGTCCGCCCGGTGGTCGATGCCGCGCTGGCCCTGGGACTCGAAGTCCGCACCGTTCCGCCGGTCACCGATCTACTCGATGGATCGGTGGATCGGTACCGCCTGCGGCGCGTCCGCGTAGAAGACCTCCTCCGCCGGCCGATCGTGACGGAGCACGCGTCGGGCGTCTCGACGATCCTCCATGACCGAGTGGTCATGATCACCGGAGCGGCCGGCTCGATCGGGTCCGAGCTGGCCCGCCAGGTCCTCGCCCTGGGGCCGCGGACCCTCGTCCTCGTCGACCGGGCGGAGAGCCCGCTGTACATGCTGCAGCGGGAGCTCGAACCGCGCGTCGAGCATGGCGCGACCCGCACGGAACTCCGCGTCCGCCTGGCCAACGTGACCAGCCGCGAGGCGATCGTCCAGCTCGTGACGGCCGAGCGACCTTCGGTCATCTTCCATGCCGCCGCGTACAAGCATGTCCCGATGATGGAGTCGCACCCCTCCGATGCCCTGTACGTGAATGTGGTCGGGACGCGTTTCGTCCTGGAGGCTGCCGAACGAGCCGACGTGGAGCGTTTCGTCCTCGTCTCGACCGACAAGGCCGTCCGCCCGACCAGTGTCATGGGGGCCAGCAAACGCCTCGCCGAGATGCTCGTCGCCGAGGCCGCCCAGCGCACCGGCCGGCCCTACGTGTCGGTCCGCTTTGGGAATGTGCTCGGCTCGACAGGCAGCGTGGTGCCGATCTTCCAGGAGCAGCTGGAGAACGGTGAGCCGCTGACGGTGACCGACCGCGAGATGACGCGGTTCTTCATGACCATCCCCGAAGCGGCATGGCTGATCCTTGACGCCTGCGCCATGGGTCGCACGGGCGACCTCTTCGTCCTCGACATGGGCCAGCCCGTCCGCATCATGGACCTGGCCAACGACCTCATCCGATTGGCCGGCGGGGACCCGGCGACGCAGCCCATCGATTTCGTCGGGCTGCGGCCGGGCGAGAAGCTCCATGAGGAGCTCTTCTACGCCAACGAGCGGGTCACGCCGACACAGAATCCGAAGGTCCTTCGGGTGGCTGCCGACCCCCCCACGCAGTCGCTCGAGCACGACCTCGTCGAGCTCCTCAGCCTGGCCGACGGACGCAGCGAGGAGATGCTCCGGCGGGCCGTCCTGAGCTACGTCAACCGGCGCGACGCGGCGGCGCCGGCGGAGGCGCCATCGGCGCCCGAACGGAGCGAGCCCGGATCGTCGGTGCCGGCCCCCGCCGGCGGCGACGGCTCGGAGGCGTTCGTCCCCGCCGTCAACTGATCGGCGGCGCTCAGCCGACGGCCTGGCCGGGCGCCGGGGCGACGACCTGGACGTTGCCCAGGCCGCGCTCGGCCAGGGCCGCGCGCAGCTCCTCCGGGGTGCCGGCGAGGGCTGGGAACGTGCCGTAGTGGATGGGCACGACGATCTGCACACCCAGCAACTCGACGGCCATCGCCGCCTCGCGCGGCCCCATGGTGTAGTGACCACCGATGGGCAGCATGGCCACGTCGGGCCGGTGCAGCTCACCGATGAGGCGCATGTCGCCGAAGACGTCCGTGTCGCCGGCGTGGTAGACGCGGCGGCCGTTCTCGAGCTCGATGACGAAGCCGGCCGGCTCGCCCAGGTATAGGGGCACGCCACCCTCAGCGTTCCAATCGCCGGCCGAATGCTCGGCCCGGACCATGGTGACCTTGACGCCAGCCACCTGCACCGTGCCGCCCTTGTTCATGCCGATGACCGCGTCGCTGCCGCCGGGCAGCTGGCGGGCCAGCCAGAGGCTCATCTCGTGGATGCACGGCCACGCCGGGTGCAGCCGGCTGGCGAGGGCCACCGCGTCGCCCAGGTGATCGCCATGGCCATGGGTGACCAGGAGCAGATCGCACCGCTCGACGGTGTCCGCCCGCCTGGTCGACTTCGGGTTGCCGAACCAGGGATCGATGAGGACGGTGCGGCCCCCCGGCGTGCCCAGCTGGACGCAGGCGTGCCCGTACCAGGTGTAGTCGAAGCCGAGATCACCCATCGTGGCCCTCCGTGACCGGGCGTTCGCCCTGGGGGCCCATCCTAGCCCGGCTCATGGCGGCCTGCCGCGGCTACACTCGGCCGGTGGCCAACGCGGCGATCGTGCATGACCTCGCCTTCATCAACTGGGTCGTGCTCTTCGCCCTGGCGGGCGGCGGGGCAGGTGCCGCGGTGATCGTGCGCTCGCTGAGCGACGTGGCGCCCGGGTACCTCCGCTTCCTGGCAGCCTTCGCCGCCGTCCTGGGGGTCGTCGTCCTGCTGGCCGACCTGTCCCTGCCGGCCGTGGCGACCTTGACCGTGCCGGGCGATGCGTCGTACGACGCGCCGCGACGGGTCCTCCTGGGCGTCTTCGTGGTGCTCGCCGTGGCCTACGCGGTGGCGGCGGGCCGCGGCCTGCGGGCGCCGCGCCTGGGGGCCGGCGTGCTGCTGGTGACCGCCCTCATCACGGTCGCGGCCGCGCTGGGCTGGGGTGGCGGGCTCGTCCAGGGCGTGCCGGTGGTCGTCCTCTTCGCCCTGCTGCTGGCCGTCACCGGAGGCACGTTCGCGGCCATGGTGCTGGGCCACTGGTACCTCGTGACGCCGGCCCTGCCGGCCCGGCCGCTGATCGAGATGACGCGCGTGCTGACGTGGCTGCTGGCGCTGCAGCTGATCATCTTCTGGCTGTGGACGGCGCTGGGCAGCGGCACCGGCGGCCGCCCGTTCGGCGCCCTCGTGGGCGGCAGCGCGGTGTTCGTCTGGCTGCTGCTGGGGATCGGCCTGGTGTTCCCGCTGGCGGTGATGGTCATGGCCAACCGCACGGCGCGGACGCGGTCGATGGAGTCGGCCACCGGCCTGCTGTACATCGCGACGGCCGCCGTCCTCGCCGCCACGATCGTCGCTGCCGGCCTGTACTTCGGCACCGGCGTGCTGGCCTGAGGTGACGATGCACGTCCGCCTGCGCCTCTTCGCCCTCCAGCGGCAGCAACTCGGCCGGCGCGAGGTCCTGCTCGAGCTGCCGCCGAGGGCCACCATCGAGACGGCCTGGTCCACGCTGGTGGCGGCCTACCCGGTCCTGGCCCCCGCGCGCGCCTCGATGCGCTTCGCTCGCAACGGCGAGTACGTCGATCCGGCGGCCACGCTGGACGACGGCGACGAGGTGGCCCTCATCCCCCCCGTGGCCGGCGGCGCGGATGGGCGCCGGGCGCGCCGCATCGCGCTGGGGCGCGGCCCGATCGGGGACGCCGAGATCGACGAGATGCGCGCCGCGGTGGCCGACCCGACCGACGGGGCGGTGGTCGTGTTCCTGGGCCACACCCGTACCACGCCGGGCACGCCGGCGCCGGGGCAGGAGGCGGTCGCCGCCCGTTTCGCCGGCCAGGAGGTGGTGGGGCTCGATTACGAGGCCTACGAAGCGATGGCCCTGGCGGTCCTGGAGGCGATCGCCGACGAGATCGAGGTGCGTTTCGGGGTCCGCCGTCTGGCCATCCTGCACCGCACGGGGGAAGTCGCCGTGGGCCAGATCAGCGTCGCCATCGTGACCGCGGCCGGCCATCGGGCCGAGGCGTTCGATGCCTGCCGCTACGCCATCGAGGAACTCAAGGCCCGGGCGCCGATCTGGAAAGCCGAGCGGTTCGCCGACGGCAGCGTCTGGCTCGGCGCCCCACCACGCGACGGGCCGACGCCGGCTCGTGGCGGCCCGTCGCGTGGCTGACCGCGTAGACTCGGCCCCCATGCACCATCGCCCCGCCGGCTGATGCCACGCCCGACCGCTGCCGACCTCGAGGGTCGCGCTCACGAGCTCCGCGAGCGAGCCGCCGCCCTCGCCGCCCCGATCGATGCGGCGGCGCGCGCGGCGACCACCGTCGCCTGCGAGCGGGCCATGCTGCGCCTGTTCGGCGTGGCCGGCATCGACCGGGCGGGCCATCCGCTCGCCCTCGAGGTCATCGAGCGGTTCGCCGACCTCGGCCCGGCCCGTCTGGGTGGCGGCATCGCCCTGCCGTTCGCGGCCGCGGCGCGGGAGTACGCCCTCGGGCCGCAGGACCTGAGCCTCGAGATCGCCAGTGGCCACATCGACCTGGCCCTGGAGGCGGACCTGCTGCGGGAGCCGGCCAACCGGGCGGCCGCGGAGGCGCTCGTCGGGGAGTGGCTCGGCGCGGCCTGGCAGCGCTTCGATGCCAACCGCGTGGCGCGCAGCGAGCTGCGGGCCATCCTCGGTGAGGCCTCCCGTGCGGTGGTCGGGCTCGACCTTTCGGACGTCACCGCGGGCGAGGCCGCCGAACGCAGCCGACTCTTCGTGGCCGCCGGCGCGACCCTGGTGCGGGTCCGCGTGCCGCGCGACCGCGAGCTGCGTCGCGGCCTTGGCGAGGAGCTGGATCCGGCCGACGCGGCAGCCGCACCTCGCGTCGCCCCGGCGGGCAGCCAGCGCGGGCTGGCCGCGCTGAGGACGGTGCTCGACGAGGCCGCCGCGGCAAGCGGCCGGTACGTCCGCCTCGCGTCGGCTTCCCTTGGCCTGGCGGCGCCCGACCAGGCCGTGGTGGCCGGCTTCGAGCGCGTCGACCTGGTCTGCTCCGACCCCCTCGAGTCGATCGTCGAATTCGGGGTCCAGCCCGCGCGGGCGTTCACCGATCACGCCTTCGCCCTCCAGGTCCATGGGCGGACGGGGGCGCAGCTCGCCCTGGGGGCCGGGCCGCTGGCCGTGGCGCCCGAGCTGGCGCGGGGTCAGCCGGTCGACCCCGGGACGCGGTCCGGCCGGGCGCTGGCCCTGCAGGCTCTCACGGTCGAACTGTCGCGCCTGGGCCCGCTGCCCCCCGAACGTATCCTGCTCGGCGCGCTGCCGCGGGAGGCGCAGGCCCTCGACGGGGCCGGGCCGCTGGCCCTCACCGAGGTGGCGCTCCGCCGGCTCGTGTTCCCCGAGCACCCGCTCCTCATCGAGGAGGCCGGTGGCCGGACGGCGGGCTGGGCCGCGGGCCTGGCAGCGGCTCTGGCGGGCGGCCTCGCCCCGGCGATGGTGCTCCGGTCCGCCGCCGCCGCCGCCGACCCGGCCGCCGCGGTCACCGAGACCACGGCAGCACTCGACGCGGCGGCCTGGCTGGCCGACGGGCGGGTCGTGGGCCCGCTTCGTGGTCATGCCCTGGAACACGCCGACGCCGCGCTGCGCGCCGCAGTGGCCACGCTGCGGGCGCTCTCGACCGATGGTTGGGGGTGGCTCCTGAGCGGCGTCCCCACTCCCCGCCGCGGTGGGTCCGACGAGCCGGGGGCGGAAGAGTGGTTCGGGGCATCGGGACCCGTCCCCAAGCGTGACGCGTACGATCCGTTCGCCGCGACGGCGGTGCTACGGTAGCCCCATGACGATGCCGTCATCCCCCGGGCCGACCGGAGCCGACCCGGCCGCCGGGGCGCGCCCACCGGCCCAGGGCTGGTACTGGAGCTTCGACGGCGGGCGTGAGGGACTGCCGTGGGTCGGCATCTTCCTCGTCGCGTTCGGCGTGGCCCTGCTGGTGGGCCAGCTCACGACGCCCCTCAGCGCCGGGGCGCTCGTGCTCGACGCGCTCGCGGCGACGTTCCTTGTGACGTGGCTCGCCAACGGGGCACGCGGGGCATCGTTGCCGGCCCTCATCTTCATCGCCCTGGGCGCTGCGTCGACGCTGGCCGACCTGGGGGTCATCACCGGCAGCGGCTGGGGCACGTTCTTCCTGGGCCTCGCGTTCGCCGTGGCCTGGTTGCTCGGACGTGCCTGGGGCGGCGGCTCTGGGTGGACGGCCTGGGCGGCCGCGGTGTTCCTCTTCGTGGGCGGGATCCAGGTCGCCGGCCGCATCCCAGGCGTGCCCGACCTGAGCCGCCTGTGGCCGTTGCTCATCGTGGCGCTCGGCCTGTGGCTCGTGTGGCGCGCCCGCGGACGACCCGGCTGGGGCTAGGCGGGGCCGCGGGCTAACGCGTGTAGGTCCCGCCCGGGTCCAGCTCGTGGCGGATGAGGTGCAGTTCGTCGGCCGACGGGGGAGGGGTGGTAGCCAGGTCGGCGGCCACCACCGGCGCCCATGCCATCGCCTCGCGGACCTGGTCCAGGGTGGCGCCGGGGTGGAGGGAATCCAGCCGCATCTGCCCGGCCTCGTCGAAGTGGTAGATGCCCAGGTCCGTGACCACGACGCTGGGGCCCCGGCCCAGCCAGCCCTGCTCCCGTCGGGTGCGCTCGGCGTGCTCCGCCCCGCCCAGGTTGCCGGGCGAGGTGCGGAAGTCGATCCGCTCCACGAACGAGCGGCGGCTCTGGCGCATGATGACGAACACGTGGCGGGCGTTGAGGGCGATCTCGCAGGCCCCGCCCGAGCCGGGCAGGCGCGTCGTGGGGTGTTCGTAGGGCCCGATGACGGTCGTGTTGATGTTGCCGAAGCGGTCGATCTGAGCAGCTCCCAGGAAGCCCACGTCGATGAGCCCCCGCTGCAGGTAGTAGCCGAACAACTCGAGCATGCTCGTCACCGCGGTCGCCCCGGTGACGATCGTAGGGTCGCCGATGCTCAGGGGCAGGCGGGCTGGCCGGGCGCCGAAGACGCCCGACTCGTAGACGAGCTCCAGGTCGGGGCTGACGGTCCGCTTGGCGAGGTTCACCGCGATGTTGGGCAGGCCCACGCCGACGAAGCAGACCCGCTGCCCGGCCAGCTCGCGGGCGGCCGCCGCGATCATCATCTCGGAGCGGCTGAAGGTCGCCTCGCCCGCCTCGGCGGCGGTGACGTGTGCGGTCACGCGTAGCGCCCGTAGTCGACCGAGCCGGAGGGGGCCGGCGCGGACGGCCGAAGGGCCATGAGCCGCTCCTCACCCAGGCGCGCCAGGTACTCGTCGTGGTCGGCCGTGCCGCGGACCCATGTCGCGAGCCAGTCGCGGAGGGCGTCCGGATCGCGCGAGATGGCCTCCCACTCCAGGTAGAACCGATTGTCGCGGTCGTAGTAGCCCTGCGCGTACGACGGATGGGCTCCGAAGGGCTGGACGACGACCGCATCCACGATGAGGCCCGGGATGATGGTCCGGTTGGGGTCGGCCCGCACCACGGCCTCATCGACCAGCTCCTCGACCACGACCAGGACCCGGGACGCGGCGAAGGCGGCCTCCTTCTGGCAGCCCAGCAGGCCCCACACCTGGGTGTCCCCACTGGCGTCGGCCCGCTGGGCGTGGATGATGGCCACATCGGGGCGCAGCGGGGGGACCGCGTAGACGTCCCCGTCGCCGTACGGCGAGGCGAGGCGCCGGATCAGCGGGTTGGCCGCCGGCAGGTCCGACTCGAAGTAGCTGCGCAAGGGGAAGAAGGGCAGGTTCATGGCCCCTGCCGTGTACCGCCCGACCATCCCGAAGTGGCTGTACTCCTCGATCTCCAGGGGCGCCGGATCGGCCGCCTCGACGCGCCTGCGGATGGCGTGCAGGCCGCCCACGCCGGGGTTGCCCAGCCAGCTGAAGACGAGCTTGCGGGCCACGCCGGCGCCGACCATCTGGTCGTAGATGAGGTCGGGTGTGAGGCGGCAAAGCGTCAGGTCACGACGACCCTGGCGGATGATCTCGTGGCCGGCCGCGAAGCCGATGAGGTGGGTGAAGCCCTCGATGGCCACCGTGTCGCCGTCGCGCACGAGCGCCGCCACTGCGTCGTGCATCGAGGTCACCTTGGAGGTGCTCATGGACGGCCCATCATCACGCCGCGGTGACGGTGTCAGGACCGCGCGGCGACCTCCGCCACGGCCGCGCTGAAGATCCGCACGCCGGTGGCGATCTCCTGCGCATCGACGATGAGTGCCGGTGACATGCGGACGACGTCGTCGCCGGCCTCCAGGACGAGCAGGCCACGGTGGAAGGCGGCCAGCTGGACGGCGTCGGCGGTGGCGCCCGAGTCGAACTGCACGCCGATCATGAGGCCCTTGCCGCGCACGTCGCGGACGATCGACTCGTGGCGGCGGACGAGCGGCCGGAGCGCCTCCAGGGCCTGCTCGCCCCGCCGGGCGGCGTTGTCCACCAAACCATCCTCCAGCAGCTTGACCGTAGCCAGCAGGGCGGCACAGGCGACCGGATTGCCACCGTAGGTGGAGCCGTGGGCCCCGGCGGTCCAGTCCATCAGCTCCGAGCGGGCCACGACCGCGGAGATGGGAAGGCCCGAAGCGATGCCCTTGGCCGCCACGAGCACGTCGGGCTCGACACCCCAGTGCTGGATCGCCCACATGCGGCCGGTGCGGCCGGCGCCCGACTGGACCTCGTCGGCCACCAGCAGGATGCCATGGGCGTCGCAGATCCGGCGCAGGCGCGGCAGGAAGTCGGCGTCGGGGAGGACGTACCCGCCTTCGCCCTGGATCGGCTCGACGAAGACCGCCGCCACCTCGGAGGCCGGCACGAGGCGCTTGAAGACGCGCTGCTCCAGCTCGTCGAGGCCGGCGCTGCCGAAGGGCACATGGATCACGCCCGGCAGGAGGGGCCCGAAGCCGGCGTGGTACTTGGCCTTGGAGGCGGTCAGGCTGACCGCGCCGTACGTGCGGCCGTGGAAGGCCCCGAGGAAGGCCACCACGTACTGGCGGCGCGTGTGGAAGCGGGCCAGTTTGAGGGCCGCTTCGATCGCCTCGGCCCCCGAGTTGCCCAGGAAGACGCGGGTCGGACCGGTGATGGGGGCGATGCGCGCCATCTCGGCCGCCGCCTGCGCGTAGATGGGCAGGTAGAAGTCGGAGGCGCTGAAATGCACCAGGTCGACCGTCTGCCGCGCGATGGCGCGCAGCACATCGGGATGACCATGGCCGGTGGAGCTGACGGCGATGCCGGCCGCGAAGTCCAGGAACACGTTGCCGTCGATGTCCTCGATGGAGACCCCGTCGCCCCGCACGGGCACGATCGGGTACGCCCGTGGCAGGCTGGGCGAGGTGATGGCTTCGTCGAAGGCGATGTGGGCACGCGCCTTGGGACCGGGCAGCTCGGTCACGAGGTGGGGCACCTGGGCGGGGCGGGCGCGCTCGGCGACGTCGGTCACGGTCGGCTCCCTTCAGCCGGCAAGCCAGAGTGCATAACCGTTATGCAGTCTGGATATCCACCGCCAGTGTAGCAGGCGGCCGAGACGGCCGGCCACAGCCGCGCTCAGTCGACGATCGTCTGCGACTGCTCGCGCATGAACTGCTGGACGTAGTAGAAGCCGCCGCCGGCCTTGCCCGTCGCGGTTGACCCTTTCCAGCCGCCGAACGGCTGGACGCCCGGCCACGCGCCGGTCGTCGCGCCTGCCCGGCGGTTGACGTATACGACGCCGGCCTCGATCTCGTCGAGGAAGCGCGCGATCTCGTCCTTGTCCTCGCTGTACAGGCCCGCCGTCAGGCCAAGGACCGTGTCGTTGGCCCGGGCGAGGGCCTCCTCGAGCGAATCGACCGCGGCGACCGCCGTGAACGGCACGAAGAGCTCGTCGCGGAAGAGCCGGTGGTCGAAGGGCAGGCGCCCCACGACGGTCGGCTCGACGAAGAAGCCGCGATCAAGGCCGTCCTGAGTCAGCCGCTCGCCGCCGGTGAAGACGGCGCCGTCGCGGCGTGCCTCGGCGACCGCCTGCTCGTAGCGGCCGACGGCGCGGGCGTCGATGAGGGGGCCCATCCAGTTCTGCCGCTCGACCGGATCGCCGACGGCGAGGGCTTCGGTCTTCTCCACCAAACGGCGCAGGAGGTCGTCGTGCACGGGGCGCTCGACGTAGACCCGGCTGTTGGCCGAGCACTTCTGGCCGGTGAACCCGAAGGCGGCCCGCATGATGCCCTCGGCCGCTTCATCCAGGTCCGCATGACGAGTCACGATGGCGGGGTTCTTGCCGCCCATCTCCACGATGACCGGCTTGGGAAAGACCCGCGCGAAATGCTTGTAGAGGCCGAAGCCGACCTCGAACGAGCCGGTGAAGATGATGCCGTCGACGCCCGGGTTCTCCTGCACCTCGGCGCCGACCGTCTCGCCGGGCCCCATGACCAGGTTGAAGACGCCATCCGGAAGGCCGGCATCGCGGAACACCTGGGTCAGGCAGACGCCGGAGATGGGCGCGTCCGAGGATGGCTTGTAGACCACCGTGTTGCCGGCCACGAGTGCGCCGCCGGAAGGCCCGCCGGACAGGGCGAAGGGGAAGTTGAAGGGGCTGATGACACCCCATACCCCGTAGGGCTTGAGGACCGAGCGAGTGTGCACGGCCATGTCGCCCAGGTTGTCCATGGGGTCGTCGAAGCCGTGGTGGCGCTCCATCATCAGGCACGACCAGCGGATGAGGTCGGCCGTCTCCTCGACGTCGCCGAGCGCCTCCAGGCGGTTCTTGCCGACCTCCATGGAGAGCAGCGCGGCGAACTCCATCTGCCGTTCGCTGATCAGGTCGGCGGCCTTCCGAAGCAGCGCGACGCGCTCCTGCCACGGCCGCCGCGACCAGGCCGGGAAGGCGGCGCGAGCGGCGGCGATCGCGTCCTGCACGTCGCGCCGGGTGCCCTTCGCGAAGGTGCCCATCAGTGACCTGTCGATGGGCGTGCGCTTCTCGAAGGTGCCCTCGCCGTCGCGCTCGCGGCCGTTCACCACGTTGCGGTGATAGCCGCCCAGCAGCTCGCGTCGGGCGAGCGCGAGGCCGGCCTCGAACTGGGCGTGCAGCGTCTCGTTGTCGTTGCGCAGGGTGGCGTAGGTGATCTTCAGGCGGGGTTCGGTCGGTGCGGTCATGCGGCCAGTCTACGCCTCCCGCAGGGCCGCCACGACCGCGGCGAAGTCGCGCGCCGTGGCGTCCGGCGGCGGCTCACCACGGGCCATGTGCCGGGCCAGGTCGGCCGGCTCGTGGCGGCCGGAGCCGACCCACACGGCACGCAGCCCGGCCCGCCTGCCACCGGCCACATCGGCCCGCAGGTCGTCGCCGATCATGACCACCTCGGCGGCCGGGTGGCCCAACGCCCGGAGGGCGGCCGCGAAGAAGGTCGGCGAGGGCTTGCCCCCCACCAGGGCTCGCCGGCGCGTGGCGAACTCGAGACCAACCACGAAGGCGCCCGCATCCAGGGTCGGCCCGGCGGCCGTGATCCACCACGGGTTGCGGTGCATGGCGATGAGGCGGGCGCCGCCGCGGACCAGGCGGAAGGCACGGTCCATGTTGGCGAACGAGAGGGCCTCCGCGGCGTCGCCGATGACCACCGCGGCACACCCGTCCCGCGCGTCGGACTCGTCGGTCGGCGGCAGCAGACGCTGGCCGGCGAACTCACGGCGGGCGTCGTCGGACGCCAGCACCAGGATCGGCCCGCCCGGGAAGCGCCGCGCGGTCAGCTCAGCGGTCACGGACAGGGCGCTGACGATGTGGGCAGGGTCCAGGTGGACGCCGCGGGCTGCCATGCGCTCGGCGAGTGTGGCCCGGCTCATGAGCGACGTGTTGGTGGCCACCAGATACGGAACCCGCCGCCGCTCCAGCTCGGCGAGGCCCTCGACGGCGCCCGGGAGGACATGGCCGGCCTGGACCAGCACGCCATCGAGATCGATCAGCAGGGCCCGGGCGCGGCGCATCGTCTGCACGAGGGACCCATCGGGCGGCGGAAGGGCCCTGACTCGGCGCGGCACGGCGCGATGGTAGCCGGGCGGGCGGTCCGATCGCGGCCTCGTGTATCGTCGCGGGGCATGCGTGGGCCCATCGTCCTCATCGGTTCCGGCGAGTTCACGCCGGCCATGGAGGCGGTCGACCGGGAGCTGTTGGCGGCGACGGGCCGCCGCGACCCGCGCGTGGCGATCCTGCCGACCGCCGCCGCGGCGGGCGGGGAGGCCGCCTTCCTGCGCCTGGCCGAACAGGGCCGCCAGCACTTCCGGGCGCTGGGAGCCGAGGTCGAAATGGTCCCTGTGCGCACGCGGGCCGACGCCGAAGACGTGGCCTGCGCCCAGGCCGTCGGGGAGGCCGATCTGATCCACCTGGGCGGCGGTGATCCGGCCCACCTGTACGAGGCGCTCGCCGGAACGGCCGTCGAACGGGCGCTGCGCGCAGCCGCCGACCGGGGAGCCATCGTGGCCGGCTGCGGCGCCGGGGCGATGGTGCTGGCGGACCGCCAGGCGCACCTGCTGCGTCGTCGGCCGGTGCCCGGCGGCTGGACGCCGGCCCTGGGGTTCGTGCCCCGGGTGGCCGTGATCCCCGCCTACGACGCCTTCCCTGAGGCGCTCCTGCTGGCCGTCGTGCTCATGCCGCCGTGGGCCGGTGCCGTCGTGGGCATCGACCGTCAGACGACGCTCATCGGCCGAGACGGATCGTGGCAGGTGCTGGGCCACGGACGGGTGACCATCTGGCGCGGCCGCCGGCGCAGCCGGTACCGCGACGGGGAGACCATGCGCCTCTGATCGCCCCGCCCGCGGGCGGCCTCAGGACGCCTGCACCTCGCGGAAGCAGTCGGAGCAGTAGACCGGCTTGTCCTGACGCGGCTTGAACGGGACCTGCGCGGCATTGCCGCACTTGGAGCAGATCACCGCGAAGTACTCGCGCATGGGCCGGTCGTCGCCGCGCTCGTAACCGCGCGGGCCGCCGATGGAGCGCACGTCGTAGCCGGTGGTCTCGCGTGTGGCGCGACGACTCGCCCGGCAGCTCGGGCAGCGCTTGGGGTCGGAGGCGAAGCCCTTCTGAGCGTAGAACTCCTGGTCGGCCGCCGAATGGACGAAGTCGATGCCGCAATCAGCACAGGTCAGGGTTCGATCCGTATAGGACACCGTGAGGGGACCTCCTGGAGCGTGGTTCACGTTCGCGTTCACACCGCTCGCGCGTGGAAGCGGACCGCAGCTGGCGTGTGGCGTCGGGAGGAGCCGGGCGCCGCCCAGATGCTGTGCCGAGGTCCCGATCCGGGGCGCACCGGTGAAGGAGCCCAGCGTACCACCCCTCGGCGGGCCCCGCCAGCACGCGGCCGGGAGCCCATCCCGTGACAGGCGAGGTGGCACAATAACCGCCGAACCTGTGCCGCACGAGCGAGGGCCAGGGGGCTCCTCGCTCGTCCATCGCCCCGGCCCAGCGGATCAGGCCACGGACGGAGGAACGCGTCGCCCCGATGCCCCGCTTGCTGCACGTGGCAGACGTTCACCTGGGGGCGCGCCATCAGGACCTCGGCCCCGCGGCCTCGGCGCAGCGCGAGCGACAGTTCGAGGCGTTCCGGCGGGCCATCGACCTGGCGCTGGAGGAGCGCGTCGACGTCGTCATCGTGGCCGGTGACCTGTTCGACTCCAACCAGCAGCCGCGCCGCTCGGTCGAACGGGCGGCGGCGGAGTTCGGCCGTGTCGCGGCGGCGGGCGGGCGCGTCGTGCTGATCCCCGGTACCCACGATGCGTACGACCCCTCATCGGTCTACCGCGCCTACGACGTGGCCGCCCTGGCCGGCGTGAAGGCGGAGGACGACGCGGTGGTGCTCCTCACGCCGGAGCGGCCGGAGGTCCTCTTCGCCCCGCTGGACCTGCTGGTCTTCGGCCGTGTCTTCTCCACCAAGCGAGCGCCCCGGAGCCCGCTGGCCGGCTTCGCGGTGGGGGCTGACACGCGGGCCAGATGGCGCGTCGGCGTGGTCCACGGCTCGCTGCGCATCGAGGGCAAGGTGACCGAGGACGACGTGCTGTTCACGGATGCCGAGATCGCCGCCTCCGGCCTCGACTACCTCGCCCTGGGCCACTGGCACTCCTTCCAGCAGGGCCGCGCGGGGGCCACGACGTGGGCCTACGCCGGGTCGCCGGAGCCGGTCGCGGTCGACCAGGACGGCGCCGGTCAGGTCGTCCTGGTGACGCTTGAGGAACGCGACGGCCAGCGCCAGGTCCGGCTGGAGGCCCGGCGCATCGGTCGGACGCGTTTCATGAAGCTTGACGTGGACGCCGCCGAGGTGCCCGGGCAGCCCGCGCTCGTGGAGCGGATCGCCGCCCACGCCGACCCGGACCTGGTGATGGACGCCCGCCTCGTGGGGGTCGAGCCAGACGAGCTCGACGTGCACGAGGAAGAGGTGGAACAGCAGCTCGCCGGACGATTCCTGCGGCTGCGCTTCCGCGATCTGGCCACCCCGGCGCCACCGGCCGGGCCGCCCCCACCGCCGGACACGATCCCGGGCGCTTTCATGCGCGACCTGGAGGTGCGCGCCGAGGCGGCGCGTGCGGCCGGGCGAACCGCCGACGCGACCGAGCTCGCCGAGGCGCTGCGCCTGGGACGGCTGCTGCTCGACGACCCGCAGCGCGTGACGCTGGGCTGAGATGCGCCTCCTGAAGCTGCGCCTCCAGGACTTCCAGCGTCACGCCGACGTCACCTTCGCCTTCGCGCCCGGCCTGACCGTCGTGCGTGGGCCCAACGAGTCGGGCAAGTCGACCATCCAGCGGGCCATCGAGGTCGCCCTGTTCCGGCGTGCCACCGCGGGCGGGGCCGAGATGGAGGCCCTGCGGCCTTGGGGTCGCGACGGAGCCAGCCCCGTCATCGAGCTCGACTTCGAGCACGAGGGCACCGCCGGGCGCCTGGTGAAGAAGTTCGCCGGGGCCAAGGGCCAGGCCCACCTGACCTTCGGTCAGGAGACGCTCGATGACCCGGCCGCCGTGGACCGGCGGCTCGCCGAGCTGACCGGCCTCCCATCGGAGAAGTTCTTCCGCTCCACGGCGAGCGTCCATCACTACGAGCTGGAGCACCTGGATCGCGACGAGGCGGCGCTGCGCGACCGGCTCCAGGCCTCGATGAGCGGCGCCGACCGCGGCACGTCGGCAGCCCGCAAGAAGCTGCAGGACGCACTCCGGCGGCTGACCACGGAGGGGCCGCGCAATCCAGGCACCCTCAAGCAGGACCGCGAGCGGGTGGCCGAGCTGACGGCGGCGGCGCAGCAGGGCGAAGCCGGCCTGGCCGCCCTGGAGCGCGACCAGGCGGCGCTCTCGACCGCTCGCGACGCCCACGGCGCGGCCGTCGCCCGCGTGGCCGAGGCACGTGAGCTGCTCGGCCGGGCCGAGCATGCCGCAACGCTCCTGGCCCGCCAGCACGAGGCGGAGACGAGATACCAGCGCTACAAGCGAGCGGCCGAGCTGCGCGACCAGATCCTGGCCCAGGAGGCGGCCCATCCCGCGACGATGCCGCTGCCCACCCTGCGGGCAGCGACCGAGCGGCTGCGCCAGCAGGAGGCGACGGTCTCGACGCTGCGCGCCGAGCTGGCCGAAACGCCGGATGTGTCCTCATACGACGTCGGCAACCTGCCCTCGGCCGGCTGGCGCCGCTTCGCCATCGCGGGGATCGTGCTGGTGCTGATCGGGGCCGTCGTGGCCCTCGGCACGATCGCCATCCCGCCGCTCGGCAGCGCCAGCTCGATCACCGGCGTGGTCATCGCCGCGGCCGGTCTCGTCCTGGCCGTGGCCGGCCTCCTCCAGCAGCGCCGCGCATCGGACACGCGGCGCCAGAACATCCTGCGCGAGAACGAGATCTCGCGTCGCCTGCGGGGGCGCTCGGACATCGAGCAGCAGCTGAAGGACACGGTGGCGGCGCGCGATGCGGGCCTGGCCGCGCTGGGCCTGCCGGATCTGCCGGCCGTGGAGCAGCTGCTGGCGGCCGAGACGGCCCACGTCGCGGGCCTGGAGGCCCTCCATGCCGAATACCGTGGCGTCCTCGGCGATGAGCAGCCGGCTGACGACGTGGCCCGCTTGCGCGACGCGGCCGCCGCCGAGGCCGAGACGGCCCGCCACGCCCTGGCCGGCATGGGTGACGTCGGAGCGGATCCCCTCGGGACGCGCGATCGGGCGCGGGCCGCCGTGGCCAGCGGCGAGGCGGAGCGCGAGCGCACGCTGGCCGCCCAGGCCGATGCGCACGCCCGCGTGGAGCAGAACCCCACCGACGCCGAGGAGGTGGCGGCGACCAGCGAGGCACTGGCCACGGCCAACGAGCGGCTTGCGCTGGACGAGCGGCGTGAGCGCATCTACCGCGCCACGCTGGAGGCCCTGGATCGCGCGGAGGAGGCCACCATGAAGCGCGCGGCGCGCTTCCTGGAGGGGCGCATGGCCGGTGATGTGGTCAAGATCACGGGCGGTCGTTACCGGCGCGTGCAGGTCGACGAGGCGGAGCTCGCCTTCCGCGTCTGGGCGCCCGAGCGGGGCGACTGGGTGGACGTGCGGAGCCTCTCGCAGGGCACCATCGACTCGTTCTACCTGGCGGCGCGGCTGGGGTTGGTGCGCCAGGTGACCCAGGACCGGCGCCCGCCGCTGGTCTTCGACGATCCGTTCCTCACCTTCGACGCCACGCGCGCGCAGCAGGCCCTGGTCCTCCTGCGGGAGATCGCCGCGGACCACCAGGTCATCTACCTGACCGCCTCGGACCGGTTCGACGCGGTGGCGGAGCAGGTCATCGACCTGGCCGGCCCGACCGGCCGCGACCTCGCCGAGTCCGTCCCGGCCACCTGATCCGGACGGCGCCGCTGGACCCGTCCGCCGTCCTGTTCGGGCTCGCCTCCGGGATCACATGGGGCGTCGGTGACTTCGCCGGGGGCCTGGCCAGCCGGCGCGTCGCCGCGCTCGTCACGGTCCTGACGAGCCAGTCGATCGGCCTCCTCGTCGCCGGGTCGGCCGTCCTCGTCAGCGGCGAGCGATTCCCCGGCGCAGCGAGCCTGGCCTGGGGGGCGGCTGCCGGCCTCGCCGGCGCCATGGGCCTCTACGCCTTCTATCGAGCGCTGGCCAGTGGCCAGATGGCTGTCGTGGCACCGCTCGTGGCAGTCATCGGGGCCGGCGTGCCGGCCGCCGTGGGCATCGCCCGCGGCGACCAGCTGTCGGGCCTGCAGGTGGCGGGCATGGCCTGTGGCCTGGCCGCCATCGTCGTCGTCTCCTGGCCCGGCCGGGTGGCGCCCACCCATGGCGGGCCCGGCGTGGGGCGGCTCCTGCCGCTCATCGTCATCGGTGGCCTCGGGTTCGCGGGCTTCTTCCTCGCCATCCACGAGGCGATGCGAGT
Organism: Candidatus Sulfotelmatobacter sp.; assembly: GCA_035622975.1. GTDB lineage: Bacteria > Chloroflexota > Limnocylindria > Limnocylindrales > CSP1-4 > DASPUH01. The sequence continues at coordinate 17,168 of DASPUH010000157.1, forward strand.
GGCCGGCTCGACATGGTGGCCCCTCGTCGGCGCGCGGGGAGCGACCGTGCTCCTGGCCGCGGTCGTAGCCATCGCCGTGCGCCCGCGCCGCGAGGGCGTGGCCGCCGTCGCGCCCCTCATCCTGGGCGCCGGCGTCGCCGACTACGGCGGGAACGCCTTCTTCCTCCTGGCCAGCCAGGGCGGTGCGCTCAGCGTGCCCGTCATCCTCTCGTCGCTGTACCCGGTGACGACCGTCCTCCTCGCGGCCTGGTTGCTCCATGAGCGGCTGCATCGCCGGCAGGTGGCTGGGATCGCGCTCGCCCTGGTAGGGGTCGGGCTGATCGCGACCTGACGTCGGGGCTCAGGGGATGCGACGCGCCTCGTAGCCGCCGGCCTCTGTCGTCCGCACCTCATAGGCTGGCTGGTCGTACACGCTGGGGCCTCGCACGGCGCGGCCGTCGGCGAGGCGGAACCGCGAGCCGTGCCATGGGCACTCGAGGCAGCCGTCGATGAGCGTGCCCTGGCTGAGCGGTCCGCCGGCATGGGCGCATTGCTCATGGAGGGCCTGGATGCGCTCGCCGTGGCGGACCAGGACGAGGTTCTGGAGGCCGGACTTCGCCTTCACCGGCCGGTCCTCTGGCAGGTCGCCGACCTCCAGCGTCGCCCACTTCGCGCCGGCCGGCCGCCAGGCGTGACGGTCGACCATGTTCCCCAGCAGGTAGACGACGTCGCCCCCGACGTAGGCGCCGGCGGCCAGGACGAAGTACGCCACGATGGAGACGGTGATCGACACGGCCCGCTCGCCGCCGGCCGCGCGCAGGGCGAGGGAGAGCACGTAGAGGACCAGGGCGACCGTCATGAGCGTGCCGTGGACCGTGGCCCGCACCCGTGCCCTGCCGTCCGTGTCCGAGTAGTCGGCCAGGCCGGCCAGCGCCGCTGCGAGCAGAGTCAGGACGCCGAAGGTCAGCGCCACATCCGCCGCCACGGACTGGCCCACGGCGTCGAGCAGGATGACCAACGTCAGCACGCCGATCGGGACGTCCGTGAGGAGCGCGTGCAGGGGGTGACCGAGCCATCGGCCGTTGAGGAAGTCGCGCACGGGCGGGAGGCGGTGGAACAGCCCGTGGAGGGCGTCGTGGACGGCGTCGCCGAACGGCCGGGCCCAACCCGCCTGGGCGTCGAGCAGCTGCGTCAGCAGGCGGCCGATCATGGCGGCTCCGTCAGCCCAGCCAGGGGCCGAAGAGCGAGTCCAGGCCGGGCACCTCGTGGCAGCGGCGGCACCGTGCCTCGTAGGACTCCGGCTTGCCGGCCGGGTCGTTGATGCCCCCCACCACGATCGTCGGCGAGTCGGCCGGGGCCGGGCGCCCGTTGATGAGCCGCTGGGTGCGTGTGGCCACCCCCTTGCACACGACGCAGATGGCGGTCAGCTTGTCGACCTCGTCGGCGATCACCAGCAGGCGCGGCATGGGGCCGAACGGCCAGCCCCGGAAGTCGCGGTCCAGGCCGGTCAGGATCACCTCGCACCCGTCGTCGGCCAGGCGCTCCACGACGTCGGCCAGGCCGTTGTCGAAGAACTCGGCCTCCTCGACTGCCACCAGGTCCGGGTCCATCTCGGTCACGATGGCCGCGATCTGATCCGAGTCGGAGACGGCGCGGCTGGCGAACGCGACGCCCGAGCGCGACTCGATGCGGTCGGCCCCGCTGCGGGTGTTGAGCGCGTGGTTGACCACCAGCACGCGGCGCCCGGCGATCTCGGCCCGGCGCAGCAGCCGGATCATCTCCTCGGTCTTGCCCGAGGCCATGGGTCCGCACAGCACATGGATCCAGCCGCGACCGCGCTCGGCGCGCGACCCCGCGGCGGCAGGTTCGAGGGCGATCGCCGACCTCCCGGGACTGAGGATGACGCGGCTACAGGATACGCCGGGCCGCCGCCGACTCCACCTGCCGCAGGCCCGCCGCCCGCGTGGCCGCGGCGGCCCGGGTGACGCGCGCCGCCAGGACCGTGGCGAGGGCGACACCGGCCAGGACGAGCCCGCAACCAAGCACCTGGAGCGGCCCGAGACGCTCGCCCAGGAGGGCAGCCGCGAGGAGGGCCGCCGTCAGCGGATTGAGCAGGAAGATGGCCGCCGAACGGTCGCTGGGCAGACGGCGGACACCGGCCACGGCCGCGGCCTGGGCGACGGCGCCCACCGGGCCGGCCAGCCACAGGATCGCCAGGACCGGCCCCATGCCGCCGTCTGACACAAGGCCCGCCGGGTCGGCGAGCCACGCCAGCGGGAGGGCCACGAGGGCGCTCATGGCCATGACGGACGTGGCGATGACCGGCGTCGGCAGGCGCCACGCAGCCGCCCAGCGGCGCGTCAGGAGGAGGTACGCGGCGAACGCGGCGGCGGCCGCCAGGCCGATGGCCAGGCCGGCCGGCGAGGCGCCGGTCGGGTCGAAGCCGGCCAGCAGGACCACGCCCCCGAACGCCACCGCCAGGCCACCGGCGACGTACCGGCCCGGCCGTTCGCCCAGGACGAGGCCGGCTCCGGCGGCCACGAGGACCGGGTAGAGACCCGCCACGAAGGCGGCGAGGGTCGCCCCGGCGAGATCGACGGCGTAGGCCATGCCGACCTGGAAGGCGCCGCCGCCGAGGAGCCCGAGGAGGACGACGCGGGCGACTCGGGGGACCCGCGGGCGGTCATGATCGGCGGCCAGCCGCGTGGGATCCAGGGCCAGGTACACGGCGATGAAGGCCACGCCGACCAGCCCGCGCCAGCCGGCGACGGCCAGCGGTGAGAAGCCCCGCAGGGCGAAGCCCGTGGCGACCCACGAGGTGCCCCACAGGAGCGACGCGGCGAACGTCAGGACGACACCCGCCCGCTCCCGGGACGAGTCGCTCACCCGGCCGGCCGGTCCGTCAGGCGGGCCGCGGCGGCCCGATCCAGCAGCCACGTCGTCTGCGGGAGGCAAGCCGTCTGGGCCGGCAAAGCGGCCGGGTCGGACGGGCCTTCCAGGACGCGCCGCAGCACATCGGCCTTGCCGGCCCCGCCGGCCAGCACCAGGACCCGGCGCGCCGCGCCGATCACCCGTGCCCGGAACGTGACCCGGGCGAGGTGTGGCTCCACGTGTGTCGGCGCCGGTATGCCCAGCGCCAGCGGCGCGTCGACGGCGAGCGCCGGGCTGCCGGGGAAGCACGACAGGACATGACCGTCGGGGCCGACGCCGAGCAGGAGCAGGTCGAAGACGGGGTCGCCGTCCTGGGTCAGGGGGATCGCCCGGCGAACCGCTGCCGCATACGCCGCCGCGGCGGCGTCCGGGCCGGCCGCTGCGGCAAGAGCCTCGGCGACCGGCCACGGGTGGAGATTGGCCGCCGGCAGGCCCAGGCCCTGGCCAAGGACGTCCTGCGCCACGCCCGCATTCGAGGCGGGATGGTCCAGGGGCACGAAGCGCTCGTCCCCCCACCAGCAATGCACCGCGGGCCACGTGACGCCGCCGTCGACCCCGGCCGCCACGAGTCGCTCGTACAGCGGCGGCGCCGTCGACCCGCCGGTGAGGGCCACGTGGGCCACGCCGCGGGCCGCCACCGCCTCGCGCAGCACGGCCAGGACCCGCTGCGCCGCAGCGTCCGCGAGCGCGTCATCGTCGGCCACGACGACGACGGCCGGACCGCTCATCCCTCGACCAGCAGGGCCGCTGCGGCCAGAGCCTCCTCGAAGACACGGTCGGCCCCGCCGCGGTCCAGGGCCTCGGCGAGGTACGGGGCGTCGCCGAACGGTTCCAGGCGGCCGGCGCGGCGGGCGACCTGGGCCCCCTTGAAGTCGGCGGTCGCCAAGAGGTGGTCGGCGTGACGGGTCACGCGGGCCCGGATCTCGGCCGCCCGACGGCCCAGGATGAGCTCGACACGGGCCAGCGAGCCGGGCGTGCGGAGGGCCCGATCGCCGCCCGGATCGGCCGGCCGCAGCTCGACATGGACGGGTCCGTGGGCGCTCCGGTAGGTCCCGGCCAGGCTCTCCGTGCCGCGCAGCGGGGCGAGGGGCGACTCCAGGCGCCAGCCCAGCCGGCTGGCCAGCCAGCCACACAGCAGCGCCGCCTTGGACACCCGCAGGACGTTGCCGGGACGGGCGACGTCCAGGCGCACGTGCTGGACGGAGGGCAACTCCGGTGCCAGCAGGGGATGGTCGAAGGCGCCAGCGAGGAGCTCACGCCACAGCGAGAGGCGAAGCCACCCCACGTCCAGGACCCGCAGCCGGCCATCGGCCACGACCTGGGCCAGCCCCATCAGGCCGGCCGCCCCGTCCTCGCGGAACGATCCGGTATCGACCAGGACCCGGTCCACCTCATCGGCGAGGTCCACGAACTGGGCCCGTCCCAGGGGCGGATCGTCGGGCCACCAGAGGACGACCGGCAGGTCATGGATGAGGAGCGGGGTGACCAGCTCCGAGAGGTGCCACGCCAGCTCCCCGCCGCACCGGGCGACGATCTGCTCGGTGCAGACCTCGGCGTTGCCGCGCGCCTGCAGCTGGCACTGGGCGTAGATGCGGGCGTCAAGCCACGAAGGGCCGTCCGGATCGCCAGGGGCCAGGATCACCGCCCGCGAGGGGTGCCGCGCGGCCAGCAGGTGGATCGCGTCGAGGGCCCGCTCCTGGGTCTCCGGACGCGACGCGACGACGATCAGGGTGAGCACCCGCGTCCGCATCCGCACGCGGGTCTCCCGTCCGCCGTCGAGCCGCCCGCCGAGGCGCGGGTCGCCGCGGGCCGCCTCGCGCGTCGAGGCATCCCCTGCCTCGATCGTCTCCTGGGCCGCGGCCGCCCACATGCGCGAGAGCTCGCGTTCGATCCCCTGGACCGAGTCGGCCCGCGCGGACCATGACCGCGCCGGTTCGACCGGCTGCAGGGCCGGCGGTACCGCCTGCCCGGTCACGTCGTCAGAGCCGGCGCCAGCGGCGGCCATCGCGTTCCAGCAGCCGGTCGGCGGCGCCCGGCCCCCAGGTGCCGGCCTCGTACATCGCCAGGTCGGCGCTCTCACCGCGCTTGTCCCACGCCGCCCACTGCTGGTCGAGCGGGGTCACGATGGCCCACGCCGCCTCCACCTCGTCGGCGCGGGTGAACAGCGAGGCGTCGCCCGTCAGGGCGTCGAGCAGCAGCGTCTCGTACGCCTCCGGGGCCTCGGTGGCGAACGAAGAGCCGTAGGTGAAGTCCATGTTGACGCTGCGCACGTCCAGGCCGAGCTCGGGCACCTTGGCCGCGAAGCGCAGCATGATGCCCTCATCGGGCTGGATGCGGAGGGCCAGGAGGTTCGGTTCGGGTTCGGTGGTCGCTTCGCGGAAGAGCATCAGCGGCGGCCGCTTGAACTGCACGGAGATCTCGGTCGCGCGCTTGGGCAGGCGCTTGCCGGTGCGCACGTAGAACGGCACGTCGGCCCAGCGCCAGTTCTGGATCTCCAGCTTCAGGGCCACGTACGTCTCGGTCGTCGAGGTCGGCGCCACCTCCGGCTCGTCACGGTAGGCCGGGACGTGGACGCCGCCCACCCACCCGGCGGCGTACTGCCCGCGTACGACGTCGCGACGGATACGTTCCGCGTCCCACGCCGGATCGATCGCCCGCAGGACACGCAGCTTCTCGTCGCGCAGCGCGTCGGCCTCGAAGGCGATGGGCGGCTCCATGGCCACCAGGCTGGTCAGCTGCAGGAGGTGGTTCTGCAGGATGTCGCGCGTCGCGCCGGCCTCCTCGTAGAACTGGCCGCGGCCCTCCATGCCCAGGTCCTCCGCCACGGTGATCTGCACGTGATCCACGTAGCGGCGGTTCCACACCGGCTCGAAGATGCCGTTGCCGAAGCGGAAGACCATCAGGTTGCGGACGGTCTCCTTGCCCAGGTAGTGGTCGATGCGGTAGACCTGCCCCTCGTCGAAGACGTGGGTGACCTCCCGGTTGAGGGCCCGCGCGGAGGCCAGGTCACGCCCGAAGGGCTTCTCGATGATGATGCGGACCCAGCTCGCGCGGGCCGGCCGAGCCAGGCCGGCGCGACCCAGGTTGGCGATGATGTCGCTGTAGGCGCTGGGGTGGGCGGCGACGTAGAAGAGGCGGTTGCCGCGCGTGCCGCGCTCGGCGTCGAGCGCCTCCAGGCGGGCCTCCAACGCCTTGTAGGCCGCCAGGTCGGTGAAGTCGCCGGACTGGTAGAAGATGCCGGTGGCGAAGTCGTGCCACAGGGCCTGCTCGACGGGCACGCGTGAGAACTCGGTCACCGCTTCGGCCATCTCGGTCCGGTAGGCGTCGTCGCTGTAGGGCCGCCGGGCGAAGCTGACGATCGTCTGTTCGGCGGGCAGCAGGCCGGCCCGGGTCAGGTTGTAGAGGGCCGGCAGGATCTTGCGATGCGACAGGTCGCCGGTGCCGCCGAAGATGATGATGGCACAGGGGTCGGGCACCTTCTCCAGTCGCAGGCCGGCCCGCAGGGCGTTGGCCGTTCGGCCCGCCGCCCGACCCGTTGCGGCACGACCGGCCCGGGCCGGCCCGGCGGTCGCGGTCACGCGGCGAAGGCTGCGGCGACGAGGCCGGCCAAAGCCTCCAGCCCGGCATCCGGGTCGGCCCCCAGGTGGATCCGCAGGACGGGCAGCTCGTGGGCCACGAGGGCCCCCAGATCGCCCGCTGCCTGGGCCGCGATGAGCGTGCCGAAGCTCTCCCGGGCCCCGGGGATGGCCACATCGTCGGGGTGGTCGGCGGTCAGCTGGAGGAAGCAGCCCGTGGGCGGCCCACCCTTGTGGAGCTGGCCCGTCGAGTGCAGGAAGCGCGGGCCGTAGCCCACCGTCGTGGCCCGCCGGGTTCGGTCCCGCAGCGCCAGCCGGATCACCGCCAGCGCCCGGTCGCGAGCCGGGGTCGGGGCGATGAAGGCCTGCAGGGCGTGGTACCCCCGCGGAGCCACCCGGGCGAGGTGCTGGCGCAGGACATCGGCCGCCATGGCCCCGGCCCCGGGCTGCAGGACGCCGTCGCCGGACAGGGCCAGCGTCCCTGCGGTCGCCAGCGACCGGCCGGCGTCGGGGAGGGCGCCCTCCCGCCGGTACGCGTCCAGCAGGCGGGCCGTGTTGCGCTTGGACTCAGTGACGTTGGGTTCATCGAACGGGTCCACGCCGAGCACCGCGCCGGCGATCGCCGTGGCGAACTCCCAGCGGAAGAACTCGGCGCCGAGACCGCCCGGCATCGCCACGTCGATGACGGGGTGGCCGGCCGCCGCGAGGGCCGCCAGGACGGCATCCGTGCTCGACCGCCACGCCGCATCGCCGCGTCCGCCCGGACGCGCCAGGCGCACGAAGACCCGGTCGTCGGCGTACACCCCGGGCGCCCCCAGCGGCTCGTCGACGATCGGCACGAGGCCCGTGCCCTGCTTGCCGGTGCTCTCGGCGATGAGCTGCTCCACCCACGCGCCGAACGGCGCGACCGCCGGCTCCACGACGAACGTCACCTTGTCGCGCCCGAGTCGGCCGAGGGCGCCCAGGACCGCGCCCAGGGCAAGCCCGGGATTGTCGGCGCCGGGCAGGCGGCAGGCCTCGGCCATCGCCTGCGCTTCGTCGAGCAGCGGCTCCAGCACGACGCCCTGGAGGGCAGCCGGGGCCAGGCCCACGTATGTCAGGGCGCTGTAGCGCCCGCCCACATCGGGCGGATTGAGAAGGACCGTGCGGTACGCCTCGCGATGGGCGAACTGCTCCAGGCTGTGCCCCGGGTCGGTGACGATCGCGAAGTGCTCGCCGGCCGCATCGCGGGGGAACCGCCCGTAGCGCTCCGTCTCGAGCTCCCAGAAGTAGGCCTCGAAGCTAGCCGACTCGACCGTCGTACCGGACTTGCTGGCGATCACGTACAGCGTGGTGCCGGGGTCGCCGGCCGCGGTGGCGGCGCGCACGGCGGCCGGGTCGGTGGAATCCAGGACCTCGACCGTGATGCCGTCAGGGGCGGGCGGCCAGACCCGCGCGATGACCCACGGCGCGAGCGAGCTGCCGCCCATGCCGCATACGAGGGCCCGCCGGCAGCCCTCCGCGCGCAGGCCGTCCGCGAGACCGACCAGCTCGGGGATCCGGTCGCTGAAGTCGAGGGGCAGGTCCAGCCAGCCCAGCCGTTGGCCGATCGTCGCCTGGACGGCCGGGTCGGTCGACCAGAGCGACGCGTCGCGGTCCCAGATGCGGCGTGCCCATCCCTCCGCGACCGCCCGCCGCGTGACCGCCGCCACGGCGGCCGTCGCTGTGGCGTCCAGGCCGCGCACGTGCAAGGGCTGAGGTGCATCAGGCATGGGCTCCTCCTGCCGCGCCGGGCGGCTCCACGTGGGCGGGCGGCGCGGCCGGCACCACCCCCCGGGTCGTCCCCGCGAGCACTCCCCGGGCGACCTCCACGACATGCGGGACCGTGAAGCCCAGGTGCTCGAAGATGGCAGCCGCAGGGGCCGAGGCGCCGAAACGCTCGAGCCCGATCATGGCGCCGTCGAAGCCCACCCAGCGATCCCAGCCGAGGGTGGTGCCGGCCTCGATGCTCACGCGGGCTCGCACGGCAGCGGGCAGCACCGCCTCGCGGTACGCCGCCGGCTGCTCGGCGAAGCGTTCCCAGCAGGGCAGGGACACGACCCGCGCGGCGATGCCATCGGCCCGCAGGCTCGCCCGCGCACCCATGGCGAGCTGGAGCTCGGAGCCGGTGGCCAGCAAGATGATGGCCGGCGCCACGACCGCGCCGGACCCGTCGTTCGCTTCGGCGAGGATGTAGCCGCCGCGCTCCACGCCCTCGGTCGCCAGGTCGGCCGTGCCGGCCAGGACGGGCAGCTTCTGGCGGGTGAGGGAGAGGGCCACCGGGCCGCCGGTGAGGCGCACGGCCAGGCGCCATGCCGCGATCGCCTCGTTGGGGTCACCCGGTCGCACGAAGTACAGGCGCGGCATGGCCCGCAGCGCGGCGTAGTGTTCCACTGGCTGGTGCGTCGGCCCGTCCTCGCCGAGGCCGACCGAGTCGTGGGTCCAGACATAGATGACGTGGAGCGCGCTCAGGGCCGCGAGGCGGACGCTGCCCCGCATGTAGTCGCTGAAGTTGAGGAACGTGCCCGCATAGGGCAGGAACCCCCCGTGCAGCGCCAAACCGTTCACCACGCCACCCATGGCGTGCTCGCGCACGCCGAAGCGGAGGTTGCGGCCGGGCTGGCCGGCCTCGAAATCGAGCGCTCCCTTGACGTCGGTGAGGTTGCTCTCGGAGAGGTCGGCGGCCCCGCCGAAGAGCTCGGGCAAACGCGGCGCGAGGGCCTGGATCGCTTCCTGCGAGGCCTGGCGCGTGGCGCGGTCGTCACCGGGGCCGTAGGTCGGCAGGTCGTCGCCCCAGCCGGCCGGCAGGTCGGCCGCGAGTCGGCGGCGCAACTCGTTGGCTTCGGCGGGATAGGCCACGGCGTAGGCCTCCAGGCGCTCCTCCCAGCGCTCGACCAGGCGCACGCCGGCGGGGACCGCTTCGCGGAAGCGGCCGAGGGCGGCGGCCGGCACGTAGAACAGGCGGTCGGGGTCCCAGCCGTACGCTTCCTTGGTCAGGCGCACCTCGTCGGCGCCGAGCGGCGAGCCGTGCGCCTTCTGGGTGTCCTGCTTGTGGGGCGAGCCATAGCCGATGTGCGTGCGCACGGCGATCAGGCTGGGCCGTGGGTCGGCCCGCGCCACGTCCAGGGCGGCGCCGATGGCCGCCAGGTCGTTGCCGTCGGGGACCCGCTGGGTGTGCCAGTGGTAGGCGTCGAAGCGGGCGACGACATCCTCGTCCCAGGCCATCGAGGTGGGGCCGTCGAGCTGGATGTGGTTGTCGTCGTAGAGGAAGATGAGCTTGCCCAGCCGCAGGTGACCCGCCAGGCTGGCGGCCTCGGAGGCGATGCCCTCCTGCAGGTCGCCGTCGGAGCAGATGCCGTACGTCCGGTGGTCGACGATGGCGTGGTCCGGCCGGTTGAACTCGGCTGCCAGGCGCTGCTCGGCGATGGCCATACCCACGGCGTTCGCGAAGCCCTGGCCGAGGGGTCCCGTCGTGGCCTCGACCCCCGGCGTGAGGCCGTGCTCGGGATGCCCCGGCGTCCGTGAGCCCCACTGGCGGAAGTGGCTCAGCTCGTCGAGCGTCAGGTCGTAGCCGCTGAGGTGCAGCAGCGCGTACAGGAGCATGCTGGCGTGACCGGCCGACAGGACGAAGCGGTCCCGATCGGGCCATGACGGCCGCGTCGGGGCGTGGCGCAGGTAGCGGGTCCACAGCACGTAGGCCATCGGAGCCATGCCCATGGGCGCGCCGGGGTGGCCGCTGTTGGCCTGCTGCACGGCGTCCATCGCCAGCGTGCGGATCGTGTCGATCGCGAGCTCATCAAGGCTCTGCGTCGTCGTGCTCACGGCTGCCATGATATCCGCCGACCCGTGCCAGCCAATCCCCGCTCCCCAGCGTCCCGCGCCCGCTCTCCACAGCGGCGTCGGCCGCACGTCGTCGTGCTGGGCGACCTCATCCTGGACATCGCGGCGCAGCTCGCGCGGCCGGTCGTCGAGGGCTCGGACACACCGGGCGTGATCCGCTTCCGGCAGGGCGGTTCGGCGGCCAACACGGCGCGCCGCCTGGCCCGCCTGGGCGTGCGCACCACGTTCATCGGCGCGGTGGGGCGTGACCGGTGGGCCGGGCCCTTGACCGACGCCCTGCGTGGCGACGGGGTCCGCGTGCGGGTGACCCGGGTGGCGGGGCCCACGGCCCGGCTGGTGGCCCTCGTCGCGCCCGATGGCGAGCGCTCGTTCGTCACCGACCGCGCCGCCGCAGACGGCCTCACGGCGGCGACCGTCAAGCCTGCATGGCTGCGCGGTGCCGACGTCCTGCACGTGCCGGCCTACTCCCTCATGGCCGGTCCGGTTGCCGAGGCCGTCGAGCGGGCCGCCGCGCTGGCGCGAGGGGAAGGAGCGCGGCTGTCGATCGACCTGGCGTCCGCAGCGCCGCTGCTCGCTGCGGGGAGGGACACGATGGTCCGGCGCATCGGCCGCCTGGCGCCGGATCTGCTCCTCGGCAATCTGGACGAGGTGGAGGCGCTGACCGGCTCGCGCGACGGCGAGGCACTCCTGGCGCTGGCGCCGGTGGTGGTCATCAAGACCGGTCGGGCAGGCTGCAGGCTCATGACGCGGGACGCACCGGCGGCACCTGGCCTGCGCCTGGCCGAGCCGGTGCGGGAGCGCTCCACCGCGGACACCACCGGGGCCGGTGACGCATTCGATGCGGGCTTCCTGGCCGTGTGGGCCGGGCTCGGACCGGCGGTCCGATCCGCCGAGCGGTCGCTCGTGCGCGCGGCCCGGGCCGGTCACCGGGCGGCGCGGGCCCTGCTCGCGGAGCCGCGGAGCGAGCTGCGCCTCTAGGTCGGCGGCTCCGTCCGCGTCGGCATGTGGCGCTGGAACCAGGCCAGCATCCGCTGGTGCCGGTCGATCCGTCGGTCGGGCCGGCCGGCCGCCGAGAAGACGTGCCAGCTCTCCGGGTAGAGCACCAGCTCGACCTCGCGGCCGAGCGCCTTGAGGGCGATGTACAGCGCCTGGTTGTCGGCCACCGGGCAGTTCAGGTCCGCCTCGCCCTGGAGCAGCAGCAGCGGGGCCCGGATGGCGGCCACGTGGCGCAGTGGCGACTGGGCCCAGAGGCGGGCGACGCCGGCCTCGTCAAGCGGGTCGCCCAAGCCCGCCCGCCGGTCGTAGTCGGGTCCGTCGTAGGAGGCCGACCAGGCCACGACCTGATCGGTGACGCCACCATCGCTCACCGCGGCCGACCATCGGTCGGGATGTGCCCCGACGAGCCAGTTCACGAGGAAGCCGCCGTAGGAGAGGCCGAGCAGGCCGACCCGCCGTGGGTCGACCGACCGCTCGGCCACGAGCGCATCGACCACGGCCAGCACGTCCTCGGCGTCCGGCCCGCCCCAGTGGCCAAGGTGGGGCTGGACCCACGCGGCCCCGTACCCTGCCGAGCCGCGGATGTTGGGCAGCGCCACGCGGTAGCCCGCCGAGCAGAGGATCTGGACCTCCAGGGACGGGGCGGGGGCCCAGCCGCCGAGCGGCCCACCGTGGAGGTCCACGACCAGCGGCAGCATCGCGTTTACGGTCCCGGGCGGCGACGCGATCCACGTCTCGATAGGCCCGCCCGGTCCCGGGATCCACCGGTCGGCCATCGCCGGCTGCTCCAGCCGACGCTGCCACGCCGAGCCCAGCCGCGTGACCCGCCGCGCGGTCCCGCCCTGTACCTCAGCCAGCTCCAGGGCCGAACCGCCGTCGGTGGCCAGCAGCGCCACCCGGCCACCCGCCGCGGCCAGCGCCCGCGTCGTCCGGTCGCCGCCGACGAGCGGCCGCAGTGCACCCACGGGTCGGCCGGTCGCCGGGTCATAGGGGAAGGCGACCGGGTGCGAGCGGCCGCGCTCCGTCACCACAGCCACGACGGCCGGTGGATCCGCCGCCCAGCACGGTCCCGTCTGCTGCGCGACCGACCAGCCGTGGAGGTCGCTGTCGGTCCAGTCGCCGATGGGCCGGTCCAGGTCGGGTGCCAGCGCCACAGGGTGCGAGCCGCCCCGGGGGCCTGCGGGGGCCAGGAACAGGGCCGTCGGCGCCCAGTCGGGGGCGCCCGCCACGTCGGTGCCGGTCAGCGCCAGCCAGCGCCCGTCGGGTGACACGGCGACCGCGTCCACCAGGCCAGGCAGGGCTGCCACCTCTTGCGGCTCGGCCGGCCCCGCGGCGCCCGGCTCGGCCGGCACACGCCAGACGCGGGGCCGTGAATAGAGGTCGCGGTCCGGCCCGCGGTCGGCGCAGAAGACGAGTGACCGTCCGTCGGCATCCCAAGCGGGCGAGGTCACATCGAAGTCACCAGCCGTGAGGGCCGTGGCGCGGGCCCCTCGTCGCACCGGGATCACGCCCAGGTGGGTGCGGTAGTCCAGGTGGCCGGTCTCGTCCATCTGCCATCCGGCGCTCGTGATGCGCCGCGCGGTGGGTGTTTTGCCATCGCTCCGCGCGCCCACGAGGAAGCGGGGCGGACCCTGCCAGCCCCAGAAGGCGATGCGCCGGCCATCGGGCGCCCAGGCGAAGCCGCTGACCCCGTGCGGCGCACGCGTGAGCTGCCAGGCTTCACCGCGAACCAGCGGCAGGATCCATACCTGAGCTTGCGCTTCGTGGCCGGCCCTGGGAGCAGGCGGCTCCGCGAGGTACGCCAGGTACCGCCCGTCCGGAGCGAACCGCGGCTGGGCGGCACCCTCGCCGCGCCGGCGCACGACGCGCGTGCGGCCCCGACCGGTCATCGGCACCAGCAGGAGGTCCCGCTCGTACCCGACGCCGCGTACGCGCCGGCGTGCCAGTACGGCGAGCGTGCCGTCCGGGTGGAGGTCCAGCTCGTCGAGCACGACCTGCCGTCGCACCACGGCGGGCGTGACGGGCGGCAGATCGGACGGGGCAGCCATGGCCGCGAGCCTACCGCACGGCGCGCCCGCCCGGACCGCGCGTACCCTACCGGCATGCCGGATCGCCAGCTGGGGCCCGTCGTGTCGCGCGACGTGCGCCATGCGCTGCGCTCGGGGCGCGGCGTCGTGGCCCTCGAATCGACGCTCATCAGTCACGGCCTGCCGGCGCCCCGGAACCTGGAGGTCGCGCTGGCCAGCGAGGCCGCCGTGCGGGCCCAGGACGCCGTCCCGGCCACCGTCGCCATCCGCTTCGGGCGCCTGGTCGTCGGCCTGCGGCGTCAGGAGCTGACCGATCTGGCGGAGGCCAGCGGCGTGCTCAAGGTCTCCCGCCACAACCTCGCCGCAGCGCTCGGCACGGCGACCTGGGCCGCCACGACGGTCAGCGCCACGATGATCGCCGCGAACGCCGCAGGGGTGCGGGTCTTCGCCACCGGAGGCATCGGTGGCGTCCATCGCGGGGGTGAGCGGTCCTTCGACATCTCGGCCGACCTGGAGGAGCTGGCCCGGACCCCCGTGGCGGTCGTGTGCTCCGGCCCCAAGTCCATCCTGGACCCGCGCCTGACGCTGGAGTACCTGGAGACACGCGGCGTGCCCGTGGTGGGCTGCGGGACCGACGAGCTGCCCGGGTTCTTCGCCCGCGAGAGCGGCCTGCCCACGCCCATGAGCGTGGGGACGCCGGCCGAGGCGGCGGCCCTGGCCCGCCGGCACTGGGGCCTGGGCCTCACGACGGGTCTCGTCTTCGCGGTGCCCGTGCCCGAGTCGGCGGCCCTGGCCCGGGAGGAGGCGGACGCCGCGATCGACCGGGCTTTGGCCGAGGCTCGCACCGCGGGTATCCAGGGACCGGCTGCCACGCCGTGGATCCTGCGCCGCGTGGCCGAGCTGACCGACGGTCGCTCCGTCGAGGCCAACGTGGCCCTCATCGAGCACAACGCGGAGGTCGCCGGCCGCATCGCCGCCGCCCTGGCCGCCGGCTGACCGTCAGCGACCTGGCGGCGCGGGTCGTTCGCCCGGCGGCCGACGGCCGACGCCTTCCGCCGGGCTGATACCATCATCCGTGGCCGATCGGGTCGCGCGTGCCGCCGCCACCAGCTGGTCCCGATCGCAGCCCCTGTCCCGGCCCGTGGCCGCCCGGCGAAGCGTCCTCGTGGGCCGCCGCATGACCCCGGAGTCCCGTGCCCGACCTGCCCCATGCCACCGACGCCACTGCCGACCACGCCATCGAGGCGCGGGCGGTGACGCGCGTCTACAAGGCGCGACCGGCGCCCGTGACGGCCCTGGCCGGGATCGACCTGGAGGTGGCGCCGGGCGAGTTCTTCGGCCTGCTCGGGCCCAATGGGGCGGGCAAGACCACGCTCATCAAGATCTTCACGACGCTGCTCCTGCCCACGACCGGCACCGCGCGGGTCTTCGGTTTCGACGTGGCCGTCCAGACCAAGCAGATCCGGCGGATCATGAACATGGTGGCCGGTGGTGAGCAGTCGGGCTACGGCGTCCTGACCGTGCGCGAGCAGCTCTGGATGTTCAGCCAGTTCTACGGCCTCGGTGTGCGCGAGGGGTGGAGCCGCGTGGACGAGCTGATCGAGGCGGTCGGCCTGGACGCGCAGCGCCTGCAGCGGATCTCCTCGCTGTCCACCGGCGAGCGGCAGAAGATGAACCTCGCCCGCGGCCTGCTCAATGACCCGTGGATCCTGTTCCTCGATGAGCCGACGCTGGGCCTGGACGTCTCCGCGGCGCGCGTGGTGCGGCGTCTCGTCGGCGACTGGCGGGCGGCCGTGCCCGGCCGCACGGTGCTCTTGACGACGCATTACATGGCCGAGGCGGACGAGCTGTGCGAGCGGATCGCCATCGTCGATCACGGCCGCATCCTGGCCATCGGCTCGCCGGCCGAGCTCAAGCGGATGGTCCAGCGGGAGTCCATCTTCCGCCTCGAGCTGGACCACCTCGATGGCGGACCCGCGGTGCTGGCCGGGCTGCCCGGTGTGGTCCACGCGAGTCCCGCCGCGGGCGCCGACGCCGGCGCGCCGGTCGATCGCCAGACGGTGGCCGTCAATCTGGTGCTGATCGAGGATGGGGCCCTGGGCGGCGTGGTGGGCGCCCTTGGCGGCCTGGGGTCCCACATCGTCGCCCTGGCCAAGTCCGAGCCGAGCCTGGAGGACGTCTTCGTCGAGCTCGTGGGGCGCGGCTTCGACGATGTACCCGGGGAGCCACCGCGGTGATGAGCCGGGACGTCTACGTCCACCGGCGCACCAGCGGCCCACGCGCCGCGGCGGGCTGGGACCGCCGCCAGGTGCTGATGAACAACCTGCGGACGGTGCTGGGCCGCGCCTTCCCGCGCCTCATCGGGCTGACCCGCGAGCCGTCCTGGCTCTTGTTCGAGGTGGGCCTGCCCTTCCTGACCACCTCGGCCTTCGTGCTGGTCTACCGCGCCCTGCAGGCACCCCCGGAGTACATCGGCTTCGTGGTCGTCGGCGGGGCCATGACCGCCTTCTGGCTGAACGTCATCTGGATGATGGCGGCCCAGCTCTACTGGGAGAAGGACCAGGGCAACCTGGAGCTGTACTTCACGGCGCCCATGGACATGATGGCGGTCCTCTTCGGGATGGCCGTCGGCGGGATGCTCGCCAGCTGCCTGCGCGCGGCCGTCGTGCTGGTGGTCGGCAGCGTCGTCTACGGCGTCCACTTCAGCGTGGACCAGTGGCTGCCCCTGCTCGCCGTCTTCGTCCTCACCCTCGCCGCGCTGTACGGCCTGGGCATGATGCTGGCCAGCCTCTTCGTGCTCTGGGGACGCGAGGCGTTCCACCTGACGCAGCTGCTGCAGGAACCGATGTACTTCGTGTCCGGCCTGAACTTCCCGGTCGGCCGGCTCGGCTTCCTCGGCGCCCTGGCGGTGGCCCTCCTGCCGCTTGCGGTGGGACTCGACGCGATGCGCCAGCTGGCCTTCGCCGGTGGCACGATCGCCTTCGCCACCCCATCGCCGGCGGTCGAGGTCCTCATCCTCGTCGCCATGTCGGTCGTCTTCCTGGGCCTGGCCCGCTTCTGCCTGCGGACGATGGAGCGCCTGGCCCGTCACGAAGGGCGCCTCACGGCGCGCTGGCGATGAGGTGCGGCCATGACCGCCGCTGACGCCCGCGGTCCGGTCGCGCCCGCGCTCGGCCGGGGCGGCGGTGGCTTCGACCGCAGCCGCGCCGACCGCGGGGGCCTGGCCACGACCTGGCGCGCCTTCGCCACGTCGGCCCGCCTGGGCTGGCAGATGGAGGCCAACTGGACCGATCCGCTGCTGTTCTTCATCTACTCCGTGGCCAAACCGCTGGCGAGCGCGCTGATCCTCGTCCTGATGGTCCAGATCGTGAGCGGCGGCGGTACGGGGGCCGCATCGGCCAGGGCCTTCGTCGTCATCGGCAGCGCCCTGTGGGCCTTCGTGCTCGCCGGGGTGCAGGGCATCGCCTGGTCGGTGCTCGATGATCGCGAGCGGTACCGCATGCTCAAGTACCTCTACGTCAGCCCGAGCGACTTCCTGATCGTGCTGGTAGGCCGCGGCGTGGCCCGGGTGGGCGTGGGCGGCATGGGAGCCGTCATCACGCTCATGGCCGGCGTGCTCTTCCTAGGCGTGCCCTTCGATGCGGGGCGGGTCGACTGGGCCGCAGCCGTCGTGGTGATGATCGGTGGCCTGGCGGCGACCGTGGCGCTGGGCATCCTGATGGCTGCCATCTGCCTCCAGACGCGCCAGGAGTCGTGGTCCTACCCGGAGGCGGTGGCGGGTTCCCTGTTCCTGCTCGTCGGCGCCGTCTTCCCGCTGGCGGTCCTGCCGCTGCCGGTCCAGGGCGTCAGCCTGGCGCTGCCGCTGACGTGGTGGATGGCCGGGTTCCGGCAGGCCGTGTTCCCTGCCACGATCAGCTCGGTCGGCGGCAGCGGCTCGCTCTTCCAGGCCCTGACCGGTGCGGCGGCGCCCGACACCGCCATGATCGTGCTCGCCTTGCTGGTCACGACGGCGCTGGTTACACTCGTGGCCGCGGTGCTCTTCCGACGCAGTGAAGGGCGAGCCAAGGACCGCGGCCTGATCGACCGGACGACCGGTTCCTGACGGGAGTCGCCATGCGGATCTACGAGGGCAGCCCGCGCCAGGACTACGAAGAGGTGCTGCGCTCGATCGGCGCATTCCTGGACCAGCGGGGCATGCGGGAGGTCCTCTTCGTGGAGGCGCCCGACGGCTTCATCGTGCAGGGCCTGGTGGCCCAGCAGGAGTCGGGCAGCAGCTGGTCGGAGAACGTCGGCCAGGTCCAGAAGGAGACGCTGACCTTCCTCGACGACGACGTCGGCCGCTTCATGGACGAGGCCCTGGCGCGTCGCAAGAGCGGCGCGCCGGCCCCCGACTGGACCAAGTCGGGGCCGTACGAACGGACGCTGCGGGTGCTCGGGCGGTACATCGACGAGCAGAAGCCACGGGACGTCTTCTTCTTCGAGCAGGGTGGCTCCTTCGTCATCCGCATGCTCGGCTCGACCGGCAGCGGCGCGCAGCACACCCTGGCCGAATTCACCCCCGACGACATCGAGCAGATGATCACGCAGGGTCCCGGTTGGCGGAACCAGGCGCGGTCGACCACGCCCACCGCCGCCGCCAGCGGCGGCGCGGCTCCAGCCAAGGGGTGAGGCCGCTCGCGGCCTCGCTCATGCACGGAGGTTCGCCATCATGAAAGCTCTCAAGGTCGTGGCCGTTGCCCTCGGCGTCACCCTGGGCGCCCTGATCGTCATCCCGCTGGTCGTCCTGGCGGGCCTCTTCATCTGGCTCAAGCTGACCGAGGACAGCGACGAGGACGGACTCGAGCTCGAGCCCGAAGGCGCCTGATCGCCGTTCCCGGCCGTCCGACCCGTCGCGCGGCCGGGCGACTCCCATGACCTTCGACGAGTACGTGGCGGTCGCCGCGCGCACGGATTCGAACGCCGGTGACCCGCTGGTCGTGGCCGCCCTCGGCCTGGCCGGGGAAGCCGGCGAGTTCGCCGACCGGGTGAAGAAGATCGTGGCCCAGGGCCACGATCTGGACCGCGACGCGCTGGTCGATGAGGCCGGCGACATCCTGTGGTACCTGGCCAAGGCGGCGCGAGCCCTCGACGTGTCGCTGGAAGAGGTCGCCAGGCGCAACGGTGCCAAGCTCGCGGCGCGCTACCCGGACGGCTTCGTCGTGGCCCGCAGCCTCGTCCGCGCCACGGAGGCGTGACGCCGCCGTCGAGCGCCCGGACCCCGCCAGACGTGCCGCCCAGCGGGCTTCCCGTGAGCATCCTGGTGGACTACGACGGGACCATCTCGATCCTCGACGTGGGTGACGAACTGCTGCGTCAGCACGGCCCTGACCCGGCCGAGACCGCTCGCCAGGACGCCGCGTACGACCAGGGCCGTGTCGGTTCCCGCGAGCTGATGCGCTGGGACATGGACGTCCTGCCGCACGATCCCGGGCTGCTTCGCCGGGAGGCCGAGACGGCCGGGCAGGATGCGGCGTTCCCCGCCTTCGTCGCGATCGCGCGCCGCGCCGGGGTGGCGGTGGAGGTGGTCAGCGACGGTCTGGGCTTCTACGTCGCGCCCAACCTGGCCCGGATGGGCCTGGCCGATCTGGCCGTCGCCACCAACGAGAACCGCCTGCGCGACGGCGGCCGGGGGCTGTCGTTCCCGTACGGCCACCCGGCCTGCTTCGTGTGCGGCACGTGCAAGCGCGAGCGCGTGCGCGCGCACCAGGCGCTTGAGCGGGCGGTGGTGTTCATCGGCGACGGGTCGAGCGACCGCTACGCCGCCTTCCATGCCGACCTGGTGCTGGCCAAGGGCGACCTGGCCGCCTTCTGTGCGGGGGCCGGCTGGCCGTTCCGCGGCTGGTCCGACTTCACCGAGCTGAGCGCCTGGCTGGAGGACGCCATCGCCTCCCGCGCCCTCCCGGCGACGGCCGCGGACCTGCCCGCCTGGCGGGCCGCCCACCCGGCCATGGCGGCACGCCAGGCACGGCCGTTCATCTGCGGCCCAGAGGCCTGGGGCCCCGACCGGACGACCCCGGCGAGCCTGCTGCCGTAGGGTCGGGGAGGGACCGGCGGGCCGGTCCGCGGCTTGCCCCGGCGGCCGGCTTCCGGTACCATCGGAAAAACCCCGGAGGACTCGACCCATGGCGAAGTATGTCTTTGTGACCGGAGGCGTGACCTCCTCACTCGGCAAAGGCATCACCGCCGCCAGCATCGGGCGCCTGCTCAAGAGCCGCGGCCTCTCCGTCTCCATCATCAAGCTGGATCCCTACATCAACGTGGATCCGGGCACGATGTCGCCCTACCAGCACGGCGAGGTGTTCGTCACCGACGACGGGGCGGAGACGGACCTTGACCTGGGTCACTACGAGCGGTTCATCGACGAGAACCTGACCCAGCTCAGCAACGTGACCACCGGCCGCATCTACCAGGCCGTCATCGCCAAGGAACGCCGCGGCGACTACCTGGGCGGCACCGTCCAGGTCATCCCCCACATCACCAACGAGATCAAGGAGCGCATCCAGCGGGTCGCCCGCGACGGGCGCGCCGACGTGGTCATCGTGGAGGTCGGCGGGACTGTCGGCGACATCGAGAGCCTGCCGTTCCTGGAGGCCATCCGGCAGTTTCGCAACGAGGTCGGCAGGGAGAACGTGGCGTT
Source organism: Candidatus Sulfotelmatobacter sp. (assembly GCA_035622975.1). Taxonomy (GTDB): domain Bacteria; phylum Chloroflexota; class Limnocylindria; order Limnocylindrales; family CSP1-4; genus DASPUH01. The sequence goes on from DASPUH010000157.1 coordinate 37,210, forward strand.
CGTGCACGTGGCCCTGACCCCCTTCATCGGGCCGACCGGCGAGCTCAAGACCAAGCCCACGCAGCACTCGGTCAGGGAGCTGCGATCGATCGGCATCCAGCCCGACGTGATCATCTGCCGGTCCGATCGGCCCATCGGCCCCAATCTCAAGGAGAAGATCTCGCTCCTGTGCGACGTGGAGCCGCAGGCGGTCATATCGGCCCCGGACGCGCCTTCGATCTACGAGGTGCCGATCTCCCTGCAC
>DASPUH010000158.1:0-34842 GCA_035622975.1 Candidatus Sulfotelmatobacter sp.
AGGCCCAGCGTCTCGCCGCGCGCCAGCTCGAAGGAGACGCCGTCCACCGCCCGCACATCGCCGACGTGGCGCTGCAGGATGAGGCCCTCGGTGATGGGGAAGTAGACCTTGAGATCCTCCACCCGCAGCAGCGCGCCAGTGCCCGGGGGGCGGGCGCTCGTTGCGCCCTCGGACGGCGGCCGCGGCTCCCGGGCCAGCTGTGGCGCCGTCATGCCGGGGCCTCGACGGTCGCCAGCTCATCCACGACCGAGCCGGGCGCTGGCGCGGCCGCGAAGCCTTCCCGCAGGGGCAGGCCCGCCGCCGCCTCCTCGGGCGTGGGCGGGTTGAGGCAGGCGATGCGATGTGTGGCGCGGTCGCCGGTGAGCACGACGGGCATCCCCGTCACGAGCGGCTCGAGTGGTGGGTTGGTCGACCAGCAGGCCGCCAGGCGCCACGCGCAGCGCGGGGCGAACGGGCAACCCACCGGCGCCCGCCGCTGGTCGGGCGGCGTGCCCTCGATGGGGATGAGCGGCTCGCCTTCCACGGCATCGAGGCGCGGGATCGAATGCAGCAGGCCGACCGTGTAGGGGTGCGCCGGATGCGCGAACAGCTCGGCGGTGGGGGCGGTCTCCACGATGTACCCGGCGTACATGACGTTGATGCGCCGGGTCATGCCAGCCACCACGCCGAGGTCGTGGGTGATCAGGATCACGGCCGTCCCCGAATCGGCCGTCAACGCCCGCAGGAGCTCCAGGACCTGGGCCTGGATCGTCACGTCGAGCGCCGTGGTGGGCTCGTCGGCGATGAGCAGGCGCGGATGGAGGGCCAGCGCCATGGCGATCATGACCCGCTGCCGCATGCCGCCGCTGAACTCGTGGGGGAAGGCCTTGAGGCGGGTCTCCGGGCGGGGGATTCCGACCATCCCCAGCAGCTCGACGGCCCGGGCGGTGGCCTGCTCGGCCGTCATCTGGGTGTGGGCTCGGATCGTCTCGACCATCTGCTCCGCGATGGTGAGGACGGGGTTGAGGCTGGTCATGGGGTCCTGGAAGATCATGGCCAGCTCGCGTCCGCGGAGATCACGCATCTCCGCTTCCGTCAGGTCCAGCAGCTCGGTCCCATCGAGCCGCACGCGCCCGCCCTCTACGTGGCCAGCCGGACTCGGCAGCAGCCGCATGAGGGCCAGGCTCGTGACGCTCTTGCCGCAGCCCGACTCGCCGACCAGCCCGAGCGTCTCGCCCTCGTCGACCTGGAACGACACGCCGTTGACGGCGTGGATCGTGCCTTCGTGGGTACGGAAACGCACGACCAGACCCTCGATCTCCAGCAGCGCCATGATCAGCGCCTCAGCCGCGGGTCGAGTGCCTCGCGCAGGCCGTCACCGACGAGATTGAAGCCGATGGCGCTGATGACGATGGCAGCCGCGGGGAAGAAGATGAGATAGGGCGCGTACTGCAGGAAGCGCGCCGAGTCGGTCAGCATCTCGCCCCACTCGGCCACCCGCGGGTCGCCAGGCCCCAGGCCCAGGAAGCCCAGGCCGGCCACGTCGATGATGGCGGTGGCCAGCGCCAGGGTGGCCTGCACGATGAGCGGCGTCAGGGCGTTTGGCAGCATGTGGCGCACCAGGATGCGCAGACGCGAGGCACCGATGGACCGGCCGGCGAGGACGAAGTCGGCCTCGCGCAGGGCGAGCAGGCTGCCGCGCAGGAGGCGCGCGAAGATCGGCGTATACGAGACACCGACCGCCAGCATGATCTGGATCTGGCCGCGGCCCAGCCACGCCACGATGCCGATCGCCAGCAGGATACCGGGGACGGCCAGCAGTACGTCCACGATCCGCATGAGGACTCCGTCGACCTTGCCCCCCAGCCCGCCGGCGGCCGCGCCGATGACGATGCCGAAGGCCAGGCCGAAGACCACCGAGATCGTGCCCAGCTGGAGGCTCAGGCGCGCCCCGTAGAGGACCCGGGCGAACTCATCGCGACCCAGCAGATCGGTGCCCATGAGGTGGGTCAGCGAGGGCGTCTGGCGGGCGTCGGCGAGCTGGCCGAGCGATGGGTCGTAGGACGACAGGACGGGGGCGAGGATCGCCCCGAGGACGAAGACGAGGATGCAAGTCAGGCCGATGAGCGCGGGCCCGTTGCGCAAGAGGCGGCGGCCGGCGTCGCGCCACAGGCCGCGGCTGGCCCTCTGGGAGACGGGAGGCGTCACCGCGATCGAAGGGGCGGCCATCTCAGGCGTACCGGATGCGCGGGTTGAGGTAGGCGTAGCCGATGTCCACGATGAGGTTCACCGACAGGAAGATGACGGCGAAGATCAGGACCAGGGACTGGACCACGATGTAGTCGTGGTTCTCCACGGCGCTGACGACCCATGACCCGACGCCGTTCCAGGCAAAGACGGTCTCGGTGATGACCGCCCCGGCAAGGAGGCCCCCGACCTCGAGGCCGATGATCGTGGTCACGGGCAGCCAGGCGTTGCGCATGATGTGGCGGCGATCCACGCGCTGCTCGGTGAGACCCTTGGCCCGGGCGGTGCGCACATAGTCCTCGTTGGCCACGTCGATGACGGCTGCCCGGGTGATGCGGGTGATGATGGCGAAGGGGATCGTGCCAAGGGCGATGGACGGCAGGATCAGGTGGGCCAGCGCGTCGACGACGGCCACCGGCCGGCCGGTGAGGGCCGCGTCGATGATGGCGAAGTGGGTCACGGTGGGCACGCCGAGGCGCGGGTCGGCCTGACCGACCGCCGGGAGCCAATGCAGCTCGACGCCGAAGAGGTAGACCATGGCGTAGCCCAGGACGAAGATCGGCACGGAGATGCCGAAGAGCGACACGACCGTGAGCACGCCGTCCAGCCAGCCGTTGGGGTGCCGCCCGGCGAGCCGCCCCAAGGGGATGCCCAGGCCGATGGCGAAGATGAGGGCGCCGACCGTCAGTTCGATCGTGGCCGGGAACTTGGTCGCGAACTCGCTGACGACCGTCCGGCTATCGACGAAGCTGGCCCCCAGGTCACCATGGAGGAGGCGACCCAGGTAGCCCAGGTACTGCAGGTAGAGCGGCTCGTCGAGGCCCAGGTTGGCTCGCACCTGCGCGATGAGCTGGGGTGTCGCGTGCTGCCCGAGGATGGCCGTGGCCGGGTCGCCGGGCAACAGGTGCAGGAACAGGAACAGCGCGATCGACAAGCCGAACAGGATGGGGATCGCCCCCAGGATGCGGCGCACGATGTAGCGGGGCACCTAGGGTTCGATCGCCTCCGATGGTCGACGACCCCCCGGGGTGAACCGGGGGGTCGTCCGTGGCTGCGTTCGGCGCCGCGCGGCGCGTCGGCAGCCCTTACTGGCTGAGCCAGACGGTATTGAAGTACTCGACGAGGTTGCCCGCGCCGACGAAGCCGTGCACCTTGGCGGTGTAAGCGCCCGGCGGCGTGGAGTTGACCAGCGGGACCGTGGGCATGTCCTGAGCGATGAGGTCCTGCGCCTGGCCCCAGTCCTGGTTGGCCTGGTCCTGCGTGGGCGCCGCGAGCGCGTTGAGCATGTCCTGGTTCATCTGGTCGTTCTTGTACCCGAACTGCGCATTCGGCTGACCGTTCTGGTACCCGAAGAAGCCGGTGTAGATGAAGTCATCGGCGCCGGCCCAGTCGCAGGTCCAGCCGAAGAGGAACAACGGCAGCTTGCCGGTCGTGGCGTCGTTGACGTACGCCGAGCCCCAGTCCTCCGTCTTCAGCGTGACCGTGAAGCCGGCGCTGGTCAGGTCAGTGGCGATGGCCTGAGCGAGGTCCTTGGGATCCGGCATGTACGGCCGCACGACGTTCGACGGGTAGTACAGGTCGATGGCCTTCTGGGCCGTGGTCAGGTTGGCCGCGGCGAGGTCGGATTGGGCGGTCTGCGCGTTGTAGGTCGGCAGCGTCTCGGCCTTGAAGCCGATCGTGGCCGGCGGCATCCAGCTCTGCGGCACCTTGTCGTTGGGGCCGTAGAAGGCCTTGATGTACGACGCGGTGTTCAGGGCCGACGCGATGCCAAGGCGCACATTCTTGTCGGCGTAGATGGTGGCCTTGCCGCCAATGCTCTGGTTCATCCCCAGGTAGCCCAGGTTGCACGAGTCGCCGCGGTCGACGATCGTCAGGCCGGCACCCTGCGCGGCCGCGACATCCGTGGCGGCGATCGTCTCAGCGAAGTCGATCGAGCCGGACTGGAGAGCCTGGAGCTTGGCCGTGGAGTCCTTGAGGCCGACGTTGAAGGTGATGGAGTCCAGGTGGGCCGCATTGGCCGTGTCCCAGTAGTTGGGATTCTTGACCAGCGTGATGTGGTCACCGGTGACCCATTCCTTGAACATGAAGGGCCCGGTCCCGACCATGTTCTCCTGGGCCTGGCCGTGGGCGTACTTGTTGCCCGCCAGCGGCGTGGCATTTGCGTTCATGGTCTTGAGGGCTGTCGGGCTCTGGATGCCGAAGACCTGGAGCGTCTGGCTCAGCAGGAAGTTCGACTGGGGGGCCTTGAGCTGGAAGACCACGGTCTGCTCGTCCGGGGCCGTGATCGAGACGATGTTGCTGGCTGTGCCGAAGCCACCGAAGACCGCCGGGTAGTAGTAGTCGTTGGTGCCCAGGTCGCTCTTCGGGTCGAAACCCTGCCAGCGCTGGTAGTTGTAGATCACGGCGTCGGCGTTGAACGGCGTGCCGTCCTGGAAGTTGACGCCAGTGCGGAGCTTGAAGGTGTAGGTCTTGCCGTCGCTGCTGACCGTCGGCATGTCCGAGGCGAGCACGGGGACGACATCGGCGATCGTGCCTGGCTTGAGGCCGACGAGGCCCTGGACAACCTGCGCCGCCACGTACAGCGAGTTCCCGTCGCTGACGAGCGAGGGATCGGCATACGCCATGTCGCCATCCAGTCCCACGACGAGCGTGCCGCCGTTCGTGGGCGTCACCCCCGTCGAGGCCGAAGGCGCCGGCGTGGCCGTCGCTCCCGAGCCAGGCGTGCTCGTGGGCGCGGCCGCGGTTGGCGTGGCGGTCCCTGCGGTGCCGCACGCGCTGAGGGCCAGCCCCAGCACGGCGAGCAGGGCGCCGAAGCGTTTGGTGATCATCCGTTCCTCCTCTAGAACGTCTGCCGGTCGGCCCCCACCCTGGCCGCGGACCTGGAGCGCCACCATCGCCCTGGTGGCGTCGGCGGATGGCACATCATGCCACGCGTCATGGACGGCTGCCATCCGCTCGCCGCCCCGCGGCGAGCCTCACGCGGGCGGTGCGCCGGGGGGCTGCAGCGACGGGAACGGGATCTCGGCCACGTCGCCGACGTCGGCGGAGACGACCGCCGGGGCCTTGGCCGCGGCGCTCGAGACGCGCTCGGACGAGACCTGCTCGGCGTAGTGACAGGCCACGCGGTGCCCCGTCGACAGCTCGCGGAAGGGCGGGTCCTCCGTGCTGCAGTTCTCCGGGTTGCCCAGCTGCTCCCGCAGCCAGCAGCGCGTGTGGAAGCGGCAGCCCGACGGCGGTGCGGCGGGGCTGGGCACGTCGCCCTTGAGCACCAGGCGCTTCTTGTGGACTCGGGGGTCGGGGTCGGGGATGGCCGACAGGAGGGCCACGGTGTAGGGGTGCCGCGGATTGTTGAACGTCTCGGTCGTGTCGGCCAGCTCGACCAGCTTGCCCAGGTACATCACGCCGACCCGGTCGCTGATGTACTCGATGACCGACAGGTTGTGGGCGATGAACAGGTACGTGAAGCCGAACGCCTCGCGCAGGTCGAGCAGCAGGTTCAGGATCTGCGACTGGATCGAGACGTCGAGCGCCGACACCGCCTCGTCGCACACGATGAAGTCGGGCTCCAGGACGAGCGCCCGGGCGATGCCGATGCGCTGCCGCTGGCCGCCGCTGAACTCGTGCGGGTAGCGCCGCGTGTAGTCGCGCCGCAGGCCGACCGTCTCCAGGGCGTCCTCCACCTTCTTGATGCGCGTCTTGCTGTCGGTGATGCCCTGGGCCACGAGGCCCTCGCCGATGATGTCGAGGACCGGCATGCGGGGGTTCAGCGACCCGTACGGGTCCTGGAAGATGATCTGCATCCGCTTGCGGATGCGGCGGAGTTCGCGGGCGGAGAGGTTGCTCATGTCCCGGCCATCGAAGACGACCTTGCCGGACGTGGGCTTCTGGAGGTACAGCACGGAGCGGCCGAGGGTGGTCTTGCCGCAGCCCGACTCGCCGACGAGCCCCAGCACCTCGCCCTTGCCCAGGTCCAGGGAGACCCCGTCGACGGCCTTGACATCGCCCACGTGGCGGCGCAGCACGCCGCCCATGATGGGGTAGTACTTGACGAGGTCCTGGATCCGGAGCAGGACCTCGCGATCCGGCCTGGGCGCGGGCGCGGCCCCGGCCGCGGGGGCCTGGCTGGCGGGCGGCGCGCTCATTGACGGCTCACGCTTTCCACCGGCACGACCGGCTGGGACGGGGCGGGCGGCGAGGCCGGCGCCACGGCCCGCCCGGGCCGCTGGGCCTCCGGCACGTGCAGCCAGCAGGCGACGCCCTGGCTCTGGTCGCCCGACGGAGCCTGCAGCGGCGGCTCATGGTCGTGGCACGGCTCGAAGGCATACGGGCAGCGCGGTTCGAACCGGCATCCGACCGGCATGCGGAAGGGGTTGGGCACGGTGCCCTTGATGACGTTCAGCCGCTGGCCCCGGGCCACGTGCGAGGGGATGGACCGCAGCAGCCCTTCCGTATAGGGGTGCTTGGGCCGCAGGATCACGTCCTCCACGCTGCCCGTCTCGACGATCTTGCCGGCGTACATCACCGCCGCCTGCTGGACCGTCTCGGCCACCACCGCGAGGTCATGCGTGATGAGCAGGAGGGCCGCGCCGGTCTCCTGCTGGAGGGCCTTGATGAGCTCCAGGATCTGGGCCTGGATGGTCACGTCGAGCGCGGTGGTCGGTTCGTCGGCGACGACCAGCTTGGGATCGCAGGCGAGGGCCATGGCGATCATGACGCGCTGGCGCATGCCGCCCGACATCTCGTGGGGATACTGCTTGGCGCGCCGCTCCGGGCCGGGGATGCCGACCAGGCGCAGCATCTCCACGGCGCGGTCCCAGCCAGCCTTCTTGCTGACGTGGCGATGCTGCTGGACCGCCTCGCCGATCTGGTCGCCGATCGTGAAGACCGGGTTCAGCGAGGTCATGGGCTCCTGGAAGATCATCGTGATGTCGTTGCCGCGGACCTCGCGCATCTCCGACTCGGGGAGCCGCAGCAGGTCGCGGCCGTCGAACCAGATCTCGCCGGAGGCGATCTCCGCCGGCGGGATGTCCAGCAGCCGCATGATGGTCAGCGACGTCACGCTCTTGCCGCAGCCCGACTCGCCGACCAGGCCCATGGTCTCGCCGCGCTTGATGGAGAAGCTGACGCCGTCCACCGCCGGGACCGTGCCGTCCATGACGTGGAAGTAGGTGCGCAGGTCGCGCACCTCCAGCAGGACGTCCGGCGGAGGCGGGACGCCCGGACCGAGCACCGCGTCGCTCATGCCCGCGCCCGGGGGTCGAGCGCGTCGCGCAGGCCGTCGCCGATGAAATTGATCGAGAGCACCGTCAGGGCGATGGCCATGCCGGGGAAGAAGGCCCACCACCAGTTGCCGAAGATGAGCGCCGTCTGGGCATTGGAGAGGGCGTTGCCCCAGCTGGTCTGGTCCTCGCTGATGCCGAAGCCCAGGTAGCTGACGAACGCCTCCAGGACGATGTTGCTGGCCATCAGGAGGGTCATGGCCACGATCACCGGCCCGAGGGCGTTGGGCAGGATGTGGCGGAACGTGATGCGCACGTTGCTCACGCCCACGGCGCGCGCTGCCTCCACGAAGTCGGCCTCGCGCAGGCTCAGGAACGAGGCGCGCACGAGGCGGGCGATGAGCGGCCACGAAAGCAGGCCGAAGATGAGGATGAGGGCCACCACCGAGCCCTGGCCGAAGAACCGCGCCGCGACCAGGATGACGAACAGGAAGGGGATGGCGAACAGCACATCGACGAGGCGCATCAGGAGGTTGTCCACGATGCCGCCGGCGAAGCCGGAGACCGCCCCCACGATGACGCCGGTCAGGCCGGCGATGCTCATCGAGAAGAAGCCGATGGCGACCGAGATGCGGGCCCCGTTGAGGACCATCGTCAGGACGTCACGGCCGTTGTTGTCGGTGCCGAACGGATGATTGAGGGCGGGACCCGTGCCGCCCGGGATCGGCGACCCGGGGATGTCGAGCGGGTTGTAGGGGACGAGGATCGGCCCCAGGATGGCGATGGCGACCATCACGCCGAAGATGCCGAGGCCCAGGAGGGCCATCTTGTGGCGCTTGAAGCGACGCCAGGCGAGCTGCCACTGGCTGAGCGACTCGAGGGCGACCTCGACGTCCGCGGTGGCGATGGCACCGCTGGCGTCGACCGCCGGCGCGGCCGCCGGCCCGGTGGAAGCAAGCTTGGGAGAGGTGGCCATGGCCCGGCCCTCAGTCGTAGCGGATGCGCGGGTCGGCGACAGCGTAGAGCACGTCGGCGACCAGGTTGGCGACCACCACCAGCACGGATCCGATGAGCACCAGGCCCATCAGCAGGAAGTAGTCCCGGTTGTTGACCCCCTCGTAGAAGAGGAGGCCCATGCCCGGCCAGGAGAAGACCGTCTCGGTCACGATGGCCCCCGAGAAGATCGCCGCGATCTCAAGCGTGATGTTGGTCAGGATCGGCAGCAGGGCGTTGCGGAAGGCGTGGCGGAAGATGACCCGCGACGAGGGCAGGCCCTTGGCCCGGGCCGTCCGCACGTAGTCCTGGTTCAGCGAATCGAGCATCGCCGAGCGGACGAAGCGGCTGTCCCCGGCCACGCTGACGGCCACCAGGGTGATCACCGGCAGCACCAGGTGGCGACCGATGTCGAGGAGGTTCGGGATGGGGTTGGCCACGAGGGCCGCCCAGTACGCGTTCGTGCCCCACGGGGCCGGCGAGGAGCGGGCGTCGATGATGCCCTGCGGCGGGAAGATCCGCAGCGTCACCCCGAAGGCGAAGATCAGCATCAGGCCGAGCCAGAAGGTGGGCAGGGCATACAGGACGTAGCTGGTGAAGGTGATCGCGTTGTCGTAGAGGCTGTAGCGCCGCACCGCGGCGGTCACGCCGGCGATGATGGCGATGGAGATCCAGATGACCGTGGCCGTGCTCATCAGGATCAGGGTCGCCGGGAGGCGTTGCAGGATCAGGTCGGAGACGGGCTGGCTGTAGAAGATCGACAGCCCGAAGTCACCGTGCAGGATGCCGTTCGTGCCGCCGCCCAGGAACGTGGGCAGGAAGTTGGGCAGGCCGCTCGAGGCGAAGAAGCTGCCGGCGTCGCAGTTCCAGATGCCGACCCAGCCCAGGTACTCCCGCACGACGCCGAAGATGTCGGGGTTCTGCTCCAGGCACCAGCGCTTGAGCCAGGCCAGGACCTGCTCGTGCGTGATGTGGGGGTTCTGGTTGAAGACGGCCTCGGGCCCGCCGGGGGCCTGGATCATCAGCCAGAAGCTGACGAGGGAGATGACGAAGATGACCGGTATGGCCTGGATCACCCGCCTGAGGATGTACTTGGTCATGCCTCTGCCCTACCTGGCCTCGATCCGCGTCCGCCTTGGTGGGTCGAGCCGCCTGACGATACACCCCGCCTGCGAGGCGGGCGATCGCCGGTCGGCGGATGTGCAACGGCGGGCGCGAGTCACCTCGCGCCCGCCGTTGCCTGACGCGCTCAGCGCGTCGCTCTTACGGGACGGGTTGGTCTGCTGCCGCTACGGGATGAAGTACCAGTCTTCGACGTTCCAGATCGGCCCGAAGGCGGCCGGGCTGTAGCCCGCCCAGTTGCCGATATGGACGCTCACACCGGTCGTCTCGGCGCGGTAGTAGATCGGGATCTCCGGCGTGCCGGCGACGTAGGCGTCCTGGACCGCCTTGGCGGCATCGGCCTGCGCCTGCAGGTCAACGGCCGTCTTGAGGGTCGCCAGGGCGGCGTCCATACCCGGATCGCTGAAGCGGGTGTCATTGCTCCCGGAGTTGTCACCCTTCTCCGGCCACTGCGTCGTGGCATAGGTGTAGAAGTAATCGTTGTACGGGCTGCCGGTGATGACGTAGGCGAAGTCCGCCAGGTCGTAGTTGCCGCGGTAGATGCTGCAGTCCGTGGTGGGGGTCGTCTTGGCCCACGTGGCGAACAGGGCGCTCGTCGCGTCGACCGTCTTGACGTAGCTCTTGACGTGGATGGCCTGCAGGTAGCCCTGGACCTTCTGCAGCTCGGTCAGGCGCGTCGGGTTGCCCGACGTGGTGCAGAGCTCGAGGTTCAGGTCCTTGCCCTGGTACTGGAAGTTGCCGTCGCTGCCCATGGTCAGGCCGGCCGCCGTGAGAGCCGCCTGGGCGGCCGTCGGGTCGTAGGCCGGGCAGGTCTCGGTCACGCCGTACCAGAGGCCTGGCGGCGCGGGCGAGCAGGCCGGCTGGATGCTCTGGCCTGGGAACAGCACACTGATCATGTCCTGCTTGTTGATCGACATGGCGATGGCCTTACGGACGGCCGGATCCCACAGGTCGTTGCCGCGCGTGTGGTTGGGGTCGTTGTTGATGTCGAGGTGCTCGTACTGCCAGGCCGGCGCGGACTGGGCCGTACCGATGCTGGGATCGACCTTGGCCACGGCCGGGTAGTCAGCCTGGGTCATGTCGAACGCGAGGTCGAGCTTGCCGGCCAGGAAGTCGGCGATCTCGCCGTCCTTGGAGTCATAGAAGACGAACTTGAGACCGGCCAGGTACGGCGCGTGGGCCGTGCTGACGCCACCGGCCCAGTTGGGGTTCGGCGCGTAGTCGATCTCGGTCTTGCTGGCGTTGGTGATCACGAACGGGCCGTCGAACGGCACCTTGGCGATGTCGGAGCTGACCGGGTAGAGGGTCGAAGCCTTCGCGATCGGCACCGAGTTGAGGTAGGCCCCCGGGAAGGGGCCGGCGCCGGTCAGGAAGCCGAGCCAGCCGGCGTACAGGTCCTTGAAGTGGATCGTCGCGGTCAGCTTGTCGGTCGACTCGTCGATGCCACTGATGTCAGGCCAGCCCACGGCGCACGCGTTGCAGCCGGTCTGCCCCTTATCCGTGGCCCACTTGTAGGTGGCCACGAAGTCGTCCATGGTCAGCGGCGTGCCGTCCGACCACTTGAGGTTGGGCTTGAGGGTGACCTTGACGTCGAACGTCGAGCCGTTGACCACGACGCCACCGTTCTCGGGCGTGGGCACGCTCGTCGCCAGGTCGGGGATGTACTTGCCGTCGGAGGTGATGGCGACGAAGCTGCGCTCCGCGGGCTGGGTCGCCTCGACGGCGCTGTAGGACGTCGAGAACCAGACGTTCAGGGTGTCCTCAGGCTGCCACTCGCCCATCAGCAGGGTGCCGTTGGGGGCCGTGCTGCTGGGGACCTTCGGCGCGTAGCTGGTGCCGAAGAGCTTCGCATCGAGCGCCGACTGGGTGGCCGACGGCGACGGGGCCGGCCCGCTGCTCGTCGGTGCCGGCGTCGATGTCGGCGCCGGTGTAGCCGTGGGGGTGGATGTGGCCGTGCCGCCGCAGGCGGCCGCCACGAACATGGCAGAGGCCGCTAATGCGAGCGCCCTGCGAGTCCGAAGACCCATCGGTATTCCTACCTCCTATGTCCGATGCCGACCGCCGGGACGGCGGTCGGTCACCCCTCTGCTCTGCGCCCCGCTGTCGCGCCCGCGCACGCGGACGCCTCCCACGCTGGGCCCAAGCGCTGGCGCATTATAGGGACGGCCCGTTGACGAGTGTCAAGGAGCGGCGAGGCGCCACGACAGGACGTCCCGCTCGTACCCGGGCGTGCCCGGATCGACCGGCGCCTGCCCGTCGGTGAGGCGCGTGGCGACCGCGGCGTAGGCGCTGTCCCAGGCGATGGGCAGGATGGGGGCCAGGCCGGCGAGATGCGTTTCCAGGCGGTCGTACACGACCGCACGGGCTGCCAGGTCAGCCGTGCGCACCGCCTGGGCCAGCAGCTGGTCCGTCAGCGGATCCTGCCAGCCGCCGAAGTTCGCGTCGCCGGGATGGCTGATGCTGGTCGTCCGTGACCCCAGCAGGCGGCCCAGCGCGTCATCCGGGTCGAGTCCCGCGGGTTGCGCGGCCAGGTACGTGTCGAACGTGTTGGGGTACTCGAGCGCGCTCAGGAGGTCGTGCCCCGACAGCGTGGCGGACTGCACATCCAGGCCGATGCCGCAGGCGCGGAGGCGCGCCGCGGCCGCCGTCAGCAGGCCGAGCAGGACATCGTCTCCCGGCCGCACCGCGATCGACGACTGGAGGCGCAGGCCGCCCCGGGCGAAGATGCCGTCGCTGCCGCGCACCCAGCCGTCCGCCGTGAGGGCGGCCTGCGCGGCGGCCGCGCCGGACGGCCACGGCAGGTCGCCACCCGCCGCCCACGAGCCCGGCTGGAGCACATCGGTGGCAGCGAAGGCGTCGACCGTCGCCGCGGCGCTGGCCAGGGCCCTGGGATCCAGACACGCCGCGAACGCCTCGCGGGCGGCCGTGTCCGCGTAGGGGTGCCCCTGGCGGACGTTGAACACGAGCACGCGCAGGGTGTCGGACGGGCGCGCCGCGACCGTCAGGCGGGACGAGGTGGCCAGGCCCGGCACGGCGTCTGCCTGGACCACCGGCAGCCAGTCCAGGTCGCCCGCCTGGAGCTCGGTGGCGGCGACGCTCGGGTCGCCGATGGTGACGAGGCGGATATGGGCCGGCGCGCCGGGACCCGGCGAGGCGCCCCAGCGGGACAGCTCGATCGACTTCCCGGGCGTCCAGCCGGCCAGGACGAACGGGCCGGCGCCGATGGGGTGGACCTGCAGGTCGAGCAGGGGCAGGGCGGCGGCGAGGCGGTCCGTCCCGACGGCCGTCTGCACCGTGGCGAGCGCCTCGAGCTGGCCCAGCAGGGCGGTCGCATAGGCGGTGGCGTCGGGTCGCCCATCCGAGCCGGTGAAGGACGCTGCCGCAGGGATCGCCACCTCGGCATCGGTGAGCAGGGCCCGCAGGCTGGCCGCGTAGAACGCGGGGTCGCAGTCCTGCGGAGCCGGCGACTCGGCGCAGGCCGGCGCGGTCGTGGTCGTCTGGATGGCCCCCAGCAGGTCGCTCACCCGCTGCGTCGTCACCCCGCCGATGCCGGCGAGGAGGCGGGCCAGGCTGGCGTCGAGGGCCGCCCCGGGCAGGATGGGCAGCTGGGCCAGCACGTCGGTCTGGAACGGCGCCCAGGGCCGGCGGAGCGTGAAGACGACCACGCCCGGCGCCGGCGAGGCAACGGCCGCCAGGGCGCCGCCGATCGTGTCGCACAGGCCGGCGAACGGGCAATCCGGCTGCAGCGCCAACTGGTAGGTTCGCACCACGTCCGAGGCTGTGACGAGGGTGCCGTCACTGAAGTGGCGATCCGCGGCGAGCGTGACGCGCCACGTCAGGCCGCTCGCCGTCACCGCGGGCGCCGCCGCGGCCAGGTCCGGCTGGGGCACGAGCCGCGGATCGAGCCGGTAGAGGGAGGCCTGGAGGAAGCGCTGCACGAGCTGCGTCGCCACGTCGTCCGAGGGCACGATGAAGCCCGTGGGGTCGGCCGGCACGCCGATGCGAAGGGTGTCGACGGCGGTCGGGTCGGAGGCCAGCGGCGAGGGCTGGACGACCGACGTGGGCACCGGTGTGGGGCTGCCGCAGGCCAGCGCGAGGAGCGCCGCGAGGCCGCCCGCGAGGGCACGGCGGCGGACCGCGATCAGATCGGACAGGGCGTCTCGACGCCGGTCATGGGCCGCCAGTGGAGGTCGGGCTGGCGGGCCGCCGTCGCCTCGTCGAGCCGGCGGACCGGCGCCGTATGGGGCGCCGAGTGGACCACCTCGGGATCGTCGTGCGCCTCTGCGGCGATGGCCAGCAGGGCGTCGGCGAAGGCGTCCAGCGTCTCGACCGACTCGGTCTCGGTCGGCTCGATCAGCAGGCACTCCTCCACGATGTGGGGGAAATAGATCGTGGGTGGGTGGAAGCCCTTGTCGATGAGCCGCTTGGCGACGTCGAGGGTGCGCACGCCGGTGGCCACCTTGAGCGACTCCCCGCTGGCCACGAACTCGTGCTTGCAGGGCCGGTCGTAGGGGATGTCATAGGTGCCGCGCAGGCGTGACTTGAGGTAGTTGGCGGCCAGCACGGCGTCCTCGCTCACCTCCACGAGGCCACTGCCGCCGTGGGCGCGGAGATACGCGTACGCGCGCACGAAGACCCCGGCGCTGCCCTGGTAGGCTCGCACGCGGCCGATCGAGGCGGGCCGCTCGTCCGGCCGCTCCAGGCGGAAGGCGCCGTCGGGATCGCGCACCACGCGGGGGCTCGGCAGGTACGGCAGGAGCGCGTCGCCCACGCCCACCGGCCCGGCCCCCGGGCCGCCGCCGCCATGCGGCGTGGAGAACGTCTTGTGGACGTTGAAGTGCATCACGTCGAAGCCGGCCTCGCCGGGCCGGAACTTGCCCAGCACGGCATTCAGGTTGGCGCCATCCATGTAGGCCAGGGCGCCCACGGCGTGGACGGCCTCCAGCAGGTCCACGACCCGCGCCTCGAACAGTCCCAGTGTCGACGGGTTGGTCAGCATCACGGCGGCCGTCTGCGGACCCAGCGCCGCACGCAGCGCGTCAAGATCCACCCCGCCATCGGCCGCCGAGGGCACCGTCACGGTCGTGAAGCCGGCCATCGACGCCGTGGCGGGATTGGTGCCGTGCGAGGAGTCGGGCACGATCACCTCACGCCGGGCGTGGTCGCCGCGGGCTTCGTGATAGGCACGGACCATGAGGATGCCGGTCAGCTCACCCTGGGCCCCGGCCGCCGGCTGGAGCGTCACGGCGCGCATGCCGCTGATCTCCGCCAGCCACTGCTCGGTCTCCCAGAGCAGCTCAAGGGTGCCCTGCGCCACGGCGTCGGGCGCCAGCGGATGCAGCGCCGCGAAGCCAGGCAGGCGGGCGGCCCACTCATTGAGCTTGGGGTTGTACTTCATGGTGCACGAGCCCAGGGGGTAGAAGCCGGTGTCGACGCCGTAGTTGAGGTGCGACAGGTTGACGAAGTGCCGCACCACCTCCAGCTCGTTCAGCTCGGGCAGGGCCGGGACCCCCGGCCGGCGGTGCTGGGCGGGGATGCCGGCCAGGGCATCGGCCGGCGGGTGCGGGATCTTGTGCCCGCCGCGGCCCGGCCGCGACAGTTCGGCAAGGGTGGGCTGGAGGGTCGGTCCCACGGCCGTCCGCGGCCCGAGGTCGGGGGCGGCGGTGGCGCCGTCGCGCGCCCGGTCGTCACTCATGAGCGAACTCCCTGCCGGGCATGCCGCCCGTCGCGACGGGCTCACCGCCGTCGGCGGCCAGGACGTCGCGGAGGGCCTCGCCGAAGCGCCGGATCTCGTCGTCGGTCGTCACCTCGGTGGCGCACACGAGGAGCGATTCGCGCAGCAGCGGGTCGTCGGGGTACCACGTGCCCAGGGGCAACCCGGCCAGGATGCCGCGCGCCAGGAGGGCCTCGTGGACACGGGCCGCGTCGGGCACGCTGATGGCGAACTCATTGAGGTACGGCGCGGCGTGCACGCGCGGGGCCCCGGCCTCCGTGAGGGCGTCCTCCAGGCGTCGCGCGCGAGCCGCCCCGTCGGCGGCGACGTCACGCAGGCCGTGGGGGCCGATCGTCGCCAGGTAGACCGTGGCCGCCAGGGCACAGAGCGCCTGGTTGGTGCAGATGTTGCTCGCGGCGCGCTCGCGGCGGATGTCCTGCTCGCGCGCGCGGAGGGTCATGACGAAGGCGCGCCGCCCCTCCGCGTCGGTCGTCGCGCCGACCAGCCGGCCGGGGATCTGCCGCACGAGCGGTTGCGTGCAGGCCAGGATGCCCAGGTACGGACCGCCGTACTGTGGCGGGATGCCGAGGGGCTGGCCCTCGCCGGCCGCGATGTCGGCGCCGTAGGTCCCGGGCGGGGCGAGCACGGCGAGCGACACCGGCTCGATGACCGCCACCATGAGCGCGCCCGCGGCGTGGGCCAGGCGGGCCGCCTCGGCCATCGGCTCCAGGAGCCCGAAGGCATTGGGCTGGCCCAGCAACACGCCGGCCACGGGACGGGCCTGATCGGCCAGCTCCCGCTCCAGGGCCGCCAGGTCGGTCGTCCCGTCGTCCCGCGTGGGGAGCTCGTCGAGGGTCAGTTCGGCACCACGGAAGTAGGTGCGCGTGGCCTCCACGTAGTGCCGGTGGACGGCCCTGCTGACCAGGACCCGGGAGCGGTGCGTCGCGCGGACGGTCATGAGCGCCGCCTCGGCGGTCGCCGCAGCCCCGTCGTAGTGCGAGGCGGAGACGACATCCAGCCCGGTCAGCTCGGCCAGCATCGACTGGTATTCGTAGATCGTCTGCAGGGTGCCCTGGCTGATCTCTGGCTGATACGGGGTGTAGGCCGTGTAGAACTCGCCGCGGAGCAGCATCTGGTCGACCACCGGCGGGAGGTAGTGGCGGTACACGCCGGCGCCCAGGAAGCTGGCCAGGTCGGTCCGGTTGCGGCGTGCCAGCATCTCCAGGCGTTGCGCCAGCTCCAGCTCGGGCAGTGGTGCCGGCAGGTCAAGCCCCCGGGCCCGGACGGCGGCCGGGATGTCGGCGAAGAGCGGTTCGACCGAGGTCAGCCCGAGCGCCTCGAGCATGCGTGCCCGATCCTCCCCGCTGTGCGGGCCGTAGGGCATCGGGTCAGCCGGCCTTGGTCATCTCGCGGTAGGCCGCGGCGTCCTTGAGGGCGTCCGCCTGGGCCGGGTCACTGAGCCGCAGGCGCACCAGCCAGCCGGCGCCGTAGGGCTCCGAGTTCACCAGTTCGGGCTGGTCGGCCAGCGCCAGGTTGACCTCCACGACCTCGCCGGCGACGGGGGCGAACAGGTCGCTGACGGCCTTCACCGACTCGACCACACCGAAGGTCCGGCCGCGCTCGAAGCGGGCGCCGACAGCGGGCAGCTCGACGAACACGACGTCCCCCAGCTGGTCGGCGGCATAGCCGGTGATGCCCACCACGCCCGCGTCGCCCTCCACGCGAAGCCACTCGTGGTCGTCGGTGTAGCGCAATCCGTCGGGCACGTCCACGGGCACGACTCCTTGTCAG
Source organism: Candidatus Sulfotelmatobacter sp. (assembly GCA_035622975.1). GTDB lineage: Bacteria > Chloroflexota > Limnocylindria > Limnocylindrales > CSP1-4 > DASPUH01. The sequence continues at coordinate 17,065 of DASPUH010000158.1, forward strand.
CGAGGACGAACGTAGAAAGGCAGGGCCACCACCTCCGCGGCCACGCGGCCGTCGCGGATGGCGACCGCCTCCATGGTACCCACTGCCGAAGCATCGGGCGGGACGTAGGCCATGGCGATCGAGACGCCGAGGGTGGGGGATACGCTGCCGCTGGTGACGACGCCTGTCGGTGCGGCGACCGCGGCGGGCGCGAAGAGCGGATAGCCGTGGCGGGCGACGCCGCGCTCCCGCAAGACCAGGCCCACGAGCGTCCGCGAGAGCGGCCGGGCGAGGATGGCCTCCAGCGCGGCGCGGCCCACGAAGTCACCTGGCTTGTCCAGCCGCACGACCCGGCCGAGCCCCGCCTCGAAGGGGTTCACGGTCCGGTCGAGCTCGTTGCCGTAGAGGGGCATGCCGGCCTCCAGGCGCAGGGTGTCGCGGGCCCCCAGCCCGACCGGCACGAGCCCCGCGGCGCGCCCGGCCGCCATCAGCGTGTCCCACAGGGCCGGGGCAGCGTCCCAGGGCACGAACAGCTCGAAGCCGTCCTCGCCGGTGTAGCCCGTCCGCGCGACGAGGGCCTCGGTGCCGGCCACCCGGGTCTGCGTGATCCCGTAGTAGCGCACGGCGCTCAGGTCCGCCTCTGCCAGCGGCGCCACGATGCCCAGGGCGCGCGGCCCCTGGACGGCGAGCAGCGCGGTGCGGAGGGAGGCGTCATCCAGCCGCGCGTCGAAGCCAGCCACGCGCTCGCGCATGGCCTCGGTCACGATCTCGCGGTTGCCCGCGTTGGGCACCACCAGGAACCGCTCGTCGGCGAGACGGTAGACGATGAGGTCATCGATCAGGCCGCCGTCAGGCGCGCAGATGAGGGAGTACTGGGCCCGCCCGACCGCCAGCCGACCTGGATCCGAGACGAGGGCGAAGGCGAGCGCGGCCGCCGCCCCCGGGCCCTCCACGAACAGCTCGCCCATGTGCGACAGGTCGAACAGGCCGGCCGCCTGGCGCACGGCCCGGTGCTCCTCCAGGATGCCCGTGTACTGCACGGGCATCTCCCAGCCCCCGAACTCGATGAGACGGGCACCGGCCGCCGCGTGTGCCTCGTAGAGCGACGTGCGGCGCATCAGGCGGCCGCCATCGTGAGGGGCAGCGTGCGCTCGATGGCGGGACGGGCACGGGCCACGATCTGGCGCTCGGTCTCGTGGCGCATCAGCGCGGCGGCCTCGTCGAGGGCCACCCAGGCCACCTCATCGAACTCATGGTCGTGCGTGGCCATGTCGCCCCCTTCCGGCAGCATCAGGAAGTAGTGCACGGTCTTGTGGATGCGCACGCGGTCCTGGATGAAGAAGTAGTCGATGTCGCCCACCGGCTCCACGATCCGCACGCCCAGGCCGGTCTCCTCGCTCACTTCCCGGATGGCCGTCTGCTCGATGGTTTCGCCCGGCTCGGGCGTGCCCTTGGGCAGGGTCCACAACTCGCGGTCGCGGTCGAGGCGGCGCAGGCCGAGCACCAACTCGTGACGGCCCTGGCCAACGCGGACGACGATCCCTCCAGCTGAGGTGGCCTGCGCGTTGGGCAGGCGGGGCCGCGACTTCCCGGTCAGCCGCGCCACGGCGCCGCGCGGTACGGCCGCGGGCGACGCGAGAGCGCCACGGGCCCAGTCGCCCAGCTGACCACAGCACTCCTGCGGAGCGGGGCGATGGCCCGAGTCGGGGGTCCGGCCACGACCATCCCGTGGCGGCCGTGCAGGCGGTCGACGAGCGACGCGGTGGGGGCCACGGGCTGGGTGTGCGTCGCCTGAAGCAGGCGCGTCAGGTCGCTCCGCTGCAACCCCAGCTGGCGCTGGCGGTGGCGTGCTGACGGCCGGACGAAGCGGGCGCTGACTCGTGCGCCCCGGATGGCGGCGACGCTGCTGTGCATGTCGTTCGCATGGTAACGCGCCCGCGTGGCGATGCAACACGATGGCGGTGCGGCCGCGCCCCGCCGCCGACGCCAGCGGCGATGTCCGCGCGGGCCGATCTGTCGTGCTTGCCCGTCAGCCCGGTGGCGCGCCTCCCCGGCTTCTCGCCCCCTTGAACATGCAGGGTTCGCTACAACGACGGAAGCGGCGGCGGACGGTCGATCCACGACCGTTCTATGCCCCTCCGGCGACGGACCGTGCGCCACGGGTTCAGAACAGGCGGGGAGGCCGCCCCCGTCGGTCGTTGGCAACACGTGATGTTCAGGCGCGGGGGGACCCAGGGCGCCGTGACCCGGGCCGACAGCATCAGCCCCCGGCCGCGAGCAGCGAGCGCAGCGCGCCTGCCTGATCCGCGGTCAGACGGCCTTCCGCCAGGGCCATCGCCACCTCCCGTTCGGCCGTGGCGCGATACAGGTCAAGGGTATCCGGGGCGAGGCGGGCCAGGGCCTCCAGGTGGGCCCGGACCGTCCCCCCGTCGCCCCGCACGATCGGGCCGGTCAGGGCCGCCCGGACGCCGAGCGTCTCCGCCCCGGCCAGGGCCTGCCGCACGAGGGGCAGGTACACCGCGAGCGAGGCGGGCTCGTCCAGGCCGGCTCCGCGGCCCAGCGACACGATCGCGTCGAGGAGCGCGATCTCGGCTCCCGCGGCCATGACAGCCGCGGCATGGTAGGCGGCCTTGGCTCCCGCGGGCACGCGGACGGGCTGGGCGCCGATTACCGCGGCCAGCTCGGCCAGCATCGACACCAGCGGCTCGTCGCCCTCGAGCGCGACGGTGGACCCGGGCAGGGCCGCGAGGGCCTCGTCTTCCTGGGCGAACGCGACCAGGGGATGGAAGGAGGCCGCGAGCGTGCCGGCCGACAGCGCCGGCGCCAGCACGGCCGACGGCACGAGGCCGCTGGTGTGGACGAGCCCCTGCCCGGCGTAGAGGCGGAGCCCCGCGGCCACCATCGCGATGGCGTCATCGGGCACGGTCAGGAAGGCGATCTCCACGTCGTCCAGGACCGGCGCGGCCTCCGGGTAGGCTCGCGCGCGCGGCACCGCTGCCTGGAAGCGCGCCCGCCGGCCGGGATCACGGCTAGCCACCGCCACCACAGGCCAGCCGGCGGCGGTGAAGGCGCGGCCCAGGACCAACCCCACGTGGCCGGCACCGATGATGCCGAGACGCGGCGGCGCGGCCGGATCGTCGTCACCGCGGGCGTGCAGGTGCGGCCGGCCCTCGTCGTGGGCCCGGGCATGGAGGTCGGCCAGGATGCGGTCACCGTGGTCGTGGGCGGGGAAGCCGGCCATCCGTCCATGCTGCCATGCGCGGGGTATACTCGGCTGGTCAAGCACGCTCGACCCGAGGCGGGCACACCCGTCAGGCGCCGACCCGCCCGCGCCGTGGCGCGGGATCCGAGGAGGCCCCGACGATGACACCTTCGATCCCACCCGACGGCGGCACCGCGCGCGCGCGCCTGGCCCTCGCCGACGGTTCCACCGTGGCCTACGTGCCCCTCGCGTCGAGCGGCGCACCCGACCTGGCCCGCCTCCCGATGACCGTCAAGATCCTCCTGGAGGACCTGCTGCGCCACGCCGGCGGCGGGCTGGCTGAGGCGAGCGACGTGGCGACGCTGGCCGCCTGGCAGCCGGGCGCGGCGATCGAGGCCGAGCTGCCGTTCCTGCCCGCGCGCGTCATCCTGCAGGACTTCACCGGCGTGCCGGCCGTGGTCGACCTGGCGGCCATGCGCGACGCGATGGCCGACCTGGGCGGCGATCCCGCCCGCATCAACCCGCTCGTGCCGGCCGACCTGGTCATCGACCATTCCGTCCAGGTGGATCGCTGGGCGACGGGCGACGCGTTCCCCTTCAACGTGGGACGCGAGTACGAGCGCAACGGCGAGCGTTACCAGCTGCTGCGCTGGGCGCAGACGGCCTTCCGCGACCTGCGGGTCGTGCCGCCGGGCACGGGCATCGTCCACCAGGTCAACCTGGAGTACCTGGCCACCGTGGTGGCGCGCCGCGCGGCGGCGGACGGGACCGTGCTGGCCTTCCCCGACACCCTTGTCGGCACCGACAGCCACACGACGATGGTCAACGGCCTGGGCGTCCTGGGCTACGGCGTCGGCGGCATCGAGGCTGAGGCGGTCCTCCTGGGCCAGCCGCTCTACCAGCCCATGCCGCGCGTGGTCGGCGTGCGCCTGAGCGGCGAGCTGCCCGTGGGCTCCACGGCCACCGATCTCGTCCTCGTGGTGACCGAACGGCTGCGGGCGCACGGGGTCGTCGGCGCGTTCGTCGAATTCGCGGGCGACGGCCTGGCCGGCCTGACGCTGGCCGACCGGGCCACCATCAGCAACATGAGCCCCGAATTCGGGGCCACCGCCACGCTCTTCCCGGTGGATGACGAGACCCTCGCCTACCTGCGCCTGACCGGCCGTCCGGCCGAGCTCGTGGACCTCGTCGAGCGCTACACGAAGACCCAGGGCCTGTGGCGCGAACCAGGACCGGGGCCACGTTTCGACGCCACGCTCGAACTCGACCTGACCACCGTTCACCCCGCCGTGGCCGGCCCACGACGGCCGCAGGACCGGGTCGACCTGGCCGACCTGCGGACCTCCTTCCGGGCGTCCTTCCCCGACGGCCTGGAGGAGGCGCCCGATACCAGGATCGCGGAGGCCCGCTTCACCGACGAGGGCGGCGGGGCCGACACGCGGGACCTGCCGCCGGACCAGGCCGCGGTTGCCGCCGACCTGCAGGCTGGTGCGGCCCCGGCATCCGTGGCCCTGGACCCGCGGCGCTACCGCCAGGTCCCCGTGGAGGTCGGCGGGCAGCACCTCACGCTGAGCAACGGCTCCGTCGTCATCGCCGCCATCACCAGCTGCACCAACACGTCCAACCCCACGGTCATGGTCGGGGCGGGACTCCTGGCGCGCAACGCGGTGGCTCGCGGCCTGACCGTCGCGCCGACCGTCAAGACCAGTCTGGCGCCCGGTTCACGCGCCGTCACCGGCTACCTCCAGAAGGCCGGCCTGATGGCACCCCTCGAGACGCTCGGCTTCGACCTGGTCGGCTACGGGTGCACGACCTGCATCGGCAACTCGGGGCCGCTCGACGAGGCCGTCGCGCGGGCCGTCGAGGCCGACGACCTGGTGGTCGTCGCGGTCCTCTCGGGCAACCGCAACTTCGAGGGGCGGATCCATCCCCTGGCGCGTGCCAGCTACCTCGCCAGCCCGCCGCTGGTCGTCGCCTTCGCCCTGGCCGGCCGGGTCGACATCGACCTGACCCGCGAGTCCCTGGGCACCGCCAGCGACGGCCGCCCGGTCTTCCTGGCCGACATCTGGCCCCGCCCGGCGGAGATCCGGGCCGTCATCGGCGAGGCCATCTCGCCCCAGCTCTTCAACGACATCTACGCCAGCGTCTTCGACGGCGACGAGCGCTGGCGCGCGCTGCCGATCCCCGATGGGGACCGTTACGCCTGGGATCCGGCCTCCACGTACATCGCCCGGCCGCCCTTCTTCGCCGGCCTGGAACGCACTCCGGCACCCCGCGGCGACCTGACCGGGGCCCGGGTGCTGGCCCTGCTCGGCGACTCGGTGACGACCGACCATATCAGCCCGGCCGGGTCCATCCCGCCGTGGAGCCCCGCCGGCACGTGGCTCCAGGCGCACGGCGTGGCCCCGGTGGAGTTCAACAGCTACGGCGCCCGCCGCGGCCACCACGAGGTCATGATGCGTGGCACGTTCGGCAACATCCGCCTGCGCAATGCCCTGGCCGATGGCAGGGAGGGCCCCTACACGACGCACCAGCCGACCGGTGACGCGATGTTCCTGTATGACGCGGCCATGCGCTACCAGGGCGATGGCGTGCCGCTCCTCGTGATCGCCGGACGGGAGTACGGCTCGGGGTCCTCGCGCGACTGGGCCGCCAAGGGCACGGTCCTGCTCGGTGTGCAGGCCGTGCTGGCCCAGAGCTACGAGCGGATCCATCGCGCCAACCTGGTGGGCATGGGCGTCCTGCCCCTCGAGTTCCTGCCCGGCGAGAGCGCCGCGTCACACGGACTCACCGGGCGCGAGCGCTATGACCTGCTCGGCCTCGCCGACGGCGTGCGGCCCCACCAGCGGGTCACGGTCCGGGTCACCGGGATGGATGGCGCCAGCCGCTCCTTCCCCGCGGTGGCCCGCCTGGACGGCCCTGTCGACGTCGAGTACTACCGCCAGGGGGGCATCCTGCCGGCCGTCCTGCGCCGTCTCGCCGCCGAGGCGTGACGCCCCTCCGCTCGGCCCTGCTGTGGGCGTCCCGGAACCGCTGGCTGCGCGCGAGCGTCCCGCGCTGGCCGTTCGTGCGGCGCGCGACCAGGCGCTTCATGCCCGGCGAGGACCTGGCCGCGGCGCTCGCCGCCGCGGAGCGCTTCCGCGCCGACGGCATCGGCGTGTGGCTCACCCACCTCGGCGAGAACCTGACCTCGCTCGAGGAGGCGCAGGCCGTCACCGACCACTACGTCGACGCGCTGCAGCAGGTCGCCCAGGCCGGGTTGCGCGCGGAGATCTCCGTCAAGCCCACCCAGCTGGGCCTGGACCTGGATGCGGCGGCGACCCTCGCCAACTGCCGGCGCCTCGCGGCGAGCCAGGCGGAGGCCGGCGGGATGTTCTGGCTGGACATGGAGGACCACACCTACGTCGACCGCACGCTGGCCCTCGTGCGCACGCTGCGAAACGATGGCGCCTCCGTCGGCGTGTGCCTGCAGGCCTACCTGCATCGGACGGCGGCGGACCTGGAGGCGCTCGCCGGCAGCGGCATCGGCGTGCGGCTCGTCAAGGGCGCCTACGCCGAGCCGCCGGACGTGGCCTTCCCGGCGAAGCGCGATGTCGACCTCAACTTCCTGGCCCTGGCCGCGCGGATGCTCGAGCTGAGCCGCGGGCGCCACGGCCTGCGTTCCGCCTTCGCGACGCACGACATCGGCTTGCTGGAGCGGATCGCCGCGCTGGCCGAGCGGAGTGGCATCAACCGTGCCAGCTATGAGATCGGCATGCTGTACGGCATCCACTCGGCCGACCTGCGCCGCCTGGCGCAGGCAGGGCACGAGGTGCGCTGCCTCATCGCCTACGGCACCGCCTGGTACCCGTGGTACCTGCGGCGACTGGCCGAGCGGCCGGCCAACGTGCTCTTCGTGCTGCGCCAGCTCGTGCCCGGGCGCTGACAGCACCCGAGGCGGTTCAGGGGGTCGGCTGGAACGTCACACTGGTCAGGAAGGGCTGCATCTCGGTCTTCAGGAAGTCGGCCATGCTGGCCGTGCCGAAGACCTCGATGACGAAGACGACCCGCTGGCCGGCCGCGTCGACCACCACGAGCCGCGCCGTCTCGCCCGCCCGCAGGTAGAAGGGGTCCTCCTGCGAAGCGCTGATGGGCAGGTTGAAGAGGGTGACGTTGGCCTTCTTGTCCACCTTCACGTCCAACTGGCTCGCCGCGAGGCCGCCGATGAGCACGGCGGCCGGCCCGCTGACGGTGAGGCCGGGGAGCGCACGCACGTAGGTCAGGAACTGGGCCGCGGTCGTGCCGGCCGCGGCGGCCGCGCCGGTCGGGCCATCCAGCTGCCCGCTGACGATGGACAGGCTCTGCGTCGCGTCGTCGATGCCGGGACGCACGAGCTGGATGGCCCGCTCCACGTACGTGCCGTTGGCCCAGCCATCATCGAGGGTGAAGCCGATCGGCGGCTGGAACTGCTGGGCCAGGTAGCGGCCGGCAGGCGGGACACAGTCGGCGCCGGTGTTGGCGCACAGGTCCAGGGGTATGGATGCGGCCGCAGTGGGGGCCGGGGTGGCCGTCGCCGGCGCGACCGACGGTGAGGGGGTGCCGGCGGCACTACAGCCGCCGAGGCATGCGGCCAGGGCCAGCGTCAGGGCGAGCGGCGCGGCGGCGCGTGGTCCCGAGCGTCCTGCCACGCGCCCATGGTACGGGGTCGTGGCCCCGCGACGTCGGTCAGGTGGCTGAGCCGGGGACGACGGCGGGCTTGGCGGCGCCCTCCGCGCCGGGGAAGAAGAAGCCCAGATCGATATCGGCCTCGACCCGGTCGACGACGTAGCGGTTGATCCAGCCGTAGGGCACGCTGTCCTCCGCCCCCGGCTGGCCGGCCAGACCGATGCGCACGTCGCGGAGCAGCACGAACGTGCCCTGCGGCCGCGCCAGGGCCCGTCCCGGATCGAAGCCCGGCATCGTCGGCATGGCCCCTTCGATGTGCCATGGCCCGGCCGTCAGCACCAGGTCGTGCCACGCGAGATGGCCGGGGATGGCCGTCTCCGGGGCCGCGACGGCGAGGCAGATGTCGTCGACCGGGAGCGACGTGCCGGTCACATCCTGGGCCACGCCCGCGTCCAGGCGCACCAGCCGGCCGCTGACGAGCCGCAGCGTCGTCTCGCTCTCGAGGGCGTCGCTGAGCCGCCCCGTGGCCTCGAACGCCGCGTGGAGGAGCCCGCTCATCGTGTAGCCGTCGAGGCCGATGCTCATGTCGCGTCCACCCCTGTGGTCGGCGGAGCATCGCATGCCGTGCCGCGCTCGCCAGCCGGCTCTTGCGTACCGGCCGGGGCAGCGCTTGGTACCGGGTCGATCAGGGGCTCCTGACGCGCAGGGCGCCGTCACGGCCACGGTGGAGGTGCAAGGGCAGGCCGTACGCATCGCTCAGGATGGCGTCGCTCAGGACATCGTCGCGACGCCCCTGGGCGGTCATCCGACCACGTGCCAGGACGGCGGCGTGGTCGAACCCGGCCGGGATCTCCTCGAGGTGATGGGCCACCAGGACCATGGCCGCCGGCCGGGTTTCCCCGGCCAGCGTGCCGAGTGCCGCCAGCAGTTGCGCCCGCCCGCCCAGGTCCAGGCCGGCGAACGGCTCATCGAGCAAAAGGAGGTCGGGGTCGGGCAGCAGCGCTCGTGCCAGTTGCACGCGCTGCTGCTCGCCGGAGGAGAGGCTGCCCATCGTCCGCTCGGCAAGCTCCCCTGCCCCGAACCGCTGGAGCAGGCGGTGGGCCGCGGCTCGCGACCCATCGTCGCGGTCGTGGGTCCAGAAGGGGTCCAGGGCCCCGACCGCGGCGGTGGTCACCACGTCGAGCGCCCGCAGATCGTCACGCACGAGGTTACGCAGCGCGGTGCTCAGGAAGCCGATCCGCGGCCGCAGGGCGCGGACATCGGTCCGGCCCACGGTCCTGCCCAAGAGCTCGACCCGGCCGCGGGTCGGGTACAGGTAGCCGGCGGCGATCCGCAGCAGCGTCGTCTTGCCGGCCCCGTTGGGCCCGATCACGACCCAGCGCTCGCCGGTACGGACGGTCCAATCGACGTCTTCGAGGAGCACAGCACCTCGCGTGCTGACGCCGACTCCCTCGAAACGGATCACGCCCCGATCATAGGTGCGGCTCCACCGCACCACGGGCGTCGTCTGGCCGCGCGCTAGACCCGGATCATCACCTCCAGGCGGCCCGACTTGCGCAGGACCTCCGCGCTCGTCGCGCCGCGCCAGCGGTGGAACAGCAGGTCCACGCTCGCCGCACCGACGCGCAGGTTCGTCACCGTCAGCTTGCCCAGCCAGGTCGGCAGGTAGGGCCGGAACAGCTCCAGCGTGCCGTCGGCGGCGCTGGCGCGCATGCCGAGCATCGTGCGCATGAGCTGGAGCGGGGCGGCCGCCGACCAGGCCTGCGGGGAGCACGCGACCGGGTAGGGCACCGGCACGTCGACCTCGCGGCGCGCGAAGCCACAGAACAGCTCGGGCATGCGCCCGTCGGGGAAGTGGCGGGCGGCCTCGAAGATGCGCGAGGCAAGGTCGCCGGCCGCGTCGTCGAAGCCGTAGCGCTTCATGCCCGCCACGATCAGGGCGTTGTCGTGCGGCCAGACCGATCCCGTGTGGTAGCCCAGCGGGTTGTAGCCGGGCTGGCCGGCGGCGTAGGTGCGGATGCCCCAGCCCGAGTCCAGGTCACGCTGCGTCAGGCGGTCCACGACCGCCCGGGCATGCCCGGGGGCCACGACACCTCCCCACAGAGCCTGGCCGACGTTGGAGGTGATCGCATCGGCCGGACGTCCGTCACGGCCGAGGGCCATGGCGTAGTAGCCCAGGTCCTCGACCCAGAAGGCGGCCTCGAAGCGCTCCCGGAGGCCGGCCGCCTCCCGGTCCAACCGCGCCGCAAGCTCATCCTCGCCCCGCCGACGGGCGAGCTCGGCCATGCGCTGCTTGGCCTCGTGGACGTAGCCCTGCACCTCGGCCAGGGCGATGGGCGCCTCGACAATCCGGCCGGCCCGATCCCGCACCGAGTCCCGCGAGTCCTTCCACCCCTGGTTCAGCAGGCCGAGTGGTGCGCGGCGCTCGTACTCCACGAAGCCATCGCCGCTGCGGTCGCCATAGCGGTCGATCCACTCGAGGGCGGCCAGGGCGTGCGGCCACAGCCGGTCCAGGAGGGCCATGTCGCCGGTCCAGGCGAACGTCTCGCCGAGGAGGATCAGCCAGAGGGGCGTAGCGTCGACCGAGCCGTAGTAGCGGCCGAAGGGCAACTCCCCGGTGTGGGCCATCTCCCCGGTCCGCAGTTCGTGGAGCATCTTGCCCGGATCCGCATCGCTGGCCGGGTCGTCGGCCGTCGCCTGCCGCGCCGCGAGGACCTCCAGGGTGCTCATCGCGAGCGTCGGCCGCACCGCGATGGCCTCGTACGCAGCGATAAGGGCATCGCGGCCGAACAGCGTGGTGAACCACGGCACACCGGCGGCCACGTAGTGCTCCCCAGGGCCAGGACCGTCGTCGAGCAGGAGCCGTAGGTCGGCCACGCTCCGCCCGATCAACCGGTCGAAGGGCTCGTGGTCGGAGGCCACCTCCGCCATGCCCTCCCGCCAGCTGCGGTAGGCCGCGGCCGGGACGGCCTCGTTCACCGCAGGCGGGGCTCCCGGGCTCGCGGTCAGCGGCCGCGTGCCGTCCGGATCGGGCAGCGCATCCGCCCAGACGGTCCACGCCAGCTCGATGGAGCCGCCCGCCTCGATGCTGCGACGCCAGCGGACGACGAGGGCCGCCCCGCCGACGGCCCCGTCGACGGCCGGCCGGACATCGCCGCGGTTGAAGGCGACCTGGGTGCGCCGCAGGACGTGGTCGAGCCCACGGTAGCCGAAGACGACACGGGTCGGGGTGACGACGATCGGCAGGCTCGTGCCCACCCGTTCGCGCTCGTAGCCGCGCACCTCGAAGATGTCGGCCGCATCAGCCCCGAGGGACAGCTCGATGGTGAGTCGCTCCTGGTGCTCCGTGAAGTTGGTGATGACCAGCCGCTCCCGCAGCGCGCCGTCGATGACCCGGTGGCGGGTGATGCCGAGCGACTGGTGGGCCAGCACCTTGTCAGCGGCCATCTTGTCGGCCGGGTTGCGGCGGAGATCGGCGTTGGTGAGCTGGATCGTGCTGCGGAAATTCTCTGCGGTGTCGCCGCGCAGGAGCGCCGGCCGCAGGCCGTCCAGGGTCAACGCCGCACAGGACAGGACGCGCGTGTCGCCGTGATAGAGGCCCAGCCCGCGCGTGCCGGGATGGATGTCGCCGAAGAGATCCGTCAGGAGGTAGAGGGCGCCGTGCTTCAGCACACTCACCCCGCCCAGGTCCGTGGCGTGGACGATCGTGCGCTCCGGCGGCGCGATCGTGCGGACGGGCGGCTCGGGGCGCGACATGGTCCCTCGGGTCTGGGGGCTTGACAGTGACCCTAGGCTACCCCGTCTGAGCGCGCCCCCGGTCGGTCCGGGCCGTCGACTCGGCCGGCGCGCTCCCGAGCGCCTCGACGAGGCGGCGGACGTGGGCCCAGTGCCCCCGCTCGTGGCCGGCCATCCAGGCGGCGTAGTAGCGTGCGCTGTGGGCATACGTCTCGCCGAGCATCCCGACCACGGTGGCGGTGCGGTCCCAGGACGCCAGCGGGAGCGGCTCGAGCACCTGGAGCAACCGGGATCGCTGTCGCGCGAAGGTTTCGAGGGCGGGCGCGAAGGCCCACGTGGGGTAGTCCGTGTGCTTGAGCCAGGCACGCGGGTTCATGCCCTTCCAGGTCGGCGAGTCCTCGGCCAGGATCCGCAGGACGTTGCCGCCCAGCACGTCGTGGCAGGCGCGCAGGTGCGCCAGGACATCGTTGATGGACCACGCGTCGGGGCCTGGCGGCGCGTGCAGCTGGGCCGAGGTGAGGCCCGCTGTCAGCCCGGCGAGGCGGCGCGGCGTCTCGGGCAGGATGGCCATGATCTCATCGACGGTGAGTTCCCGGCTGGCCATCGCACCTCGTCCCCCGCGACGAAGACAGGGCCCGCCGGCCCTGCATGCGGGCGCATGGCGGTGGTGGGCGATACTGGATTCGAACCAGTGACCTCACGGATGTGAACCGTGCGCTCTAACCGACTGAGCCAATCGCCCCGGCAACCGCACGAACGCGTCGCGCGCGGCCGATTATAGACAGGTGCGCACGGAGCCCCGACCGCCGCGGCCCGGCCCATGAGTCGCCACATCGACGACCGCCTGGCGGGCGCCTGGATCCCCGACCCGGAGGAGGCAGATGCGGAGCGATGGGCGTCCATGGAGATCAGCCCGGCCGGCTGGCTGCGCTTCGTCGTCCTGGATGAGGGGCGGGTCCAGCGTCTCGAGCATGACTACCGCGTGCCGCAGGAGGGCATCCTGGAGGTGCGCGAGGATGACGGCACGCTGACGCGGCAGGCCTACCGGCTGGAGGAGCCCGGGCCGGTCCTGATCCTGGATGGGCGTCGCTTCGTCCGGGCGGTCGACCCGACCGCGAGGCCGTGGCCGGCGCAGGCCTCACCGACAGTGCCGCCCGCCGACCGGGCCGGATCCGAGTAGGCGCCGCCGCCGACCGGGCCGGATCCGAGTAAGCGCCGCCCGCCGACCGGGCCGGATCCGAGTAAGCGCCGCCGCCGACCCACCGGCCTCCGGGTAGGCGGCCGCGCGGAGACGCATCCAGCGGCTGGCGCCGTCGTCTGTTGCTGCAGGCGACGCTACGGACGGAGCAGCGCCCCCATCGGCCATCCGAGGGCCGCCCGCCGCTCTTCCCGGGCGTCGTCTCTTGCGCCTCCCGCACGGCTCGACGGAGCGGCGCTGCCCGGTCCGTCGATAGCGCCGCCAGGCGCAAGGCCGGCCGAGGCGGGGGTCGGCCGGCGCAAGGCCGGCCGAGGCGGCAGCGGTCCGGGCCGGCCGGGCGAGGCGGGCAGGGGCCGCGAGCCGGCCGAGGCGGCTGTGTCGGTCGCCGCGCGGCGGTCCGTTCAGCCGGCCGGCGGACGTTCGCCGAAGATCGCCCGCCCGACGCGGACGAGGGTGGCCCCCTCCTCCACCGCGACCTCGAAGTCATCGGTCATGCCCATCGACAGCCCCGCCCCCAGCCGCGCCTCGCGTGAGCGGAGCGCGTCCGACAGGCGCCGCAGGGCGACGAAGGTGGGCCGCGCCGCTTCCGGCGTGGCCACGAGTCGTCCCACCGTCATGAGACCGGCCAACCGGAGATGCGGCAGGTCGGCGATCCCGGACAGGACCGCCTTGAGCGCGCCCGGCGCGAAGCCGGCCTTGGCCGGATCGGCGTCGACATTGACCTGGAGGTAGATCGGCCGCGGCCCGCCGTCCCGGCCGTCCAGAAGCCGGTCCAGGCGCTGCGCGAGCTCGACGGAATCGACCGCCTGGATGACGGCCGCGACCTCCAGGGCCGCCCGCGCCTTGTTGGCCTGGAGGTGGCCGACGAGGTGCCACGTCACCCCGGGCACGACCGCCGCCTTCGCCGCCAGCTCCTGCACCCGGTTCTCGCCGAGCGTCGTCAGGCCGGCCGCGACCGCCGCGCGCAGGCGCTCAGGCGGCACCGTCTTGGAGACGGCCACCAGCTCGACGGCGGAAGGGTCCCGCCCGACACGCGCGCACGCGCCGGCGATCTGCCGCAGGACGCTCGCCCGGGCAGCCGCGTAGGCGGCCTGGAGTGGATCCCCCGGCGCCGGTGAGGGCCGGCCCTCGACCGTCGGGCCCGTGGCTACTTGTTACGGCGCAGGAAGGCCGGGATGTCCAGATCCTCGGTCTCGAAGGTCGGCCGGCGCGGCGCCTCGACCCGCTCCGGGCGCTCGGTGCGCTCGGAGCTGCGGTCACGCCGCTCCGCCGGCTCCATGACCGGCGTGCCGGCGGTGGTGGCAGGGCGGTCGGCCGCGAGCGCGGCCAGGAAGTCGCGGTTGTCACGCCCGGCGCGCAGGCCGGAGGCAACCTCATGCGGGCTGTCCAGGCGCCCGATGTCGCGCCGGCGGCTGGCGTCGAAGCCAGTGGCGATGACGGTGATCATCACGTCGTCGCCCATGCGCTCGTCGATGACCGTGCCGAAGATGATGTTCGCCTCGGGGTCGGTCGTGGCGCGGATGATCTCGGCCGCCTCGTTGACCTCGAAGAGGCCCAGGTTGGGCCCGCCCGTGACGTTGAACAGGACGCCCTGGGCGCCGGTGATGCTGATCTCCAGGAGCGGGCTGGCGATGGCCTGCTGGGCGGCCTCGACGGCGCGGTTCTCGCCGCTCGCGCGGCCGATGCCCATGAGCGCCGAACCGGCGCTCTTCATGATCGTGCGCACGTCGGCGAAGTCCAGGTTGATCAGGCCGGGCACCGTGATGAGGTCGCTGATGCCCTGCACGCCCTGGCGCAGCACGTCGTCCACGACGCGGAACGCGTCCTGGATCGAGGTGTTCTTCTGGACCACGTCCTTGAGCCGGTCGTTGGGGATGGTGATGAGGGTGTCGACCTTGTCGCGCAGCTGCTCGGTCGACTTCTCGGCGTTGAGGCGGCGCTTGGCACCTTCGAAGGAGAACGGCTTGGTGACGACGCCGATGGTCAGGGCGCCCAGGTCGCGGGCGATCTCGGCGATGACGGGCGCCGCACCGGAACCGGTGCCGCCGCCCATGCCGGCCGTGATGAAGACCATGTCCGAGTCCTTGAGGGCCTCGTAGATCTTCTCCTGGTCCTCTTCCGCGGCGCGCTGGCCGATGCCCGGGTCACCGCCCGCACCGAGACCCTTGGTGATCTTGTCGCCGATGCGGATCTTGTGCGGCGCATCCGACTGCAGGAGCGCCTGCGCGTCCGTGTTGCAGGCGATGAACTCGACGCCCATCAGCTCCGCACGAATCATGCGATTGACGGCATTGCTGCCGCCGCCGCCGATACCGACGACGCGGATCAGCGCGAAATTCTCGGAATCGGACCGCAGCGGCATCGACGTCTCCTCCGGTGCTGGCCGGTAGATGCTCATCTTCAAGCCGGGTCGCCGTCGGCGGGCACTGGGGCACGGACGTCCCGGGCGTCGGGCCAGTATAACGGCCCATCCTCGCTGCGCACCCCTCGTCCCACGAGCCGCTCAGGCGCCGGTGCACTCCGGCACCGCGGCCGGATGCCTTCCGACGGGTCGGTGCGCCGTGCATACTCCCGCGCATGCCACTCGGGGAGGGTGATGCCCTCGGCGGGTACCGCATCGTGCGCCTCATCGGGCGGGGCGGGATGGGTGCCGTCTACCTCGCCGACGACGTGCGCCTGGGGCGCAAGGTGGCCCTCAAGGTGCTGGGCGCGGACACGGCGGCGCTGCCGCGGGTGCGCGAGCGCTTCGTCCGCGAGTCCCACCTCGCCGCGTCGCTCGATCACCCCCACATCCTGCCCATCTACGAGGCGGGAGACGCGGCCGGCGAGCCGTTCATCGCCATGCGCTACGTGCCGGGTCCCGACCTGGCGGGGATCATCGAACGCGACGGGCCGCTGCCCCTCGATCGCACCGTCGCGCTCATCGCGCAGGTCGCCAGCGCCCTCGACGCGGCCCATGCCGCCGGCCTCATCCACCGCGATGTGAAGCCCGGCAACATCCTCGTCGCCCCGGGCTCCGCGCCGGGCACCGACCACGCCTACCTGTCCGACTTCGGGCTGACCAAGCACGCCGAGTACAGCGAGGCCCTGACGCGCTCCGGCCAGCTCATGGGCAGCGTGGGCTACGTGGCCCCCGAGCAGATCGAGAACCGGCCGATCGACGCCCGCGCGGACGTCTACTCGCTCGGCTGCGTGCTCTACGAATGCCTCGCCGGCAGCCAGCCGTACCCGCGCGAGACCGAGATGGCGACCCTCTACGCCCACGTCCACGCGCCGCCGCCATCGCTCGCCGCGGCCCGGCCGGAGCTGCCGGCGGCGATCGACGCGGTCATCGCCCGGGCCCTCGCCAAGGACCCCGCGGCGCGCTTCCCGAGCACCGGCGACCTCGCCGAGGCGCTGGCCGCCGCAGCCGCCCCCGAGGCGGCCGCCCGCCACCTGACGCGGGGCTTCCTGTTCGCCGACCTGCGCGGCTACACCGCCTACGTCGAGACCCGCGGCGATGCTGCCGGGGCGGCCCTCCTCGACGCCTACCGCCGCCTCGTCCGCGATGTCGTGCGGCGTTTCGGCGGCGCCGAGATCCGGACCGAGGGCGACAGCTTCTACGTCGTCTTCCCCTCGGCGTCCGACGCCGTGCGCTGCGGCCTGGCGCTGGTGGCCGCCGCGGCGAGCGCCACGGCCGAGCATCCCGAGCGACCGATCCGCGTGGGCGTGGGGGTCCATGCCGGCGAGACGGCCGACACCGCCGAGGGCTACGTCGGCTCCGCGGTCAATCTGGCCGCGCGCCTGTGCGCCGCCGCCGGCGCCGGCGAGGTCCTCGTCAGCGACACCGTGCGGGGCCTCACACGGACGAGTGGCGAGGCCGCCTTCGCCGCCCGCGGGCGGAAGCAGTTCAAGGGCATCGTCGAACCGATCGCCGTGTACGCGGCCACGACCGTCGAGGCCGACGGCGCGCGCGCGGCCGTCCCGCCGTCGCGGCGGCCGCCGGTGGCGAGCCGCCTCGTGGGATTCGGGGACCCCCGCCGCGTGGTCGTGGCGGCGGCCGCCGGCGCGACCGGGGTGGCCCTCGCCGTGGTGCTCGTCGTCGGCGCCCTCGGCGGCGCCTTCGGGCCGAGCCGCAGCCTCGCGCCCGCGGCCACCGCCTCCCCCACCCCCGGCGCGGTCGCCGCGAGCGGCCCCACCCCTTCGAGCGGGCCGCCCGGCGGTTCGCCGTCGCCGGGCGCCACGACCTACGCCTTCGGCTTCGCGGGCAGCGCGGACGGGGTCATCGGGCACGATGCCGGCGGCAACGTGGAACTGGCCGCCGGCCGCTACGTGGAGGCGGACTACGGCCTGCCGCACATCAGCATGACCCTCGGCACCGGCTGGTCCCTGGTCGACCGGGCAGGCGAGTCGATCGGCCTGATCCGCACCACCGAACCGGACGACTTCCTGGGCTTCGGGTGGCCCACCCAGGTGCCGACCGATGCCTGTGCGAAGGCATCACGGCCCCTGAGCGCGAGCGGCAACGACTTCGCGGTCTGGCTGGCCCAGACCCCCGCGCTCTCGGTCACACCCCCACTCAACCGCTACTTCGGCGCCTTCGCCGCCCAGCAATCCGACTTCACGGTGGTCGTGAAGGCGACCTGTGCGACCACGAATCCACCCGCCTTCCGCATCACCCCGCCCGTCAACATCGGGGGCGGGAACAGCAACGATCAGGGCGAGTTCTGGCCGGCCGGGCTCCGTTACCGCGTCGCTTACGGCGTCTTCGAGGGCCACCTGCTGCGGATCCTCATCCAGGCCCCGGAAGACACCGCCTTCCAGGCCTTCGACCCGCTCGTCGAAGCCGTCCTAGCGACGATCGGGTCAGGGTCGGCCGCAACCGCGACCGAGGCGCCCTAGGGGAAGAGGCCGCGGACCCAGTCTCGGAGACGGGCGAGGCCGCCGTATGCGGGGGCCGATTCATAGCGGTGGGCCGGATCCTCGTCGATGGCCCTCGACGCCCAGCGCAACAGGCCGATGGAGGTGCTGAAGGCCGGCG